>NZ_CAJMZF010000041.1:0-77091 GCF_905220245.1 Paraburkholderia sp. J63 | reverse complement strand
AGCACGGAAACAGGGAAAACAAAGCCGCTCCTCGGAGCGGCTTTGTCGTTTCATGCAGTCGGGCGCGGTAAATGCCGCTCGAAGCCGACCGAGCGATCAGCTCGCCGCCAGCGCCTCCAGCCGCGCCCTCACCCGTGCGAGCGCCGGCCCCCACTCGCCCACCGCCGGCTGCCGGAATAGTTCGATCGAGTCGTACCAGGGCGTGCGCGCCGTTTCGCTGCCCCAGAACCATGCGGAAATATGGTCGATGAGCAGACTCGTCGGCGCCCCGAGCGCGCCGGCCAGATGCACGGGACCGCTGTCGATCGTCACCACGTGGTCGACGCTCGCAATCAGCGCCGCCACGTCGTCGAAACCGGCCTCGAACTGCCCGGTCAGGTCGACGAAATTCGCGCCGCGCGCGCGCCATGCTTCGACAGCCGCGCCGCGTCCCGGCGACAGGGCGAAGAACGTGAGGCCCGGCACCGAAAACAGCGCGCCAAGCTCGGCATCGGGAATCGAGCGGCGTGCGTCGCGCGTATGCGTGGGATTGCCGTTCCAGACCAGGGCGACCGAGCGGCCGCCCGCCGGCATGGCCTGCGCGACGCGCGGCCGCCACGTTTGCACCCGTGCCGGGTCGGCGCGCAAATACGGCGCGCCCCACCCCGCCGGATCGAAGACGCCCAGCCGCAACGGCAGGCTCATCAGGCCGCAGTGGTAATCGGGGCGCGTCATCAGCGAATCTTCCAGCGCGACGTCCGGCGGCAGCATGCGCTCGAACAAGTGCCGCATCGGCCCGGCGTAGCCGAGGACCACGCGTCCGCCTTCGCGGCGCGCGCGCCCGGCCAGCGGCGCGAGGAAGCGGAACGCCCACAGACAGTCGCCATTGCCCTGCTCGCCGTAGACCACGAGCGTGCGGCCCGCCAGCGATTCTCCCTGCCAAGGCGCGCCGATCGAAGCCAGCGCGGCGCGTGCGCCGTTGCCGTCGCCATCGAGTTCGAGGCGCGCCTCGTAATGCTCCCAGCCTTGCGCATAGCGGCCCGCGCGCATCTCCAGCTCCGATAAATCGAAGCGCGCGTGGGGATTGTCCGGCTTGAGCGAAAGGACCTCGCGCAGCAGCGCCTCGCCCTCGGCAAAGCGCGCCTGCTCCTTCACGCAAAGCGCGAGCTTGTGCAGGACCACGGGATGATTCGGCACGATGTGCGCCGCGGTGCGCAACAGCGCTTCGGCGCGCGCGAAATCGTTGCACGCCTGCGCGGCCGCCGAGCGCCAGACGAGCGCGTTCGCGTCGTTCGGGTCACGCTCGAGCAACGCCGCACACGACGCCTCCACGAGTGGCCACTCGCGCGTGACGAAAGCCGTCTGCGCGAGCTCGTGCATGAGTTTCGGATCGGCAACGGAATCGAGTTGCGCGGCGCGCGTGAAGGCGAACAGCGCCGCGCGCAGATGATCGATTGCTCCGCCGGCGCGCGCCTGCAAGGCGCGTCCGAGCGCGAGCCAATCGGTTGCGCGCGCATCGACCTGCGCGACGCGGGCGAGCAACGGTGAGAGCGGATCGTCGGCCGAAGCCGGCGAAGGCAGCGTCACGCCGGCCGGCAGCGCGAGCACGGACGTCGCCTCAGGCACGGCTGGCACGGCCGATCAGACGTCGCTGGCCGGGATCTTCGGCGTCGTCACGACGACGTCGCCGTTCTGCGCACGATGGCGCAGCGCATGGTCGATCAGGACGAGCGCCAGCATCGCCTCGGCGATGGGCGTCGCGCGGATGCCCACGCACGGATCATGGCGGCCGAAGGTCTCGACCGTGGCCGGATCGCCCGTCTTGTCGATCGAGCGGCGCGGCGTGCGGATGCTCGAGGTCGGCTTGATCGCGATCGAAACGGTGATGTCCTGCCCCGTCGAAATGCCGCCGAGCACGCCGCCCGCATGATTGCTGTGAAAGCCGCCGGGCGTGAGTTCGTCGCCGTGTTCGGAGCCGCGCTGCGCCACGCTCGCGAAGCCCGCGCCGATCTCGACGCCCTTCACCGCGTTGATGCCCATCATGGCGTGCGCGATGTCGGCGTCGAGGCGGTCGAACAGCGGCTCGCCCCAGCCCACCGGCACGCCGCTCGCGACCACGTCGATGCGCGCGCCGATCGAGTCGCCGTCCTTGCGCAACGCATCCATATACGCTTCGAGTTGCGGCACGACCTCGGCATTCGGCGCGAAGAACGGGTTTTCAGGTACGTGCTTCCAGTCGACGAACGGCACGTCGATCTCGCCGAGCGCGCTCATGCAGCCGCGCACTTCCACGCCAAAGCGCTCGCGTAGCCACTTCTTCGCGACAGCACCGGCCGCGACCGTGGGCGCCGTCAGACGCGCCGACGAGCGGCCGCCGCCGCGATAGTCGCGAATGCCGTACTTCTGCCAGTAGGTATAGTCGGCGTGGCCTGGGCGGAAGGTCTCGACGATGTTGCCGTAGTCCTTGCTGCGCTGGTCGGTGTTACGGATCAGGAGCGCGATGGGCGTGCCCGTCGTGACGCCTTCGAAAACGCCGGAAAGGATCTCGACCTTGTCCTCTTCCTGGCGCTGCGTGACGTGGCGCGACGTGCCGGGACGGCGGCGGTCCAGATCGATCTGGATGTCGGCTTCGGTGAGCGCCATGCCGGGCGGGCAGCCGTCGATGACACAGCCGATGGCCGGGCCGTGGGATTCGCCGAAGGTGGTGACGGTGAAAAGCGTACCGAGCGTGTTGCCGGACATGGCGGTCGTCCAAAGTGAATCGGGGAATCCAGCATTATGCCAGCCCGCGCGGCGGCCCGCCCGGCTTGTACGGGGCGCGGCACGCGGCTTCCCGCTGCATTCAGCGCCGTGCGCCCCGCAACTCGGCCACGGCCCGTTGCAACGCTTCGGCCGTGACCTCGCCGGGCGCCACCGGCTCACCCACGGCCAGCGTGAGCCGGCTCGTCAGGCCGCGCCGGCGCGGCCGCTCCTGCCCCGACGCCGCATGCCGCGAGAACAGGCTGCCCCAGAGCCCGCGCAGCGCCATCGGCACGACCGGCGCGGGATGGCGCTTGAGGATCTCCGTCACGCCGTGGCGGAACGGATTCATCTCGCCGGTCTTCGTGAGCTTGCCTTCGGGGAAGATGCAGACGAGCTCGCCCTCGGCCAGCGCGGCGGCGCAGCGCTCGTAGGCCGCCGCGAGCAGCGCCGGGTCCTCGTGCGCGGGCGCGATCGGAATCGCCTTGGCCTGGCGGAACAGCCAGCCGAGCAGCGGCGAGCGGAAAATCTGGTGATCCATCACGAAGCGGATCGGCCGCGGGCTCTGGGCCATGATGACCACTGCATCGATATAGCTCACGTGGTTGCAGACCAGCACGGCCGCGCCCTGGGCCGGAATGCGTTCGGCATGAACGAGCCGCACGCGATAGATTGTGTGCACGAGCACCCAGGCCACGAAGCGCAGCAGGAACTCGGGCACGAGCGTGTAGATGTAGGCGGCCACGACGATGTTGAGCAGCGCGGTCGTCAGAAAGATGCCGGGAATGCCGACGCCTGCCGCCGTCAGCGCCATCGCCATGAGCGCCGAAACGATCATGAACAGCGAATTGAGGATGTTGTTCGCGGCGATGATGCGCGCGCGGTGACTCGGCGCGCTGCGGCTCTGGATCAGCGCGTAGAGCGGCACGCTGTAGAAGCCGCCGAACATCGCGAGCAGGAACAGGTCGGCCAGCACGCGCCAATGCGCGAGCGTGCGCACGAACTCGCCCACCGAAAGCAGATGGGCCGCCGCGGGCAGCGCATGGCTCGCGAAGAACAGGTCGATGCCGAACACGCTCATGCCGATCGAGCCGAGCGGCACGAGGCCGATCTCGATGCGCCGTCGCGAAAGCCGTTCGCACAGCAGCGAGCCTGTGCCGATGCCGAGCGAAAACATGGCGAGCAGCAAGGTCACGACGTCGGGATCGGCCGACAGCACGTCCTTCGCGAAGTTGAAGAACGAGGCCAGAAAGGTCGCGCCGACGAACCACAGCCACGAAATCCCGAGCAGGCTCAGGAATACGGTGCGATTGCCATGCGCGAGGCGCAGATTGCGCCAGGTCTCGGAAAACGGATTCCAGTTGATGCGCAAGCCCGGCTGCGGCGCCGCGCAAGGCGGCACGAACGCGCTGGCCACGCGACCGATCAGCGCAATGCCGATGCACATGCCGCCGAGCCACCACGCGCCGGCAGGCGGCCCGGCGAGGGCCGCGGCGGAAACGGCATTAGCCGCACCGTCGGACGCGCCGATGCCGGCCGCGATGCCGCCCACGATGGTCCCGATCAGGATCGCCACGAAGGTGCCCATCTCCACGAGCCCGTTGCCGCCGACGAGTTCGTCCTCGGCGAGTTTTTGCGGCAGGTACGCGTATTTGATGGGCCCGAACACGGTCGAATGCACACCCATCAGGAAGGTGCACAGATAGAGCAGCGGCGCGCTGTGCATCCAGAAGCCCGCGGCGCCGATCAGCATCACCGCGATCTCGAAGGTCTTGACCCAGCGCGTGAGCACAGCCTTGTCGTACTTGTCGGCGATCTGCCCCGAGGTGGCGGAAAACAGCACGAACGGCACGATGAAGATGGCCGAGATCAGGAACGCCACCGTCTTCGGATCGACGCCCGAAAAGCGCGCCGCCTGATAGGTCACGAGCGATGTGAAGCCGATCTTGAAGACGTTGTCGTTCATCGCGCCGAGGAACTGCGTCCAGAAAAACGGCGCAAAGCGGCGCTGGCGCAGCAGCGCGAACTGCGAGCCATGGCCGCTCGCTTCGCGGGCCGCGCGCTGCGCGACGGGCATCGGACTTTCGCTCATCGAGTCGAATTCAGTTTGTGGGAGTGGGATGCCAGACGCAAAAAAGCGCGCCGGACGCGCGCTTTTTTGAGCCGGTTCATGCGGGTTTGCGCCGCTGCTTCGCAGCCGCTTACCCCGCGCGCTGGTATTCGCGCGCAGCGCCGGAATCAACGCCCCGAATGCTGCTCCTCTTCGGGCCAGTCGCGAATATAGGCCTTGAGCAGCTTGTTTTCGAAGCCCTGCGCCTCCACCACCGCCTTCGCGACGTCGTAGAACGAGATCACGCCCATGAGCGAGCGGCTTTCCATGACGGGCAGATAGCGCACGTGGTGCTCGAGCATCATGCGGCGCACTTCGTCGACTTCGGTTTCGGGCGTGCACGTAATGGGGTGATCGTCCATGACCTTGCGGATCGTGGTGGTGCCCACGCTGCCGCCGTTCGTGCGCAGCGTGAGAATGATCTCGCGGAACGTGAGCATGCCGACCAGGTCGCCGTACTCCATGACGACAAGCGAGCCGATGTCGCGCTCGGCCATGGTATTCACCGCGTCGTGCAGCGACGTGTCGGGCGTAACGGTGTAGAGCGTATTGCCCTTGACTTTGAGAATGTCGCTCACACGCATGATGTGTCTCCTGTGTCGATGGACCCGGCAGCAAGGCTGCCTGGGACCATCCCATGCAAAAAATGTTGCCGGCGATGTCGCCGGTCGTGGGGGAGATGCTGAAAAGGAATAACTACCTCTTTTCGATGCTATCGGAAAGGCCGGTAAAAGGAAAGACGCGCCAAAGCGGGCCTAAACGCGCAAATCTGATCTGAATCACCCCCGAAATGACCTGTTGGAGCGCTCAAACGCCTGAGTTCTCGCAAACCTGGCGGCGAGGCATCGGCCATTTACCCTATGCCGTCTGGACAACACCTCCCGCGCTCGCCAGCCCATGCGAGGCGGGCGGCAAGCCGGCTCGCGCTCGCCGCCCACCCCGGCGATGCGTCCCTGGCACGCGCTGGCCGGTGTTACGATGCCTGCACCTTTCACCCGACGCCGGTTCGCGCCGGCCGTGCTGCCACGATGTCCGACCCACGCTTCGACACGCTCGCGCTGCATGCCGGCGCCACGCCCGACCCCGTCACCGGCGCCCGCGCGACGCCGATTTATCAGACCACGTCGTTCACGTTCCGCGACACCGATCACGCCGCAGCGCTCTTCAATATGGAGCGCGCAGGCCACGTGTACTCGCGCATCTCGAACCCCACGGTCGCCGTGTTCGAGGAGCGCGTCGCCGCGCTCGAAGGCGGCGCGGGCGCGATCGGCACCGCGAGCGGCCAGGCGGCGCTGCATCTGGCCATCGCCACGCTGATGGGCGCGGGCTCGCACATCGTGGCGTCCACGGCGCTCTACGGCGGCTCGCACAACCTGCTCGACTACACGCTGCGCCGCTTCGGCATCGAAACGACCTTCGTGAAGCCGGGCGACCTGGACGCCTGGCGCGCGGCGCTGCGGCCCGAGACGCGCCTCCTGTTCGGCGAAACGCTGGGCAATCCGGGGCTCGACGTGCTCGACATCGCCAGCGTCGCGCAGATCGCGCATGAGCACCGCGTGCCGCTGCTCGTCGATTCGACTTTCACGACGCCGTGGCTGCTGCGACCGTTCGAGCACGGCGCCGATTTCGTCTATCACTCGGCCACGAAATTCCTGGGCGGCCACGGCACGACCATCGGCGGCGTGCTGGTGGACGGCGGCACCTTCGACTTCGACGCCTCGGGCCGCTTCCCCGAACTCACCGAGCCCTATGCCGGCTTTCACGGCATGGTATTCAGCGAGGAAAGCAGCGTCGCGCCGTTCCTCCTGCGCGCGCGCCGCGAAGGCTTGCGCGACTTCGGCGCGTGCCTGCATCCGCAGGCCGCGTGGCAGCTCCTGCAAGGCATCGAGACCCTGCCGCTGCGCATGGAGCGGCACGTGGCGAACACGCGGCGCGTCGTCGAGTTTCTCGCCGCGCACGACGCCGTGCAATCGGTGGCCTACCCCGAGTTGCCGGAGCATCCCGACTACGCGCTCGCCAAGCGCCTGCTGCCGCGCGGCGCGGGCGCCGTGTTCAGTTTCGATCTGGCCGGCGGCCGCGAGGCCGGCAAGCGCTTCATCGAGTCGCTCTCGCTCTTCTCGCATCTCGCGAACGTCGGCGACGCGCGCTCGCTCGTGATCCACCCCGCCTCCACCACGCACTTCCGCATGGACGAGGCCGCGCTCGCCGCGGCGGGGATCGGCGCGGGCACGATCCGCCTTTCGATCGGGCTCGAAGACCCCGACGACCTGATCGACGATCTCAAGCGGGCGCTCAAGGCCACGCAGAAAACCGCGCAGAAGCCGGCCCCCGCCGCCCAGGCCCCGGCGGGCAAGGAGGCGTCATGATCGTCGAAGTCGCAGGCAAAGCCGTCTACGCCTACACGGGCGGACGCCCGTTCGATCCGGCCCGGCCGGTGGCCGTGTTCGTCCATGGGGCGCAGCACGACCACAGCGTCTGGGCGCTGCAATCGCGCTACTTTGCGCATCACGGCTTCAGCGTGCTGGCCGTCGACCTGCCGGGCCATATGCGCAGCGCGGGGCCGGCGCTCGCGAGCATCGGTGCGCTCGCCGACTGGCTCGACGCCTTGCTCGTAGCGCTCAAGGTCGACCGCGCGTTCGTCGCCGGGCACAGCATGGGTTCGCTCGTCGCGCTCGAATTCGCCGCGCGCCATCCCCAGCGCGCGAGCGCCATCGCGCTGCTCGCCACGGCCGTGCCAATGGCCGTCTCCCCCGCGCTGCTCGAGGCCGCGCGCGAGCGCGAGCCCGAGGCCATCGCGCTCGTGAACGCGTGGTCGCACTCGACGCTCGCCGCCAAGCCTTCGAGCCCCGGTCCCGGCTTCTGGCTGCGCGGCATGAACCGGCGGCTCATGGAACGCGTCTCGGCGCGGGGCGAAGCGCAGCTCTTTCACACCGACTTCGCGGCCTGCAACGCTTACGGGGACGGCCTCGCGAGCGCGGCCAAGGTGCGCTGTCCGGTGCGCCTGCTGGTCGGCCAGCGCGACATGATGACCCCGCCGCGCGCGGCGGGCGCGCTTGCGGCTGCGCTCGCGCAGGCTGGCGTAACCGTCGATACGGTGAAGCTGGACGCAGGGCACGCGTTGATGACGGAACAGCCCGACACAACGCTCGATGCGCTGTACGGTTTTGCGGTGCAGTACATACACCATGTGGGGAACGGTTAATCGGACGGCTGAGAGCCTGCTGTCGGCCCCAGTTGCACGGTCGTTCGGATCGCCGCAGAATAATTGCATGAGCGACCCTTGCGCAGCGGCACGTCATGCGCAGAGGAGGAGACGATGAGTCACCCCACCCAGACCGAGCACTTCGCGAATTTCGCGCAGTTCTACCCGTTCTATCTGAGCGAGCACAGCAACCTCATGTCGCGGCGGCTCCATTTCATCGGCTCGCTGGGCGTGATCGGCTGTGTCGCCATGGCGATCGCCACGGGCCACTGGCTCTGGTTGCCCGCCGCCGTGCTATGCGGCTACGGGTTCGCCTGGGTCGGCCACTTCGCGTTCGAGAAGAACCGCCCGGCCACCTTCCGTCATCCCATCTACAGCCTGATGGGCGATTGGGTCATGTTCTCGGATATCTGCCGCGGAAAGATTTCGATCTAGCGGCACGAAGCAAACGCCGCCGCCCGAACGAACCCGTTCCGGGCGGCGCGCGTGTTTCCCCTAAAGCGTCCCGAAGCGTCCTCAAGCCGCCGGATGCGGCAACGCCGGATGGTCCGCCCCCGCCTCGGCAAGGCGCGCCAGCTCGCGCCGCGCCGCGAGCAGCGAGGCCAGCGAAATCGAGAGCTTGTCGTTATCCAGCGCGCCTAGCAGCATTGCCGCGTCGATATCGCTCGATTTGAGCTGATACGCGAGTTCCTTCCGATCGATCACGAAGCGCGCGTAAATGCGCTCCACCGAGATACGCGCGGGGTTCGCCACGAGCACGTAGTGCGGCTTCTCGCCGTCCTTTTCGAGCCGCCCGATCAGTTCGTCCTCCTCCAGATCCCCCACGAGCCGCGTGACGGTGGCGAGGTCGCGCCGCAGCAGTTGCGCGAGCTGCTCGGCGGTGCTGCCGGGCTGGCCCGCGTCGCGCGCCTCGGCGAGGCCCGCGAGCAATTCGAGCGCGTCCAGCAGATCGCTGCCCGGAAAACGCGGCCGGTTAAAGCGCCCGGTGCGGATCTCGGGCAACGCCGACGTGATCATCGCGCCCACGAGCGTGATGAACCAGCTCAGATACATCCACAGCAGGAACATGGGCGCCGCCGCGAATGCGCCGTACACGGCCGTATAAGTGGGGATGCGCCGCACGTAGAGCCCGAAGCCGCGCTTGGCCAGCTCGAACGCAACGGCCGCCGCCACGCCGCCCACCACGGCATCGCGCCACTCCACGCGGCAGTTCGGCAGATAGACATAGAGCATCGTGAACGCGAGCGCCGTGAGCGGCATCGAGGCGCCCATCAGCATCCAGTCGAACAGCATCGAGACGTGCTGCTCGGTGGCGAGCGCGGCCGAGCGCGTGAACAGATACGACGAGATCGAGAGGCTCACGCCGATCAGGATCGGCCCGAGCGTGAGGATCGCCCAGTACACCAGCACGCGCTGCGCGAACGGCCGCGCCTTGCGCACGCGCCAGATCACGTTGAACGCCGACTCGACCGTCATCATCGTCATGACCGAGGTGACGAACAGCACGATCATGCCCATCGTCGTGAGGCCCTTGGCCTTCGACGCGAACTGGTTCAGGTACATGAAGATCTGGCTGTTGATCTGCGCCGGCATCAGGTGATCGGCGAGAAAGCCCTGCAGCGAATTCTGGAACGACGCGAAGATCGGAAAGGCGGTGAACAGCGCGAACGCGACCGTGGCGAGCGGCACGAGCGAGAGCAAGGTCGTGAACGTGAGGCTGCCCGCCACTTGCGGAATGCGGTCTTCGCGGCTGCGCCGCATCGCGAAGCGCGCGAGCCGCTTCACGATATCCAGATCGATCCGTAATCTCGACAACACATCCATTGGCCTGCCTTCTCCAGACGGCGCGCCGCCGCATCTCGTGGGCGAACGCCGCGCGGCAAACGCGCGGCGACCCAACCCCTATAATATCCCGTCCACCGACGAGGCCCGATGAAACCGATTCTTGTGCTCTATTACAGCCGCCATGGCGCCACCCGCGAGCTCGCGCGCGCCATCGCCCAGGGCATCGACAGCGTGGCTGGCGCCGAAGCGCGCGTGCGCACGGTGCCGCCCGTATCGACGGTCTGCGAGTCCACCGCACCCGACATTCCCGACGACGGCCCGCCCTACGCGGAGTTGCGCGATCTCGAGGAGTGCGCGGGCCTCGCGCTCGGCTCGCCCACGCGCTTCGGCAACATGGCGGCGCCGCTCAAGTATTTCCTCGACGGCACCACGCCGCAATGGCTCTCGGGCGCGCTCGCGGGCAAGCCCGCCTGCGTGTTCACGTCCACGGGCAGCCTGCATGGCGGCCAGGAGAGCACGCTGCTTTCGATGATGCTGCCGCTGCTGCATCACGGCATGCTGCTCGTCGGCATTCCCTACACCGAAAGCGCGCTCACCTCCACGCAAGGCGGCGGCACGCCCTATGGCGCCTCGCATCACGCGCGCGCCGATGGCCGCAGTCATGGCCTCAGCGCCGACGAAAAGACGCTTGCGGTGGCGCTCGGCGTGCGGCTCGCGCGGGCGTCGCTGGCGCTCTCGCAGGGCGAGCGGCCATGAGCGAGGGTCCGCGCCGCGATGCGCGAGGCAAAACCGGCAGCGTGGACGCCGGGCATACGCCTCACGTATCGGGCGCATCGCAGGTCTGGTTCGCGCGCCGCACGGTCGCGCACTTTACCGTCATTTGATATTTTGCGGCGCCGGCCTGTTCCGGCCGGCGCCACGGAGCCGCCCATGCAAGCCTTTCCGGCCCGCGCGCCAGCCGGCATCGCCGAGCGCCGTACCGTCGCGCTCGGCGCGTTCGCCATGCTCGCCGCGCTCACGCTGCTGTGCATCGCCTGGGAATGGCGGCTCGCGCCGCTGCGCCCCGGCGGCAGCGCGCTCGTACTCAAGGCGCTGCCGCTTGCCGCCGCGCTGCCCGGCGTGCTGCGGCGCAGCCTCTATACGCTGCAATGGGCGTCGATGCTGGTGCTGCTCTATTTCGCCGAAGGCATCGTGCGCGGCATGACCGACCCCGCGCCCGGCAACCTGCTCGGCTGGATCGAAGTCGCGCTGGCGCTCGGGTTCTTCGGCTGCGCGCTCGCGTATGTCGCGCCGTTCAAGCGCGCCGCGCGGCGCGCGAGGCGCGAAGGCGCGTGAAGACCCGGCAGGTGCGCGCAGCACCCGCTCGCGCCTCCACCACCCGATCCCCCGGCGTGTCACACTAACCCCTTAGCCCCTTTAGCCAGAAACCGCATCCCGGCTGCCGACCGCAGGCGCGCCCCCGCGCCGCCGCCCCGCCCCGGAGACGACTCACCCGCCATGACCGCAAGCCCCGCACTCGCCCACCCCGCCTTCCTCGACGCCTGCGCCGCCGCCATCGGCGCGCAACACGTGCTGACCGACGCCCACGACACCGCGCCCTACCTCGCCGACTGGCGCAAGCGCTACCAGGGCGCCGCGTGCGCCGTGCTGTGTCCCGCGAGCGCCGAAGAAGTGGCCGCCATCGTCAAGCTCGCGCACGAGCATCGCGTCGCGCTCGTGCCGCAGGGCGGCAACACCGGTCTCGCGGGCGGCGCGACGCCCGACACGAGCGGCCGCGAGGCCGTGCTGAGCCTGCGGCGCCTGAATCGCGTGCGCGAGATCGATGCGCACAACAACACGATCACCGTCGAAGCGGGCGTGATTCTCGCCGAGGTCCAGGCGCGCGCCGCCGAGGCCGGGCGTCTCTTCCCGCTCTCGCTCGCCGCCGAAGGCAGTTGCACGATCGGCGGCAATCTCTCGACCAACGCGGGCGGCACCGGCGTGCTGCGCTACGGCAACACGCGCGAGCTGTGCCTCGGCCTCGAAGTCGTGACACCGCAAGGCGAGCTCTGGGAGGGCCTGCGCGGCCTGCGCAAGGACAACACGGGCTACGATCTGCGCGATCTCTTCATCGGTGCGGAGGGCACGCTCGGCATCATCACCGCCGCCGTCATGAAGCTGCATCCGCAGCCGGCCGCGCGCGTCACGGCGCTCGCGGGGCTTGGCTCGGCCCACGCCGCGCTCGACTTCCTCGCGCTCGCGCAGCGCTTTGCGGGACCGCTCCTGACCGGTTTCGAGCTGATGTCGGACTTCTGCATGCAACTGGTCGGCCGGCATTTCCCGCAGTTGCGCTACCCGTTCCAGCAGCGCCATGCACAAGTCGTGCTGCTCGAGCTCTCCGACAACGAGAGCGAAGCGCACGGCCGCGCGCTCTTCGAGCGCCTCATGGAAGCGGCGCTCGAAGCGGGCCTCGTCGACGACGCCGTCGTCGCGGAGAGCCTCGCGCAGTCGCAGGCGTTCTGGAACATCCGCGAGCACATTCCGCTCGCGCAGGCGCAGGAAGGCTTGAACGTGAAGCACGACATTGGCGTGCCGATCTCGCGCATCGGCCATTTCATCGAGGAAACCGACGCCGAAATCGCGCGCACGGTGCCCGGCGCGCGCATGGTCACGTTCGGCCACCTCGGCGACGGCAATCTGCACTACAACGTGCAGGCGCCCGAGGGCGGCGACGCCAGGCGTTTCCTCGCGGAAAACGAGAAAACCCTGAACCGCATCGTCTACGACAGCGTCGCGCGCCATCGCGGCACGATCAGTGCGGAGCACGGCCTCGGCCAGTTGAAGGTCGACGAGAGCGCGCACTACAAGAGCGAAGTCGAGCTCGCGCTGATGCGCGCCGTGAAGACCGCGCTCGATCCGCTCAATCTGATGAATCCGGGGAAGGTGCTGCGCTGAATGCGCAAGGAGGCGAAGTGAAGGTCCGTGTGCTATCCGACCTGCATCTGGAACACGACGAGCCCGACACGATCCCGCACGCGCAGGCCGACCTCG
Source organism: Paraburkholderia sp. J63 (assembly GCF_905220245.1). Taxonomy (NCBI): domain Bacteria; kingdom Pseudomonadati; phylum Pseudomonadota; class Betaproteobacteria; order Burkholderiales; family Burkholderiaceae; genus Paraburkholderia; species Paraburkholderia sp. J63. The sequence continues at coordinate 64,246 of NZ_CAJMZF010000041.1, read as the reverse complement.
TCGTGCTCGCGGGCGACATTCACAATCACGGGCTGGGCTTGCGCTGGGCCGCGGAGACGTTCGATCCGCAGGTGCCCGTGATCTACGTGCCCGGCAATCACGAGTACTACGACGGCGAGCTCGGCGCACTGGAAACGGCCATGCGCGACGCCGCCGCGACGCTCGAGAACGTGCATTTCCTGAACAACGAGACCTACGTCGATCCGGCGGGCCGCTTCCGGGTGCTCGGCACGACGCTGTGGGCCGATTTCGCGCTCTTCGGCGCCGACGATGCCGCGCGCGACGGCGCGATCGAGGCGGCAAAACGCGTGATGCTCGACTTTCGCGGACTGATCCAGGTGTCGTGGCCCGCGAGCCCCGAGGCGGCCGCGCGCGATTTCACGCCTGCGGACTCGCTCGCGCTGCACGCGCACGCGCGGGCATGGCTCGAAGCGGAGCTGACGAGGCCGTTCGCGGGCAAGACCATCGTCGTGACGCATCATGCGCCGCATCGGCTGAGCCTCGCGGCGCGCTATGCGGACGATCCGGTATCGGCGGGATTCGTGAGCGATCTCGGCGCGCTGGTGGGCGCGCCCGCCACGCTCTGGGTGCACGGCCACACGCACACCTGCTTCGACTACGCGGTGGACGGCACGCGCGTGGTCTGCAACCCGCGCGGCTATCGCGACCGGCGCACCGGCCGGCCCGAGAATCCGGCCTTCGCGTGGGACAAGGTGGTGGAGATCTGAGCGCCGCGCCGCCCGCTAACAACGGCCGGGGCGGCACAACGAGTGCGCCGGGAGCCGGCGCAGGAAAAACAGACAGCGACGATCAGCGCAGACCGCGCGTGCGGTCGGCCGGGCCGCGATCGGCGTTACGTCGCGCCCGCAGCGCAACGGGCTGAAGCTGTGCGCGGCGCATGCGCAGCAAGTCGCGCGATGCGGCGATGCCGATCAGGCCCATCATCACGGCGATGCCGATCATCAGATGCGTATCCATGGACTTCCTCGGGTTCTGGCGGATTGACGTTTGAGTTCCGCTACCTTACCAAGCCGCCGCGTGCGCGTGCGTAAGGAAATGTTGCCATAACCCGAAGCTGTAACAGCCTGTCACAGCGCGCGCCACGCTGTCCTCATCTACCCTCGTCCGTCCTGTTTCTGCCTCGCTCTCAGGTCCGCGCGAACTGCCGCAGCTCGGCCTGGTCTTCGGCCAGCGTCGCGGGCAGCTTCTCGCGCAGCAGCTCGACCCACGTGCGGATCTTCGCGTCGAGATACTGACGCGACGGATACATCGCGTAGACATTCATCTCCTGCGACTTGTACTCGGGCAGCAACCATACGAGCTCACCGCTGCGCAGCCCGCTGATGGCCGAATAGATCGGCAGGAGCCCCACGCCCATTCCCTCACGCACCGCGACCGCGAGCGCTTCGGCCACGTTCACCTGGAACGTGGCGGCGCCGAGGTCGACCGTCTCGTCGCGTCCGTCGGGGCCCGTGAACTGCCACTGCGACGAGGGAAACACCGGCGTCACCATCTGCAGACAGCGATGACTCTCGAGGTCGCGCGGCGTCTGCGGCACGCCGTTGCGCTCCAGGTACGCCGGCGACGCGCACACGATGCTGAACGCGCTCGCCAAGCGTTGCGAGACGAAGCCCGAATCCGGCAGATCGGTGGCCAGCACGAGCGCGACGTCGTAGCCCTCGTCGAGGATGTCCGGCATGCGCTGCGCGAGCGTGAGATCCACGTGCACGTCCGGATAAAGCTGCTGATACTGTCCCACCGCCGGCACCACGTAGTGCTGGCCGAAGCTGGTCATGGCGTGGACCTTGAGCTTGCCCGCGGGACGCGCATGCGCGTCGCCGGCCTCGGCTTCGGCCTGGTCCACATAGGCCAGGATCTGCTCGCAACGCTGCAGATAGCGTTCGCCGGCCTCGGTGAGCGCGATGCGGCGCGTCGTGCGGTTCAGGAGCCGCGTGCGCAGATGAGCCTCCAGATCGGAGACCGCGCGCGACGCATAAGCCGTCGTCGTATTCAGGTACTGGGCGGCGCCCGTGAAGCTGCCGGCCTCGACCACCCGCACGAATACCCGCATGTTCTGAAGCGTGTCCATAACAATCCAATCCTCTCACTGACAGCCGAATTGTTACACATCCCGCAAAGCCGATTGTCTCAAATCGCGTAAGAATGCCTTGCATCCTTACTGGTTATTCGCCAATCGAGCAAAAAATATAATGCGGTACGTCAATCTACGCATGGAAAAGGAGTAAATCGTGCAGTCTCCGGTACCGAAAGGACTAGCCGCACTCACGGTTCTTACGTTCTCGTTGATAATCGCGGGCTGCGCCAGTACCGGCGGCATCGCACCGCAAGCGAAGCATACGGACGCGTCCGAACTGGACGCCGGCTCGGCCATCCGCGCCGCCAGCACCGACGCCCAATGGCCCGCCAGCGACTGGTGGCGCGGCTACAACGACCCGCAGCTGAACGCCTGGATCGAAGCCTCGATCGCGGGCAATCCGTCGCTCGCGGCCGCGCAGGCGCGCGTGCGCGAAGCGCGCTCGATGGCGGGCGTGGCACAAGCGGGGCTCCTGCCCCAAATCAACGGCAGCATGTCCGTGCAGCGCCAGCACTGGGCCGATAACGTCTACTACGGACCGGGCCCACTCGCCGGCGCGAACACGTGGAACAACACGGCCACGCTCGGTCTCTCGTACCACCTCGATCTCTGGGGCGAGGACAAGAACAACGCCGAGCGCGCGCTCGACATGGCGCACGCCACGGCCGCCGACGCGCGCGCCGCGCAGCTCGAGCTCGAAGTGAACGTCACGCGCGCGTACATCGACCTTTCGATGAATTACGCGCTGCTCGACATCGCCAGACAAACGCTCGCTGAGCAGCAGAAGATTCTGACGCTCGCGCAAAAGCGCCTCGCGGGCGGCATCGGCACCCAGCTCGAAGTGAGCCAGGCCGAGACGCCGCTGCCCGAATACGAGCGCCAGATCGACGCGCTCGAAGAAAACATCGCGCTCGGCAAGAACCAGCTCGCCGCGCTCGCGGGCAAAGGCCCCGGCGCGGGCGAGTCGATCGAGCGCCCGGCGCTCTCGCTCGCCGCGCCCGCGGGCCTGCCCTCGGCGCTGCCGGCCGAGCTGATCGGCCATCGCCCCGACGTGGTCGCGGCGCGCTGGACCGTCGCCGCGCAGGCGCGCGGCATCGACGTCGCGAAGGCCGAGTTCTACCCGAACGTCAATCTGCTCGTCTCGATGGGCGGCTATGCGGCGGCCGGTCCGCTGTTCCAGTTCCTCAAGTCGATGAGCGGCAGCTACGCGGGCGGCCCCGCGCTCTCGCTGCCGATCTTCGACGGCGGGCGCCTGCGCGCGCAGCTCGGCGCGCAATCGGCCGCTTATGACATCGCCGTCGAGCAATACAACCAGACGCTCGTGACGTCGCTCAAGGAAATCGCCGACCAGGTCGTGCGCATGCGCTCGCTCGCGACCCAGGAGGACGATGCGCATCGCTCGGTCGCGGCCGCGCAGCGCAACTACGACCTCTCGGAAGCGGGCTTCCGGCGCGGGCTCACCGACTACGTCAACGTGCTGATTGCGCAGACGCAGTTGCTGCGCGCCCAGGAAGGCGTCGCGCACATCCAGGCCGAGCGCCTCGTCGCGCACGCGACGCTGGTGGCGGCGCTGGGCGGCGGCATGATCGATCCGGCGAGCGGCCCGACGGCGACGGGACCGACGCAAGCCGAGCAACTGCCCGCGCACGGCAAGAAGACGCGCGACGTGCCGCTCGCGCCCGCCGCGCTGCTCGCGCCGAAACTGCCTGATGTGGATGCAGTCGATGCGGACGCGACAGGCGCACCGCAAGCGGCTGCGGACCGCGCAACGGCAAGCGCAGGCGCCGCCGCCAGCGCCACCGCGCACTGAGGCCCGCGAAGATGCAAGCGTCCTCTCCCACCTCGGCGCAACCGGGCGGCCCGCGCGTTCTCCAGGCGTTCGCCGACTGGGCGCGCACCGACGGCCTCGTCTGGCTCTACCTCTTCAAGGCGATCGCCGCGGCGCTCATCGCGCTCGGCGTGGCGATGAAGCTCGACCTGCCCTCGCCGCGCACCGCCATGACCACGGTGTTCATCGTGATGCAGCCGCAAAGCGGCCCCGTGTTCGCGAAGAGCTTCTACCGGATCTGCGGCACGCTGGTCGGCCTCGTGGTCATGCTCGCGCTGATCGGCCTGTTCGCCCAGCAGCCCGAGCTTTTCATCGCCTGCACGGCGCTCTGGGTCGGCATCTGCACCGCGGGCGCCGCGCGCAACCGCAACTTCCGCTCGTACGGCTTCGTGCTCGCGGGCTACACCGCGGCGCTGATCGGCATTCCGGCCTCGCAGCATCCCGACGGCGCGTTCATGTCGGCGATGACGCGCGTAGCCGAGATCTCGATCGGCATCCTCGCCTCGGGCTTCGTGAGCGCCGTGGTGTTTCCGCAATACACGGGCGAGCTGCTGCGCTCGACGGTGCGCCGCCGCTTCTCGTCGTTCGTCGACTATGTGTCGGCGTCGCTGGCCGGCCGCGTCGAACGTTCGCAGATCGAAGCCACCCACGCGCGCTTCGTCGCCGACATCGTCGGCTTCGAGGCAAGCCGCAGCACGGCCGTGTTCGAGTCGCCCGACTCGCGCATGCGCGCGGGACGCCTCGCGCGCCTGAACACCGAGTTCATGGCCGTCTCGACGCGCTTTCACGCGCTGCATCAGCTCATGAACCGCCTGCGCGACAGCGGCTCCACGGTCACCGTCGACGCGCTCGAGCCGTACTTCCGCGAGATCGCGCCGCTCTTCGACAAGGCCGGCGAACCGGTGCTCACGGCCGCCGACGCGGTGCACGTGGCGAAGCAGCTCGACGACTATCGCGCGACGCTGCCGAGGCGCGTGCGCGAAACGCGCGCGCAGCTCGAAGCCGATCTCGACCAGCAAGGCAAGCGCGCGGACACGCGTGCCGCGCGCCTGCTCGACTTCGACACGGCCACCGAGCTCTTCTACCGCTTCGTGCACGAGATGAACGAGTACACGGCGACCTACGCCTCGCTCGCGGTCGATACGCACTCGCGCGAAAAGTGGATCGCGCGCTACGTCCCGAAGACCAATCTCGTGGCGGCCGGCGTGGCGGGCCTGCGCGCGGCCATCGTCATGGGGCTGCTCGCCGCGTTCTGGATCGCCACCGCCTGGCCGAGCGGCACGAATCTCGTGCTCACCGCCGCGGCCACTTGCGCGCTGGCCTCCGCGTCGCCGCAGCCCGCGCGCATGTCGAGCCAGATGGCGGGCGGCACGATGCTCGCGTCCGTGGTCGGCATGCTCCTGACCTTCGGCGTGTTTCCGCACATCGACGGCTTCCCGATGCTGTGCGTCGCGCTCGCGCCCGCGCTCGCCTTCGGCGTGTTCCTCACGACCCGCCCGGCGTACATGGGCTACGGCATGGGCTACTGCATCTTCCTGTGCTTCCTCGCGGGCCCCGACAATGTCGTGCAGTACAACCCGGTCGGCTACATGAACGACGCGCTCGCGCTCGTCTTGTCGATGATCGTCACGGCGCTCGCGTTCGCCGTGTTCCTGCCGCCCTCCACGCCGTGGCTGAGAAAGCGCCTCGTCGCCAATCTGCGCGGCCAGGCCGTGCATGCGTGCCGCGCGCGCTGGATCGGCGCGAGCGGGCTGGCGCGCCTGCGCAACCGCTTCGAGAGCGGCGCGCGCGACCTGATGTTCCAGCTGCACGCGCTCGCCGGCAGCGACGAAGCGTTCCGCCACGACACGCTGCGCTGGATGTTCGCGACGCTAGAGATCGGCAATGCCGCGATCGATCTGCGCGAGGAGCTTGGCGCGGCATCGGCGCAAGCCGCCGCGCAATCTTCGGCACAGCCCGCCGCGGCTGCGCGCGCGGCCGACCCGCTCGCGGCGCGCGCGCCGTGGCGCGACACCACCGCGGCCACGCTCAAGGCCGTGAGCGCGCTGTTCGCGCGCCCCGACGCCAACCGCTACGCCACCGCGCTCGCCACGACGCGGGCCGCCATCGCGGCCTGCCACGGCGTGCTCGAACAGATCGTGCGCGAAGACGCGCCGCGCGACACGCGCCATCGGCTCCAGCGCATCCTGAGCCATCTGCATTTCATCCGCACCGCGCTCATCGATCCGCAATCGCCGTTCGCGCCGTATGCGGATGCGCGCCGCGATGCGGACAACCCTCCCGGCAACCCGCAAGGAGCGAATCATGCCGCGTGACGTTGCATTTCTCGACGCCTACATTCCCGCGATCGTGCTGCTCTTCATCCTGGGCGCGGCGCTCACCTGGCTCGTCGATTCCGTGCTGGCCCGAACCGGGCTCTACCGGATCGTCTGGCACCCGTCGCTCTTTCGCGTGAGCCTGCTCGTGGTCGTGTGCTGCGTGCTGGGGCTCGCCGTCTATCGATGAAAACCGCGATGAAAAGCGCGACGGAAAAAGCGCGCTGAAAACCGCGCCACGCTGAAAAACGCACCGAAAAACGCTGAACCGGATTCAAACGAATCATGACTATCCGAAACATCATTGGCTTTATCGCGACGGCCATCATCTTCATCGTCGCCATCCTGGTCGGGCGCGTCCTGTGGGTGCACTACATGGACGAGCCGTGGACACGCGACGGCCGCGTGCGCGCCGAAGTGGTGAACATCGCGCCCGACGTCTCGGGCGCCGTGGTCGAGCTGCCCGTGCATGACAACCAGTTCGTGCACAAGGGCGACCTGCTGATGCAGATCGACCCGTCGCACTACCAGATCGCCGTGGAGCAGGCGCAGGCCGCCGTGGCCGCGCGCAAGGCCGAGCTGACCATGAGGCAGGACGACGCCCGCCGCCGCGCCGACATGGACAGCCAGGTCGTCTCGCAGGAAAGCCGCGAAAACGCCTCGCACACCGCGAATTCGGCGCAGGCGCAGTACGAGCAGGCGACAGCCGCGCTCGACGCCGCGAAGCTTAACCTCGAGCGCACACGCGTGATCTCGCCGGTGGATGGCTACATCACCAACCTGCAGGTGTTCCAGGGCGACTACGCGACCTCGGGCCAGGCCAAGCTCGCCGTGGTGGACAGCCACTCGTTCTGGGTCTACGGCTACTTCGAGGAAACCAAGCTGCCGCGCGTGAAGGTGGGCAACAAGGCCGACATCAAGCTGATGAGCGGCGGCACGCTCGAAGGCCATGTGGAAAGCATCTCGCGCGGCATCTACGACCGCGACAATCCGCAAAGCCGCGAGCTGCTCGCCGACGTGAACCCGACCTTCAACTGGGTGCGCCTTGCACAGCGCGTGCCGGTGCGCATCCACATCGACAAGGTGCCCGACGGCATGATCCTTTCCGCGGGCACGACCTGCACCGTGGTCGTGAAGCCCGGTGCGTGAGAGCGCTATGAAAATCGCATAAGGGCGATGGAACATGACGAAAAAGAGCGCACTCGTGCGCTCTTTTTCATTGGCTCGCCTGAACATTGCTTGAGATTTTTAACCCTCTACCAGGCATCGTCTGACAGCGAATCGCCCGGACCTGCAAAAACTATCCCGGGATACCGACAAATTCCTACTACCTTGACACGCCTCAACACAAAAACGCGCAACAGCTAAGAGTATTCTGAGTTTTGTGTCCTTCGCAAAGTGATTCGCGTGAGCTTTCTCTACGAACACGTTCCATTTATCTTCGCGCGCTCCCTCCTCGCGGCGCCGACCCAAGCCGCGGTCCGCACCGCCGCGCCGCCGCGCATCGTCGTGCTGGGAATCGGCAATGTGCAATGGGGCGACGCGGGATTCGGCATGCGCGCCATCGAGCGGCTCATGGCCGGCTGGTGCTGTGCATCGCATGTGGAGTTCGTGGCGGGCGGCACGCAGGGGCTCGCGCTGCTGCCCCTCGTGGAGTCGGCGCAACGCATGATCGTCTTCAACGCGGCCGACTTCGGCCGCGCGCCCGGCACGCTGTGCGTGCGCGAAGGCGACGCGGCCGCCCAGCATCTGCATACGCGTCCCGTGAGTCTGCATCAGATGGACCTCGCCGACGCGCTCGCGTGCGCCCAGCTCAAAGGCCACTATCCGCGCGAGCTCGTGCTGATCGGCGTGCAGCCGCTCGCGCGCGACGATTACGGCACCGGCCTCGGTCCTGCGGTGAGCGCGCAGCTCGACCCGGCCATCGCGATCGCGTGCCGCTGGCTGCGGCGCTGGCATGCGCAGCCGCGGCCGCTCGCGCAGTCCGACGCCGGGGATCCCGCCACGGTGCGCTCCGGATCGCGCACGGACGTCCCGCACGCCTGATGCGCCCGCGCGCCTGAAAGCCTGACGCGGCGGCCCCCCGCCGCATAGTGGTGAACCCGCGTTGCCCGCGCCCATTGCGCTGCACTATCCTCGACCCTTCAGAGCCGGATCCGGCCGCCACGCGGGCCTGCGCAACGTGCAGAAACCGCCACACCGCACGGGAGGATGGACGTCATGGGCCGTTACCGCGAGTTCCACCGCGAGTCGATCGATCGACCTGAAGACTTCTGGCGCCGCGAAGCCGCGCGCATCCATTGGGAGACGCCGTTCACCGAGGTGCTCGACCGCTCGAATCCGCCCTTCGCGCGCTGGTTCGCGGGCGGGCGCACGAACCTGTGCTTCAACGCCGTCGACCGCCACCTCGCGACGCGCGCACACCAGAACGCACTCGTCTACGTCTCGACCGAAACCGGCATCGAGCGCCGCTACACCTATGCCGATCTGCACGCCGAAGTGAACCGCATGGCCGCCGTGATGCGCTCGCTCGGCGTGAAGCGCGGCGACCGCGTGCTGATCTATTTGCCGATGATTCCCGAGGCCGTGTTCGCGGTGCTCGCCTGCGCGCGTCTTGGCGCGATTCACTCGGTCGTGTTCGGCGGCTTCGCGGCGCCGAGCCTCGCCGCGCGCATCGACGACGCAAAACCCGCGCTGCTCGTCTCCGCCGACGCCGGCGCGCGCGGCGGCAAGGTGATCGACTACACGCCGCTCGTCGACGAGGCCATGGCGCGCGCCGAACATGCGCCACCGCACGTGCTGATGATCGACCGGCAGCTTGCGCCCGAACGCCTGAACGCGCCGTACCGGGTCGACTACGAACCGTTGCGCGAGCAGCATTACGAAGCGCAGATCCCTTGCGAATGGCTCGAATCGAACGAGCCCTCGTATGTGCTCTACACCTCGGGCACGACCGGCAAACCGAAGGGCGTGCAGCGCGACGTGGGCGGCTATGCCGTGGCGCTCGCCGCCTCGATGGAATACATCTTCGAGGGCCGCGCGGGCGACACGCTGTTCACGGCGTCCGATATCGGCTGGGTCGTGGGCCACAGCTACATCATCTATGCGCCGCTCCTCGCGGGCATGACCACGGTGATGTACGAGGGCACGCCCGTCCGGCCCGATGGCGGCATCTGGTGGCGCCTCGTCGAGCAGCACCGCATCAACCTCATGTTCACGGCCCCCACCGCGATTCGCGTGCTCAAGAAGCAGGACCCGGCGCTGCTGCGCGCGGCCGATCTCTCGAGCCTGCGCACGCTGTTTCTCGCGGGTGAGCCGCTCGACGAGCCCACGGCCGTCTGGATCGCCGATGCGCTCGGCAAGAAGGTCGTCGACAACTACTGGCAGACCGAGACCGGCTGGCCGATGCTCGCGATCCAGTCCGGCGTGGAGGCGCTGCCGCAGAAGGTCGGCTCGCCGGGCGTGCCCTGCTACGGCTACGATCTCGTGCTGCGCAACGAGCATACGGGCGAGCCCTGCGCGCAAGGCGAAAAAGGCGTGATCACGCTTGGCTATCCGCTGCCGCCGGGCTGCATGCAGACCGTCTGGGGCGACGACGCGCGTTTCGTGAAGACCTACTGGGAGAGCGTGCCGGGCCACGAGGTCTATTCGACCTTCGACTGGGGCGTACAGGACGAGAACGGCTATGTGACGATCCTCGGCCGCACCGACGACGTCATCAACGTGGCGGGCCACCGGCTCGGCACGCGCGAGATCGAAGAGGCGATCTCGTCGCACGCGGCGGTCGCGGAAGTGGCCGTGGTGGGCGTGAACGACGCGGTCAAGGGCCAGGCCGCCCTCGCATTCGTGGTGCTCCGCGATGCGGCCGCGGCGGCCGACCCCGCCGCGGCGGAAAAGCTCGCCGCCGCGCTCGCGGCCACCGTGGACCGCCAGCTCGGCGCGATCGGGCGGCCCGCGCGCGTGCACTTCGTCTCGATGCTGCCGAAGACGCGCTCGGGCAAGCTCCTGCGCCGCGCGATCGCGGCGCTCGCCGAGGGGCGCGAGCCGGGCGAGTTGCCGACCATCGAGGACGCCGCGGCGCTGCAGCAGATCCGCGAGGCGGTGGCGTTGGCCGGGAAGGCGTGAGGTGACGGCGCGCGGGGCGGCGCCAAGCGAGGTTGGTCGACTTTAAGCGACGCCCGGAAACGTCAAGCAACCCCAGCCAAGCGAAATCAAACGACGCTAATCGACGGGAGACATTCGGTCAGGTTGCGCCCGCGCGGCTGAGGCCATCGACCGCCGCTTCGAACAAGCCTCAGGAAAGCTGCGCGCCGCGATCGGCGGCGCCTCGCGCCCGAGCACCGTCGCCTGCCGCCTCCCCGCCCTCGCCCGCCTCCACGCGCGCACGCGAGGGCAATGCCGCGACCGCCAGCGCCGCCACGAGCCCCGTCGCCGCGAAGGCCACGAAATTCCACGACCAGTTCGCGCCGACGCTCGCGATATAGCCGCCCATGAGCGGCCCGCACACCGCCCCGAAGCGCGCGAAGGACAGCGCCCAGCCCGTCGCCGCGCCGCGTGCATGGGCCGGATAGAAGTGCGTCAGGTGCCCGGTCAGGATCAGCGAAGCGGAGATGCTGCCGATGCCGGCGAGCGCCACGAGCGCATAGCTCGCAAAGAGCGCATTGCGGGTCATCAGCGCGGCGATCGCGAGCGCGCCGATGGCGTAGGCGAGCGCGACCGTCGCGCGCACGCCGAAGCGGTCGGCGAGCTTGCCGAGCACCACGCCGCCGCAGGCCGAAGTCAGGCTGAACACGAGCAGGAAGGCGAGGCTCGAACCGAGGTCGTAGCCCTGCTTGCGCATGATCATCGGCAGCCAGGTGTTGAGGCCGTACACGAGCAACATGCCGCAGAACAGCGCGACCCAGAAGCAGGCCGTCGCGCGCAGGCGGCGCCGCGCGAAGATCGCCGCCACGACGTCGCTCAGGCTGGCCCGCGCGTGCGATGCGGCGTCTTGCTTAACAGGACGTTCGGCAAGCTCGCCCGTCACGCCGAGCCGCGCGGCGAGCGCCCTCGCCTCGGCCAGGCGTCCGCGCGCGGCCAGATAGTCGAGCGATTCGGGCAGCACGCGCGCCATGGGCACCAGCGCGAGCAGCGGCAGCGCGCCCACGGCCATCACGCCGCGCCAGCCCCACACGGGCAGGAGCACCATCGACACGAGCGCGGCGCAAAGAATGCCGAGCGAGTAGCCCGAATACATCATCCCGTAGTTGACGCTGCGGCGCGCCGGCGGCGAATACTCGATGGTGAGCGCGGCGGCCACCGGAATCACGCCGCCGAGGCCCAAGCCGCCCAAGAAGCGGCACACGCCGAACCAGAACGGCGTGGGCGCGAGCGCGGCGCCGGCCATGGTGAGCGAAAACAGCGCGACGCAGGCCAGCAGCATGCGCCGCCGCCCGAGCAGGTCGCCGAGCGTGCCGATCGCCATGCCGCCGAAGAACATGCCAGCGAGCGCGTAGCTGCCGAGCGCGCCGAGCTGCATCGGCGTGAGGCTCCAGTGGCGGTCGGCGGCGAGCGCGGGCAGCACCGCGCCGAGGCTGCCGACGTCGTAGCCTTCGAAGAGGACGGACAGGCCGCAGACGAGCAGGACGGCGCGCGTCGTGCGCGCGGGGATGGAACGGGCATCGGACATGGGCGGGCACGGCGCCTTCCCGGCCGGCATCTCACCATGCCTTATAGGGGGGTCTAAGGCGCGGGCGCGGACTTTCAGGCGCGGTCGGTCAATGGCGGTTGAACAGTTCGCGCCAGATTACTTTAGATATAAATAATTTCACAGTCATTGTTAACCCGCGCCCACGGGTTGACTGCGGCCCGCCGGGATCCGCTCCGCTCAGCGCCCCGCCGGGGTGTACGACGCGAGAAAGCGCCGCAGAATGCCAGTCGAATACGTGCCGGCGATCTCGGTGAGGAACGACGAGAACGAGGTGCTCGCATGCTCGTCGGCGGTATCGGAGATGGTGCGCACCACGGCGCACGGCACGTCGTACTCGTGACAGACCTGGGCGATGGCGGCGCCTTCCATTTCCACGGCGAGCGCGTCGGGCAAGGCCGCGCGCAGCGCGCCCACGGCCGCGGCGCTCGCCACGAACTGGTCGCCGCTGATCACGAGCCCGCGATGCACGCGCGGCAGCGCCGTTTCGAAGCGCGGCAGCGCGGCGCCAAAGCGCGCGGCCAGCGCCGCGCTCTCCTCGGCGATGAAGCGCTCGCACGCGGCCGCCAGCGCGGCGGCCAGCGCATGGTCGGCGTCGAAGCGCGAGCGCGCGAGCAGCGGGATTTCGTGGCGCGGGAACAGCGGCTCGGCGTTCATGTCGTGCTGGAGCAGCGTCTCGCCGACCACCACGTCGCCGACATGCACGTCAGGTCCCACGCCGCCCGCGACGCCCGTGAAGACCACGGCGTCCACGTCGAATACGTGGATCAGCGCGCTGGCCGTGGCCGCCGCGGCCACCTTGCCCACGCGCGCGAGCGTCACCACGCAGGGCGCGCCGTGCACGGTGCCGAGGTGATAGTCGCGCCGCCCGAGCGTGCGCGTGAGCACACCCGACTCGGCCTGCATCGTGGCGATCAGGTCGCCGAGTTCCTGGGGAAGCGCGGCGAGCACGCCAAGCGGGCGCGCCGCGGCGGGGCTGGACTGCGGGGACGAGGAGTTCATGGCTTCAATGGCCTGCCGGATTGCGAAGGATTACGCCGAAGGATTGCGTCGAAGATTACGCCGAGGGGTCAAGTCGATTCGTGCCAGGCGCCACGGCGCTCACTCGACCGCCTGCAGCTTCGCCACGGCCAGCGCGAGCCACTTCTCGCCGTGGCGCTTGAAGCGCACCTGCGCCTTGGCGTCGGCGCCGCTGCCTTCGAGCGCCGTGATCGTGCCTTCGCCGAACTTCGTGTGGAACACGGCCTGGCCCACGCGGAAACCCGTCTCGGCCGCGCGCTGCTCGTTGGCGAACGCGGGCGCCGGGCTCTTGTCCGCGATATAGGCGTCGCGCTCGCGGCCGCCGGCACTGCCTCCGCCCGGACGCGAGAACCAGTCGCGGCCCCAGCCGGCGTTGTCCGAGCGCCCGCCCCAGCGCGCGCCCGCCTCGACCTTCGGCGTGAGCCACTTGAGCGACTCCTGCGGCAGCTCGTCGAAGAAGCGCGAGCGCACGTTGTAGCGCGTCTGGCCATGCAGCAGGCGGCTCTGCGCGAACGAGATATAGAGCCGCTCCTTCGCGCGCGTGATCGCCACGTACATCAGGCGGCGCTCTTCTTCGAGGCCATCGGCCTCCATCGCGCTGTTCTCGTGCGGGAACAGCCCCTCTTCGAGACCGGTAATGAACACCGCCGTGAATTCGAGGCCCTTCGCCGCGTGCACGGTCATCAGCTGCACGGCGTCCTGACCCGCCTGCGCCTGGTTGTCGCCGGCTTCGAGCGACGCGTGCGAGAGAAAGCCCGCGAGCGGCGTCATGAGGTCGGGGTTCTGCGCGGGATCCGTGATCGCGGGCGCCTCGAGCACTTCGATCTCGCCGTCCTGCGAGACGATCTCGGGCGCCTTGCTCGCGCCGGGGCGCAGCGGAATCGAGCGCGCGGGCGTGTCCATGCCGTAGCCTTCCTCGCTCACGAACGCCGTGGCCGCGGTCACGAGTTCCTGCAAGTTCTCCAGACGGTCCTGGCCTTCGCGCTCATTCTGGTAGAACTCGGCCAGACCGCTCATGCGCACCGTGTACTCGACGGTTTCGGGCAGGCTCATCTGCGCGGTGTCGACGCGCATCTTCGCGACGAGATTCGCGAACGAGCCGAGACTCGTGCCCGCCTTGCCCGTGACGTAGGGAATCGCCGCCGCCATCGAGCAGTTGTAGAGGCGCGCGGCGTCGGCGAGCTGCTCGATCGAGCGCGCGCCAATGCCGCGCGTCGGGAAGTTCACGACGCGCGCGAACGCGGTGTCGTCGTTCGGGTTGTCGATCAGGCGCAGATACGCGAGCGCGTGCTTCACTTCCTGGCGCTCGAAGAAGCGCAGGCCGCCATAGACCTTGTACGGCACGCCCGCGTTCACGAGCGTGTGCTCGATCGTGCGCGACTGCGCGTTGCTGCGGTAGAGAATGGCGATCTCGTTGCGCGCGAGGCCCTGATTGATGAGCGCGCGCACCTCCTCGACGATCCAGCCCGCTTCCTGCGAGTCGGTCGCGGCCTCGTAGACGCGCACCGGCTCGCCGTGGCCCGCGTCGGTGCGCAGGTTCTTGCCGAGGCGCCGCGAGTTGTGCGCGATCAGATAGTTCGCGGCATCGAGAATATGGCCGTGCGAACGATAGTTCTGCTCGAGCTTGATCAGATGCTTGACGCGGAATTCCTCTTCGAAGTCGCGCATGTTGCCGACGTTCGCGCCGCGGAACGCATAGATCGACTGGTCGTCGTCGCCCACGGCGAAGATCGCGTTGCCGGGCCCCGCGAGCAGCTTGAGCCACGCGTACTGGAGCTTGTTGGTGTCCTGGAACTCGTCGACGAGGATGTCGCGAAAGCGCGCCTGATAGTGCGCCCGCAGCGGCGGGTTATGCGCGAGCAGTTCGTAGCAGCGCAGCAGCAGCTCGGCGAAATCGACCACGCCTTCGCGCTGGCACTGCTGGTCATAGGCTTCGTAGAGCTCGACGAACTTGCGGTTGAAGTTGTCCGTGACGTCGACGTCCTTCGGCCGCAGGCCCTGCTCCTTCGCGTTGTTGATGAAGTACTGGAGGTTCTTCGGCGGATACTTTTCGTCGTCGATGTTCAGGCCCTTCATCAGACGCTTGATGGCCGAAAGCTGGTCGGCCGTGTCGAGGATCTGGAAGGTCTGCGGCAGGCCCGCGTCGCGGTAATGCGCGCGCAGCATGCGGTTGCACAGGCCGTGGAAGGTGCCGATCCACATGCCGCGCGTGTCGATGGGCATCATCGCCTGCAGGCGGCTCATCATTTCGCGCGCGGCCTTGTTCGTGAAGGTCACGGCGAGGATCGTCATCGGCGAGGCGAGGCCCTGCTGGATCAGCCACGCGATGCGCGTGATGAGCACGCGCGTCTTGCCGCTGCCGGCCCCGGCCAGAATGAGCGCCGGTTCGTTCGGCAACGTGACGGCGGCGTGTTGTTCGGGGTTCAGGTTCGCGAGCAGTTCGGGCATGAGGGCAGCGGGCTTCAGAGTAGACCGCCATTATAGATGGGCATGGCTCGCAACCCTGCAAGGCGCTTCGGGCCCCGGGACGCCGGCGAATGCCCGGTGTCCCGAGGGGCATGACGGGCGGCGCGAGCGGTAACGCCCCGCTCCGCCACGTCAGTCACTCCGCGCAGGCGGCCTACGCCATGCTGCCGTAGCTGCTGAAGCTGCTGCTTTGGCTCGACGATTGCTCGCCGGTCAGCGCATTGAGGCTATTGCTGGCATCAGCCTCGCTACTGTAGCCACCGGAGGGCGCGACCGCGCCCGAATTTGAGTAGCTCGTCTGGCTGAAGAGTCCGGCCGGATTGCTGTAGCTGTAGCTAGCGCTGTTGTTGTAGTTCGCCGGACCGCCAGCGTTATCGTTCGCTGAACCGCCAGCGCTGAAATTCCCCGTGGATGCGCCTGCCAATGCGTAACCGCCGGCCATATCGCCGCCAGCATCGGGCGGCGGCGGCGGCATGCCGGGCGAAGGCGGCGGCATGCCGGGCGGCAAACCTGCGCCGCCGGCCAGCGCGCCCGGGATGGAAGCCGAACCTGCGCCGCCGTCCGCCCCCGAAGCTGCGGGCGAACCCCCGGCTAGATTTCCCGTAGCGGCGTTGATCAGACCGCTCGCGAGGCCGCCCGCCCCGCCGCCCGCGCCGCCCAGAATCGCGGCCCCGAGCGGCCCCGCCAACGCACCGCCGAGCCCGCGCCCCAGGCGCCCGCCAATCTCGCCACCGGGGTTGCCGCCTGTGGTGCTGCCGTTGCCGCCGGTGCCGTCCTGCGCACCCGTTGGCCAATCGAGCAACGACTGGAGGCCGCAGGAGAGGATGCCGCAACCGCCCGCCACCGATTTCATTTCTTCTCTGTCGATTTTTCGCATGACTATCCTTCAGACTCAAAACCAGAGGACCCGTCTGGCCGGGTTGTCCGGAAAGCCAGCCATAACTGGCCGCGCACGCGCAGTCGGCAACGCCGCTGCGCAACGCGCGCGCCCTTCGCGATGGACCGGTCCCGTGAAAGCTGCCTGCAAACGCAACGAGGCAGTTCCGCGGGCGTCCGGTGCCACAGCCCTGGAGGCCGCTACGCGAAAGCCGGGACAGAGAGGAAGTTACGGGAAGGAAAAACGCCGATGCGATACCTGTACATCATTTTGCGCTGACGGCCGGCGAGCGCCTCGCGACCCGCTCCATCCGGTCCGGGCGCCCGGCCCGGCGACGCTTCCCCTTATAATCGAAGGTTTTCAGCATCTTTTTTCGGCAGATTCCACCCATGAGCGACAGCACGCTAGCGAAAAGCTTCGAGCCGCAGACGATCGAAGCCCATTGGGGCCCCGAATGGGAGCGCCGCGGCTATGCCGCCGCGCCCCTCACGCCCGGCCGCGCCAACTTCTCGATCCAGTTGCCGCCGCCCAACGTCACGGGCACGCTGCACATGGGACACGCGTTCAACCAGACCATCATGGACGGCCTGACGCGCTACCACCGCATGCTCGGCGAAAACACCCTGTGGGTGCCGGGCACCGACCACGCGGGCATCGCCACGCAGATCGTCGTGGAGCGCCAGCTCGACGCGCAGAAGATCTCGCGCCACGACCTCGGCCGCGAGAAGTTCGTCGAACGCGTATGGGAATGGAAACAGCAATCGGGCTCGACCATCACGGGCCAGGTGCGCCGCCTGGGCGCCTCGATCGACTGGTCGCGCGAATACTTCACGATGGACGACAAGATGTCGGCCGCCGTGCGCGATGTGTTCGTGCGCCTCTACGAACAGGGCCTGATCTACCGCGGCAAGCGCCTCGTGAACTGGGACCCGGTGCTGCTCACCGCGGTCTCTGACCTCGAAGTGGCGAGCGAAGAAGAAAACGGCAACCTCTGGCACCTGCGCTACCCGCTCGCCGACGGCTCGGGCCACCTCACGGTCGCGACCACGCGCCCGGAAACCATGCTCGGCGACACGGCCGTCATGGTCCATCCCGAAGACGAGCGCTACGCGCACCTGATCGGCAAGATGGTGAAGCTGCCGCTGACCGACCGCGAGATCCCCATCATCGCCGACGAATACGTGGACCGCGAGTTCGGCACGGGCGTCGTGAAGGTCACGCCCGCGCACGACTTCAACGACTACCAGGTGGGCCAGCGCCACGGCCTGCCGATGATCGAGATCCTCACGCTCGACGCGAAGATCAACGAGAACGCGCCCGAGAAGTACCGCGGCCTCGATCGCTTCGACGCGCGCAAGCAGGTGGTCGCCGACTTCGAGGCGCTGGGCCTGCTCGAATCGGTGCAGCCGCACAAGCTCATGGTGCCGCGCGGCGACCGCACGGGCGTCGTGATCGAGCCGATGCTGACCGACCAGTGGTTCGTGGCGATGACCAAGCCCGCGCCCGAAGGCACGTTCAACCCCGGCAAGTCGATCACCGAAACCTCGCTCGACGTGGTGCGCAGCGGCCAGATCAAGTTCGTGCCCGAGAACTGGACCACGACCTACTACCAGTGGCTCGAAAACATCCAGGACTGGTGCATCTCGCGCCAGCTCTGGTGGGGCCATCAGATTCCGGCCTGGTACGGCGAGAACGGCGAAATCTTCGTCGCCAAGAGCGAGGAAGAAGCGCGCGCGCAGGCCGACGCGAAGGGCTACCAGGGCGCGCTCAAGCGCGACGAGGACGTGCTCGACACGTGGTTCTCGTCGGCGCTCGTGCCGTTCTCGTCGCTCGGCTGGCCAGAGGAGACGCCTGAACTGAAGGCCTTCCTGCCGTCTTCCGTGCTGGTGACGGGCTTCGACATCATCTTCTTCTGGGTGGCGCGCATGGTCATGATGACCACGCACTTCACCGGCAAGGTGCCGTTCGACACCGTCTACGTGCACGGCCTCGTGCGCGACGCCGAAGGCCAGAAGATGTCGAAGAGCAAGGGCAATACGCTCGACCCGATCGACATCGTCGACGGCATCGAGCTCGAGGCGCTGGTCGCCAAGCGCACCACGGGCCTCATGAATCCCAGGCAGGCCGCGACCATCGAGAAGAAGACGCGCAAGGAGTTCCCGAACGGCATTCCGGCCTTCGGCACCGATGCGCTGCGCTTCACGATGGCCTCGATGGCCACGCTCGGCCGCAACGTGAACTTCGACCTCGCGCGCTGCGAGGGCTATCGCAACTTCTGCAACAAGCTCTGGAACGCCACGCGCTTCGTGCTGATGAACTGCGAAGGCCACGACTGCGGCTTTTCCAAGCCGGGCCCCTGCGCGCCGGGCGATTGCGAACCGGGCGGCTACACGCACTTCTCGCAGGCCGACCGCTGGATCGTCTCGCTGCTCCAGCGCGTGGAAGCCGAGGTCGCGAAGGGTTTCGCCGACTATCGCTTCGACAACGTGGCCAACGCCATATACAAGTTCGTCTGGGACGAATACTGTGACTGGTACCTGGAGCTCGCGAAGGTTCAGATCCAGACCGGCACGCCCGAGCAGCAGCGCGCCACGCGGCGCACGCTTTTGCGCGTGCTGGAGACGGTGCTGCGCCTCGCGCATCCGGTGATTCCGTTCATCACCGAAGCGCTGTGGCAGAAGGTGGCGCCGCTCACCGACGCGTACCCCGAAGGCGCGGCCGAGGGCGAGGCATCGATCATGATGCAGCGCTACCCGCTGGCCGAGCCGAAGAAGATCGACGAAGCCGCCGAGCAATGGGCCGCGGATCTGAAGGCCGTGATCGACGCGTGCCGCAACCTGCGTGGCGAGATGGGCCTCTCGCCCGCCACCAAGGTGCCGCTGCTGGTCACGGGCAACGCGGAGCGTCTCGCGTCGTTCGCGCCCTATGCGCAGGCGCTCGCGAAGCTCTCGGAGGTCCAGATCATCGCCGACGAGGCCACGCTGGACGCCGCCTCGGCGGGCGCGCCGGTTGCTATCGTAGGGACAGACAAGCTCGTGCTGAAGGTCGAGATCGACGTGGCAGCCGAGCGCGAACGTCTCTCGAAGGAGATTGCGCGACTGACGAACGAAGTGACGAAG
Organism: Paraburkholderia sp. J63; assembly: GCF_905220245.1. Classification (NCBI taxonomy): domain Bacteria; kingdom Pseudomonadati; phylum Pseudomonadota; class Betaproteobacteria; order Burkholderiales; family Burkholderiaceae; genus Paraburkholderia; species Paraburkholderia sp. J63. The sequence goes on along the minus strand of NZ_CAJMZF010000041.1, from coordinate 44,840 downwards.
TGCAATGCCAAGCTAGGAAATGACAGTTTTGTAGCAAAAGCCCCGCCTGCGGTGGTTGAGCAAGAGCAGAAGAGGCTGGCAGAATTTCAGGCAACGCTGGGCAAGCTGACCGCGCAACTCGCGCGGTTGCCTGCCTGAATCGGCTAAGGTGAGCTCTGGCGGCGCGCACGGCGCCGGAGCTCACCAGAACCAGGACCATAGACATGCTAAAAGTTACTAAAGCGGTATTCCCGGTGGCGGGCCTCGGCACGCGCTTCCTTCCCGCCACCAAGGCGAGCCCGAAGGAAATGCTGCCGGTCGTCGACAAGCCGCTGATCCAGTACGCGGTCGAGGAGGCCGTCGCGGCTGGCATCACCGAGATGATCTTCGTGACGGGCCGCAGCAAGCGCGCGATCGAAGACCATTTCGACAAATCCTATGAGATCGAGGCCGAGCTCGAGGCGCGCGGCAAGGCCAAGCTGCTCGAGCTGGTGCGCAACATCAAGCCGAACAACGTCGACTGCTTCTACGTGCGCCAGCCAGAAGCATTGGGTCTGGGCCACGCCGTGCTGTGCGCGGAAAAGCTCGTGGGCGACAACCCGTTCGCCGTGATTCTCGCCGACGACCTGCTCTACGGCACGCCGCCCGTCATGAAGCAGATGGTCGACGTGTTCGACCACTACCATAGCTCGGTGCTCGGCGTGGAAGAGATCCCGCCCTCGGAGACGCGTTCGTACGGCATCGTCGACGGCAAGGAGTGGGAAGACGCAATCGTCAAGCTCTCGGGCATCGTCGAAAAGCCGGCGCCCGAAGTCGCGCCGTCGAACCTCGGCGTGGTGGGCCGCTACGTGCTCAAGCCGCGCATTTTCGAGCATCTGCGCGCGCTCAAGCCCGGTGCGGGCGGCGAGCTGCAGCTCACCGACGCCATCCAGTCGCTGCTCGCCGACGAGCAGGTGCTCGCGTACAAGTATCACGGCACACGCTTCGATTGCGGCAGCAAGCTCGGCTACCTGAAGGCGACCGTGGAATTCGCGATGCGCCACCCGGAAGTGGGCGAGGACTTCGCCGAGTATCTGCGCACGCGTAATCCGGTGCTCGAAGGCTAAGACGCGCTTCGTCAAGGCGCCTTCTGGCAAGGCGCCGGCCACGAAAAATGGCCCGCAATCTCACGATTGCGGGCCATTTTTATGCGTTGCGCTTTGAACGCCGCTCGCTCGGTTCGCCTCAGCGGCGACGCATCAGGAAGACGAAGGTCTTGTCTTGCTGCGAGCTTTCCACGATCTCGTTGCCTGTTTGCTTCGCGAAAGCCGCGAAATCGCGCTGCGAGCCGGGATCGGTCGCGAGCACCTTGAGTATCTGGCCGCTTTCCATATCGGCGAGCGCCTTCTTGGCGCGCAGGATCGGCAGCGGGCAGTTCAGCCCGCGCGCATCCACTTCCTTGTGAACCTGAATCTGCATCGGGTGGATCCTTCGTTGGCGCGCCGCCGCTTGCGGATGGCGCTGGGTACGTCACGGATAGCTGCGATTTTACCGCAGCCACGGACAACGACGCTTGCACCCTCTTTGCGTTGGTCGCCCGGTATCCGCGTGCCCCGGCGACGCCCCGCGGCTCAGAGCGTCACCGCCTGCCCCGTGCGCAGCGACTCGCGCAGCGCGAAGCCGATTCGCGTGGCCTCCAGCGCGTCCTCTAGCGTCGCGCCCTGCCCCGCGTCCGCCGATGCGCCGCCCTCGCGCGCATGAACCGCCGCGACAAACGCCTGGGCCTCGACGAGGAAGGCCTCCTCGAAGCGGTCGAAGAAGGTCGGCGTGCAAACGCTCCGCACGCCCTGCGCGTCGTAGATCTCCACGCGGTTCGCGCGCGGCACATGGCCGATCGCGAGCGCGCCGGCCGTGCCGATGACCTCGCTCGACGTGTCGTTGCCGTGCGCCATGGTCCGCGACGCATAGAACATCGCGAGCTTGCCACCCTCGAACTCGCAGATCGCGACGCCGTTGTCGACGTCGCCGAATTCGCGCAGACCCTCGTGCAGCGCGACCGCGCCCGCCGCAAACACGCGCGTGGCGCGCGGCTTGCCGAGCAGCCAGCGTGCAACGTCGATGTCGTGCACGGTGCAGTCGAGAAAAATGCCGCCCGAAGTCGGCGCGAAGCGCACGAAGAAGCCGTCGGGATCGTTGAGATCGCAGGTTTGCGAGCGCACGAGAAATGGCCGGCCGATCGCCCCCGCGCGCACCTTCGCAAACGCGTCGTGATAGCTCGGGTCGAAACGACGCATGAAGCCGATCGTCACCTGCTGGCCGGCAAAGCGCCGCGCCTGATCGACCACGCGCTCGCACTCGGCCACGTCGAGCGAGAGCGGCTTCTCGCAGAACACGTGCTTGCCCGCGCGCAACGCGTCGACGATCTGCTGCGCGTGCAGCGCCGAAGGCGTCACGAGCCAGATGGCGTCGATCGATGTATCGGCGAGCAGCTCGGTGTAGTCGCGGTAAGGGCGGGCCTCGGGCAACGCGTCGCGCGCCCACGCGAGGTCGTCTTCGAGCGGGCTGCAGACCGCCGCCAGCGTCGCGCCCGGCACGCGATACGCGAAGTTCAGCGCGTGCCGCCGCCCGAGCCGCCCGAGTCCCGCCACGCCCACGCGCAACGGCCGGGCACGTTCATTCGCCTGCATCGTTCGCCTCCTTTGCAATTACTTCGGCATCCTGTGCATCTGGCTAGCGCCACGTTTCGTGCGCGGCACCCATGCGATCAAATCACTCTCCGAGCTTCACCACGCGGCCTTCACGCCACGAAAGCGCTGCCGCTTCCGCGAGCTCCAGCGCCTTGAGGCCATCGGCCACGCTCGTGCGCACGGGCGTGCCCTGCGTGAGCGCCTCGTAAAAATGCGCCATCTCGCGCGCATACGCGGCCCGATAGCGCTCGAGGAAGAACGCCTCGGGCACGTCCTGCGCCACCGCGTGCTTCGTCCATGCCACGACCTCGGTGGGCTTCAGGTTGCCGGCCTGGAGCATGCCCTCGCTGCCGAGAATCTCGAAGCGCTGGTCGTAGCCATAGGCCGCGCGCCGCGCCGTGTTGATCTGGCAAAGCCGGCCGCGCTTCGTGCGGATCGTCACGGCGGTCGAGTCGATGTCGCCGGCCTCCGCGATGGCCGGATCGGAAAGGCAGCTACCCGTGGCATGCACGGTCTCGGCTTCGTCGTCGAGAATCCAGCGGAAGATGTCGAAGTCGTGGATCAGCATGTCCTTGAAGATGCCGCCCGAGTGCTTGATGTATTCGACGGGCGGCGCGCCCGGATCGCGGCTCGTCACGATCAGCATCTCCGGCGTGCCGATCTCGCCCGCGTCGAGGCGCGCCTTGAGCGCGGCAAAGGTCGGATCGTAGCGGCGCTGAAAGCCGATCATGGCCACCACGCCCGCGCGCGCGACGCTTTCAGCGCACTCGCGCGCGCGGTCGATGGCGAGATCGACCGGCTTCTCGCAGAAGATGGGCTTGCCCGCGGCCGCCGACTTCAATATCAGTTCGGTGTGCGTATCGGTGGACGAGCAGATCACCGTCGCGCCAATCGAGGCGTCGCCGAACGCGCCGTCCACGTCGGCCACCTGCGCGCCGTGCTGCGCCGCGAGTGCGGCAGCGGCCTCGCGGTTCACGTCGACCACGTATTTCAGACGCACGCCGCTCTGGCGCGCGAGGTTCGCCGCATGAATGCGGCCGATGCGGCCCGCGCCGAACACCGCCACGTTCAGCGTCTTTGCTTCAGTCATCGTATCCTCCGGAGTCGGTCGATTCTTCCACGTTGAGTTCGAGCCGGTACGCGAGCGCCACGAACAGCGCCTGGCACAGGCAGAATGTGCTGGTCAGCGAGCGGAACGCGAACGCGCTCCCCTCCTTCACATAGAGCTGCGCATCGGCGTGACGCGCGAGCGGCGAAAGTTGGCTGTCCGTAATAACCAGCGTCTTCGCCTGGTGTTGCTGCGCCACGCGCAGGCAGTACTGCGTTTCCTTGCCGTAGGGCGCGAAGCTGATGGCGATCACCACGTCGCCCTTCTTCACGCTGCGGATCTGCTCGTGATACATGCCGCCGAGACCCGAGACGAGATGCACGCGCTTTCTCGTGTGCTGGAGCGCGTAGACGATATAGCTCGCCACCGCGAACGAGCGGCGCACGCCGATCACGTAAATGTTGTCCGCGTGCTCGAGCATCTTCACCGCCGCGTCGAACTGCGCGTCGTCGAGCCCGGCCTCGAGCTCGTCGAGCCCGTTGCGGCACGCGCCGATGAATTCGCGCGCCACCGCGCCACCGAGCGCCGGACTCGCGTTGCCGTCCTTCGCCTCGATCAGCTGGCGAATGCGCTGCTGATAGCTCGTGGCCGACGCCCCCTGCCCCGCGTAGGCCTGGCGGAACACCGCCTGCAGATCGGAAAAGCCCGAAAAGCCGAAGCGCTGCGCGAAGCGCACCACCGCCGACGGATGGACCCCGCAGCTTGCGGCGATGTCGCTCGTGCGATCCATCATCACGCTCGCGCGGTTCTGCTCGATATAGGTCGCGACATTCTTCAACTGCCGCGGCAGCGCCTCGTAGTCGTGCGCGATGCGCTGCATCAATTCGTCTACGCCTGCTACGGCGTCGCTGGTTTCATCCGCCATGATGGTTTTTCCCGGTGCGTGCCGCAGTGCCGCAAACCCTTGCCAAGCCTGGTTTCGAGCGACATGCCGACGGAGCCGATTATAGGCAGCCCCACCGCCGATTGGAACAGATTTTCCATTTTTATTTGCAATGAAATTTTCATTGCAACCGGCCAGGCGATCGCCTAATCTTGTCGATGAGCACGCTCGCAAAGCTCGCCACGACGCTTGCCGCGCTCGCCCGAAAAACGAACGACAGACCGAGAAAGGTGGAGACTATGACGCAACGCAAGGGCAGGACCATGCTCCGCAGGTTGGCCGCGGCGCTCGCGCTGGCAGCGGGACTGAGCGGCTTGAGCGTGCTGGGCGCGCAGACGGCGCAGGCCGCCGACGCGCACTTCGTGTTGATCAGCCATGCGCCCGATTCGGACTCGTGGTGGAACACCATCAAGAACGCCATCAAGCAGGCCGACGAGGACTTCAACGTCGAGACCGACTACCGCAATCCGCCCAACGGCGACATCGCCGACATGGCGCGCCTGATCGAGCAGGCCGCCGCGCGCAACTACGACGGCGTCATCACCACCATCGCCGACTACGACGTGCTCAAGAGCGCCATCGGCAAGGTCACGGAAAAGAAGATCCCGCTCGTCACGATCAACTCGGGCACCGAGGAGCAGAGCGCGCAACTGGGCGCGATCATGCACGTGGGCCAGCCCGAGTACGTCGCGGGTCACGCGGCCGGCGAAAAGGCCAAGGCCGCAGGCGTGAAATCGTTCCTCTGCGTGAACCACATCGCCACCAACACCGTTTCGTTCGACCGCTGCCGCGGCTTCGCGGACGCCATCGGCGTGAACTACAAGACCTCGACGATCGACTCGGGCCAGGACCCGACCGAGATCCAGTCGAAGGTGAGCGCGTATCTGCGCAACCATCCGAACACCGGTGCGATCCTCACGCTCGGCCCGGTGCCGGCCGCGGCCACGCTCAAGGCCGTGCAGCAGATGGGCCTCGCGGGCAAGATCTACTTCTGCACCTTCGACTTCTCCGACGAGATCGCCAAGGCGATCCGCGCGGGCACGATCCAGTTCGCCATCGACCAGCAGCCGTATCTGCAGGGCTATATCCCCGTGGCCGTGCTCGCGATCGTGAAGAAAGACCATACGACCGATCCGGCGAAGATCCGCCAGATTCTCGAAGCCAATCCCAAGTTCAAGCAGCGGCTCGAAACCTATGGCCTGCAACCCTCGTACGGGCCGCGCAATATCCGCTCGGGTCCGGGTTTCATCACGAAGGAGAACCTCGACAAGGTTGTGAAGTACGCGGGTCAGTACCGCTGATCTACTGGTTCATTTCATTAGCAACTGCATGAGATCGCACCGGGCACAAAGCGCCAGGTGCGATCGAGCCTTGCATGGGACCGCACTAAGCGCTGAAGCGCCAAGTGCGGTCGACAAAGGAGACATCATGGGTGTAGCCGGCAAACACTTCCCCTCGCATGCAACGGACGGCGCGCAAGATCCGCGCGCAGGCCAGCCGTCGCCGGCGGGGCCTCGCGCCACCGACGAGCGCGTGCGTCGCGAATCGTGGTTCGGGCATCTGCTCGGCCGCCCCGAATTTGCCGCGATTTCCGGCACCGTGCTGGTCTTCGCCGTGTTCGCGATCGGCGCGGGCGGCTCCGGCATGTTCGACCTCGACGGCGTGATGAACTGGTCGCAGGTTGCCGCTTACTTAGGCATCCTCTCGGTGGGCGCCTGCCTGCTCATGATCGCCGGCGAGTTCGACCTTTCGATCGGCTCGATGATCGGCTTCGCCGGCATGATGGTCGCCATTCCCACCATGTACTTCCACTGGCCCATCGCGCTGTCGATCCTGTTCGCGTTCGCGGGCTGCACCGCGCTCGGCGCCTTGAACGGCTACCTCGTGATGCGCACGCGGCTGCCCTCGTTCATCGTCACGCTCGCCTTCCTGTTCATCCTGCGCGGCCTCACGCTCGCGCTCTCGATCATGTTCGCCGACCGCACGATCGTCTCGGGCGTGGGCGACGTCGCGAAAGCCGACTATGTGACCAACCTGCTCTTTCACGGCACCGCGTTCAAGGGCCTCTTCATCGCGCTCGCGCACGTCGGCATCGTCAAGATGCTCGACAACGGCCAGCCGCTCGTGCCGGGCGTGCCGAAAGTGATCCTCTGGTGGTTCGCGCTCGTCATCGTCGGCGCGTTCGTGCTCGCCAAGACGCGCTACGGCAACTGGATCCTCGCCGTGGGCGGCGACGCCAATGCCGCAAAGAACGTGGGCGTGCCGGTCAAGCGCGTGAAGATCTCGCTCTTCATGCTGACCGCGTTCTGCTCGTGCCTGTTCGCGGTGCTGCAGGTGTGCGACATCGGCTCGGCCGCCGCGGACCGCGGCCTGCAAAAGGAATTCGAAGCGATCATCGCCGCGGTGATCGGCGGCACGCTGCTCACGGGCGGCTATGGCTCGGTGATCGGCGCGGCGTTCGGCGCGCTCATCTTCGGCGTCGTGCAGATCGGCATCACCTATACGAACATCGACTCGGACTGGTTCCGCGTCTTCCTCGGCATGATGCTGCTGATCGCCGTGCTCTTCAATCACTATGTGCGCCGCCGCGTCGCGCAATCGTAAGCCGGAGGCCGAGATGACCCAATCGCAAAACAGCGCCGCGAACGAGGCCGCGTCCCCCAGCGAAAGCGGCGACACGATTCTCGCGCTCGAAAACGTCAGCAAGTATTTCGGCAAGGTGATTGCGCTCAACGGCGTCACGCTGCGCCTGAAGCGCGGCGAAGTGCACTGCCTGCTCGGCGACAACGGCGCGGGCAAGTCCACGCTCATCAAGACGCTGGCCGGCGTGCACGCGCCCACCTCGGGCCAGTATTTCGTGGACGGCCAGCCCGTGCACTTCGAGTCGCCGAGGGACGCGCTCGACCTCGGCATCGCGACCGTCTATCAGGATCTCGCGCTGGTGCCGCTGCTTTCGGTGGCGCGCAACTTCTTCATGGGCCGCGAGCCGCAGAAAAAATTGTTCGGTTTCCTCAATGTCATGGATCTCGATTCGAGCGCCCAGATCGCCAAGGAACGACTCGCGGAAATGGGCATCAACGTGCGCGACCCGCTTCAGGCCATCGGCACGATGTCGGGCGGCGAGCGCCAGTGCCTCGCGATCGCGCGTGCGATCCACTTCGGCGCGCGCGTACTGATTCTCGACGAACCGACCGCCGCGCTCGGCGTGAAGCAGAGCTTCAACGTGCTCAAGCTGATTCACAACGCGCGCGCGAAAGGCATCTCGGTGATCTTCATCACGCACAACGTGCACCACGCCTATCCGATTGGCGACTCGTTCACGCTGCTCAATCGCGGCCGCTCGCTCGGCACCTTTACGAAGGACACCATCAGCAAGAACGAAGTGCTCGACATGATGGCCGGCGGCGCGGAAATGCAGAAGATGATCGCCGAGCTCGACGGCGCAACCATCTGAGACCCAATCGACCCCAATCGACAGGAATGCTCATGGCCCTCCCCCGCACTCCCGCTTCGCGCTTCGCGTCCGGACGCAGCCGCGACATCGTCTGCCTCGGCCGGCTCGGCGTCGATCTCTACGCGCAGCAGGTCGGCGCGCGGCTCGAAGACGTCTCCACGTTCGCCAAGTATCTCGGCGGCTCGTCGGCGAACATCGCCTTCGGCTGCGCGCGGCTCGGGCTGAATTCAGCCATGCTCACGCGCGTCGGCGACGACCACATGGGCCGCTTTCTCACGGAAACGCTCGCGAAAGAAGGCTGCGACACGAGCCACGTGCGCGTCGACCCCGAGCGGCTCACCGCGCTCGTGCTGCTCGGCCTCAAGGACCGCGAGACCTTCCCGCTCATCTTCTATCGCGAGAACTGCGCCGACATGGCCGTCGATACGGGCGACTTCGACGAGGCGTTCATCGCCTCTTCGAAAGCATTGCTCATCACGGGCACGCACTTCTCGACCGGACAGGTGAACCGCGCGAGCCTCCAGGCGCTCGACTACGCGCGCCGCAACAACGTGCGCACCGTGCTCGACATCGACTATCGTCCGGTGCTCTGGGGTCTCACCGGCAAGGCCGACGGCGAGACGCGCTTCGTCGCGAGCGCGGGCGTGAGCGAGCATCTGCAGCGCATTCTCCCGCACTTCGATCTCGTGATCGGCACCGAGGAGGAATTCCGCATCGCGGGCGGCAAGGAAACGCTCACCGATGCGCTCAAGCGCGTGCGCGAGGTGACCCGGGCCACGCTGCTCGTGAAGCGCGGCCCGCTCGGCTGCCAGATCATCGAAGGCGCGGTGCCCGATTCGCTCGACGCGGTGCCGCTGCAGCGCGGCGTGGAGGTCGAGGTGCTCAACGTGCTCGGCGCGGGCGATGCGTTCGCCGCAGGCTTTCTCTCGGGCTGGCTGCGCGACGCGCCGCTCGAAGACTGCGCGCGCACGGCCAATGCGTGCGGCGCGCTCGTGGTCTCGCGCCACGGCTGCGCGCCCGCGATGCCCACGCCCGCGGAGCTCGACTATTTCCTGCGCGAAGCCGCTGCGGACCCCGAACGCATGCGCCGCCCCGACCGCGATGCCACGCTCGCGCGCCTGCATCGCGTGACGCCCGCGCGCAAGCAATACGACGAGGTGCTGGGCTTCGCGTTCGACCATCGCAACCAGTTCTTCGACCTCGCCCAGCAGACCGGCGCCAGCGAGTCGCGCATCTCGCACCTGAAGAACCTGTTCGTCGATGCCGTGGCACAGACGGAAAGCGCGCTCGGCCTGCAAGGCCGCATCGGAGTCCTGATCGATGATCGCTACGGCCAGGACGCGCTCAACGCCGCAACCGGACGCGACTGGTGGATCGGCCGTCCCGTCGAGCTGCCGGGCTCGGTGCCGCTCGTATTCGATCACGGACGCTCGATCGGCACGACGCTCGCGGCCTGGCCCATCGGGCACACGGTCAAGTGCCTCGTGCAGTTTCATCCCGACGAGCCCATCGAGCAGCGCCTCGAACAGGAGGCGCAATTGCGCGCGCTCTACGACGCCGTGCAGGCGAGCGGCCACGAGCTGCTGCTCGAAGTGATACCGCCGAAGCTCGACGGCAAGCCCAATGCGCCCGACACGGTCTATCGCGCGCTCAAGCGGCTCTACAACATCGGCCTCTATCCCGAGTGGTGGAAGCTCGAGCCGATGGACGCCGCGCAGTGGCGCGACGTCGACGCGCTGATCGCCGGGCGCGATCCGCATTGCCGCGGCGTGGTACTGCTCGGCCTCTCCGCGCCCATCGAGCAATTGACGAGCGGCTTTCGCGCGGCGGCGGCTTCGCAAACGTGCCGCGGCTTCACGGTGGGCCGCACGATCTTCTACGAGCCGAGCCTCGCCTGGCTCGCTGGGGAGATCGACGACCAGGAACTGATCGCGCGCGTGCGCCGGGCCTTCGAGACGCTGATCGCGGCATGGCGCGCGGCGCGGGGTCAGGTGCAGGGCCAGGCACAAGGCGATGCCCACGCCACGCGCGAGGAGAAAGCAGCATGAATCAGCGCATCGCTCCCATCGCCGGCGCCTCACTCGACGGACAACCGGCCGCCGCCACGCAAACCCCGCCCGCCGCCACGGTGCGCCTCACCGCGGCGCAGGCGCTGGTGCGCTTTCTCGCGGCGCAGCGCGTGGCCTGCGAAGACGGCTCGGGCCGCACCGAGCCGCTCTTCGGCGGCGTGTTCGCCATCTTCGGGCACGGCAACGTGGCGGGCCTAGGCGAGGCGCTCTACCACTATCGTCACGAGCTGCCCACGCTGCGCGCGCACAACGAGCAGGCGATGGCGCACAGCGCGATCGCCTATGCGAAGGCGTATTTCCGCCGCCGCATGATGGCCGTTACCACTTCGATCGGCCCCGGCGCGACCAACCTCGTGACGGCCGCCGCGCTGGCGCACGTGAACCGCCTGCCGCTCCTGCTGCTGCCCGGCGATATCTTCGTCTCGCGCGAGCCCGATCCGGTGCTGCAGCAGGTCGAAGATCCCCATGACGGCGGCCTCTCCGCCAACGATGCGCTCAAGCCCGTGTCGCGCTACTTCGACCGCATCGTGCACCCCGCGCAGTTGCTCAGCGCACTGCCGCGCGCGCTGCGCGTGCTCACCGACGCCGCGCTGTGCGGCCCGGTCACGCTCGCGCTGCCACAGGACGTGCAGGCCACGGCGTGGGACTATCCCGCGAGCTTCTTCACGCCGCGCCTCGTGAGCTTTCACGCGCCCGCGCCCGTAGAGAGCGAGATCGACACCGCGCTCGCCCTGCTGCACCGCTCGAAGCGTCCGCTCATCGTCGCCGGCGGCGGCGTGCTCTACTCGCGCGCAGCGGCGCCGTTGCAGGCTCTCGCGGCAGCGCGCGGCATTCCGGTGGCGGAGACCCAGGCCGGCAAGGGCTCGCTCGGCTGGGACGATCCGCTCAATGTGGGCGCGATCGGCGTGACGGGCTCGCCCGCCGCGAACGCGCTCGCACGCGACGCCGACTGCATTCTCGCCGTGGGCACGCGCTTGCAGGACTTCACGACCGGCTCGAACTCGCTGTTCGCGCACGCGCACGTGATCGGCGTGAACGCGAACGGCTTCGACGCGCTCAAGCACAACGGGCTCGCCGTAGAGGCCGATGCGAAGCTCGCGCTCGCGGCGCTGAACGACGAGCTCGTGAACTGGCGCGCCGACGCCAACTGGACCGCGCGCGCACGACGCCTCGCCGACGAATGGCGCGCGAGCGTCGAAGCGCTCACGCACGCGCCGCAGGAACGCCACAGCCTGCCCTACGACGCCGACGTGATCGGCGCGGTACAGCGCTCGTCGAGCCGTTCGTACACCGAAGATATCGTCGTGTGCGCGGCCGGCACGCTGCCCGCCGAGCTGCACAAGCTCTGGCGCGCGGGCCAGCCCGGCGCCTATCACGTCGAATACGGCTACTCGTGCATGGGCTACGAGATCGCGGGCGGGCTCGGCGCGAAGCTCGCGCGGCCCGAGCGCGAGGTCATCGTCATGGTCGGCGACGGCAGCTATCTGATGATGAACAGCGAGATCGCGACCTCAGTGATGCTGGGCGCGAAGCTCATCATCGTCGTGCTCGACAATCGCGGCTATGGCTGCATCAACCGGCTCCAGCAGGCTTGCGGCGGCGCACCGTTCAACAACCTCTTCGACGATTGCGCGCAAGGGCCGCTCGGCGCGCCGCGCATCGACTTCGCCTCGCACGCGCGCTCGCTGGGCGCGCAGGCCGAGCACGTGGCCAATGTCGCCGAGCTCGAAGCCGCGCTGCAACGTGCGCGCGCCGCGTCGCGCACCTACCTCATCAGCATCGACACCGATCCGGCGCGCACGACCGAGGACGGCGGCTGGTGGTGGGAAGTGGCCGTGCCCGAGGTCTCGCCCCGCGCGGCCGTGCGCGAGGCGCGCGAGCGCTACGACGCGCAGCTCGCGCAGCGCGGCGGGCGCGAACGCCGTGGCGACGCGTCGCGCGCGACCAAGACGAAGGCCGCGCCCGACGCCGGCCGCGAAAAAGAAAGCGAAAGCGGCCAGCAAGGCGATGACGCGGACGGCCCGAGCGACCCGAACCGCGCCTGACGAGACTCACGAACGAGGAACCCCCATGAGCGCATTTGAAGTACGCATCGGCATCAATCCGCTGTCGTGGATGAACGACGACCTGCCCTCGCTCGGCGGCGAAACGCCGCTCGCCCAGGCGCTCACCGAGGGACGCGAGATCGGCTACGAAGGCTTCGAGCTCGGCAACAAGTTTCCGCGCGAGCCGCAGGCGCTCAAGACGCTGCTCGCGCAATACGATCTCTCGCTCGTGTCGGGCTGGTACTCGGGCAGGCTCGCGCGGCGCAGCGTGGAGGACGAGATCGCCGCCGTCGGCCCGCATCTCGACCTGCTCGCGCAAAACGGCGCCACGGTGATGGTGTACGGAGAGGTGGCCGATTCGATCCAGGGCGCGCCGCGTCCGCTCTATCAGCGGCCGCGCTTTTTCAGCGAGCCGCAGTGGGACGAGTACGCCGCGCGCGTGGACGCCTTCGCGCGCCACACGCTCTCGCGCGGCGTGCGGCTCGCCTATCACCACCACATGGGCGCCTATGTGGAAACGCCCGCCGACGTCGACAAGCTCATGGCGCGCACGAGCGACGCCGTGGGCCTGCTGTTCGACGCGGGTCACATCACGTTCGCGGGCGGCGACCCCGTCGCCGAGCTCGACAAGCACGTCGCGCGCGTGTGCCACGTGCATTGCAAGGACGTGCGCCCCGCGGTCGTGAAGCTCGCGCGCAACCGCAACTGGAGCTTTCTCGATGCAGTGCTCGCGGGCGCATTCACGGTGCCCGGCGACGGCGCCGTCGATTTTCCGGCGATCATCGCGCGCCTGAAGCAGCACGGCTATAGCGGCTGGCTCGTCGTGGAAGCCGAGCAGGATCCGGTGATCGCGCCGTCGTACGCGTACGCGCAGAAGGGCTATCGCACGCTGCGCTCGCTCGTCGATTCGGATTCCCAATCAATCGATACCAGCAAGGAGGCAGCATGAGCCTGCTAGTCAAGGCCGCGCGCGAAGGCCAGACGATCGCGCGCGTCACGCCCGTCACGGCGGGCTGGCGCTATGTCGGCTTCGCCGCGTACCGGATGGGCGCCGACGAAATAGTCTACGTGAGCGAGCCGGACCGCGAAAGCTGCATCGTCGTGCTCTCGGGCGCCGTGGACATCGAGGCGGATGGGCAGCGCTATTCGAGTCTCGGCTCGCGCGACAGCGTATTCGAAGATGCCGCGCCGTACGCGCTCTATGTGCCGCCCGGCGTGAAGGCCACGGTGCGCGCCGCGCGCGACGCCGAACTGGGCGTGGCGAGCGCACCCGCCAAAGGGACCTTGCCCGTGCGGCTCATCGAGCCCGCGCGGATGGCGCGCTCCACGCGCGGCAAGGGCGCGAATACGCGCTACGTCTGCGATATTCTTCCGCAGACCGAGCCCGCGGAGTCGCTGCTCGTGGTGGAGGTGCGCACGCCTTCGGGCCATTCGTCGAGCTATCCGCCGCACAAGCACGATGCCGACCGCCTGCCGCAAGAGAGCGCGCTCGAAGAGACCTATTACCACCGGCTCAATCCGCCACAAGGCTTCGCATTCCAGCGCGTCTACACCGATGCGCGCGATCTCGACGAGACCCTGGCCGTGGAGGACCATGACGTGGTAATGGTGCCGCGTGGCTATCATCCCGTGGTCGTGCCGTACGGCTACGATTCGTACTACCTGAACGTCATGGCGGGCCCCACGCGCGAATGGCACTTCCATAACGATCCCGCGCACGCGTGGATCATTGAGCGCGACGCGAAGTAAAACCACATCGCCCACACCATGCAGAACGCCGCACCAACCACGTGAATTCACATGATGGGCGCGGCGTTTTTTGCGTATCGCCTTTAAAGCGTCAAGCGAGCTGGAACTTGTTCACGAGCCGCTTGAGCACTTTGGCCTGATCGTCGAGCGATTGCGCCGCCGCCGTGGCCTCCTCCACCAATGCCGCGTTCTGCTGCGTGCCCGCGTCCATCTGCGTGACCGCGCGGCTGATCTCCTCGATGCCGGCGCGCTGCTCGCTCGACGCCGCCGAAATCTCGCCGATGATGTCGTTCACGCGCTTCACGGCCTTCATGACTTCTTCCATGGTCCGGCCCGCGTCGGTGGCGAGCGTCGAGCCGTTCGCCACGCGTCCGACCGAATCGGTGATCAAAGCCTTGATCTCCTTGGCCGCCGCGGCGCTGCGCTGTGCGAGATTGCGCACCTCGCCCGCGACCACGGAGAAGCCGCGCCCTTCCTCGCCTGCGCGCGCGGCCTCGACCGCCGCGTTCAGCGCGAGGATATTGGTTTGAAACGCAATGCCCTCGATCACGCCGATGATGTCGGCGATGCTCTTCGCGCTCTCGTTGATCTCGTTCATCGTGGCGACCACGCGGCCGACCACGGCGCCGCCCTGCTGCGCGATCTGCGAGGCGTTGCCGGCCAGCGCGCTCGCCTGCTGCGCGTTTTCCGCGTTCAGGCGCACCGTGGAGGTGAGCTGCTCCATGCTGCTCGCGGTGCGTTCGAGCGCGACGGCCTGCTCCTCGGTGCGATGCGAGAGATCGAGATTGCCCGTCGAAATCTGGCCCGATGCGGCGGCAATCGCCTCCGCGCTCGCAGCAATTTCGGCCACCGTCGCGCTCAGCCCATTTTGCATGTCGCGCAGCGCGCCGAGCATGCTGGAGCCGTCGCGCGCATGCACGGCGACCGGCTGCGCGAGATCGCCCGAGGCAATGCGCGCGGCAATCGCCTTCGCGTGCGCGGGCTCGCCGCCGAGCTGGTGCGCGATGCGCCGCACGACCCATTCGCTCACCACGAACGCGAGCACGAAGAGGGCCACCGTCGCCGCGGCGATCATCACGAACGACGACTTGTAGATGAACGCCGATGCCGCGATCGTCGCCTTGGCGGCGGCGCCGCGCTGCGCGACGAGCTGATCGACGAGCTTCTCGAGCTTTTCCGTCTCGACGAGCAGTGAAACGTCCTGCGTGCCGACCTGCCAGCTCATCTGCGAGAGATCGAGCGGCTGCGCCTTCACGAGCGTGACGAAGTCTTGCAAATGGCCGCTCCAGGTTTGCGCGTCCGCTGCGAACTGCTTTTGCTGCGCGAGCGCGCTGCCGTCCGATTTACCATCCGATTTGCCGCCCGGGTTGCCGGCCGCTTGCGACGAATATTGGCCGAGCACGTTCATCTGGTCCACAAGTGCGGCGAGATCCTTCTCGATGCCCGCACCCAGCTCGTCGCGCTCTTTCGCCGTGGTAGCGGTGAGCAGCATCTTCTGCGCGCGGCTTGCCCGCAGCACGTGGCCGCGCGCTTCCTCGGCGGCGCGGCTGGCAAGGTGGCCCTGCTCGTAGATCGACTCCGTGGAATCGTTCAGGCGGCTGATCTGCGCGAGCGAGAAGGCGCCGATCGCGAGCGTGCCGGCCAGCACCACCGCAAAGGCGACGCGCAGCATCGTCTTGACCGAGAGCGACTTGCCCTGCACACCTGCCGCACCGCTGGCGCGCTTGCTGCCCTTGCCCTGCCTGCCACCCCTGCCGCGCTTGCCGCCGCCCGCCGCGCTGTCAGCCCCGGCCGACGCCCCGAATTCCTCCTGCACGAAACTCGCGTGGCCGCCGGGCTCTTTCATTGCTTTCATCGTTATCGGTCTCCTGTATCGGCGCATGCACACCGTCGACCCGCCCGCCTGTCGACTCATATGCATAACGCCTCAACTCCGGTCAACGGCACGGCGCCGCCCATTCTTTAACCGCCTGCTTTGGCCCCACGCCGCGCGCACCGTGGTCCGGCCCCATGGAGTCGGCGCGTGGCCGCGCTCCGCGTGTCCGATTCTCGACAAAACTTGTCCGGACGATTCAGGAGAGACACATTACACTGCGTTTCATAACTCCTATACATGACCTTTTCATGCCATCGCCGCACCGGTTCCTGATGCCTTGACGGATCGCCTGCCGGACGCAGCGCCCGCGTGAAGCCTATTTCGCTTATCGACAATATGGAAACCAGTCTCGACAAGCGCGCCGCGTCCGGCGCCGCGCCTGCGTCCGCTCCGCCCTCGGCATCCGCGGGCGTGCAGCGCACCGTGTACTCCGTGCTCGGCGCGATCAGCTTTTCGCATCTGCTCAACGACATGATCCAGTCGTTGATCCTGGCCATCTATCCGATGCTCAAGGACAACTTCTCGCTCTCGTTCACGCAGATCGGCCTCATCACGCTCACCTACCAGATCACGGCTTCAATGCTGCAGCCGCTCGTGGGCGTCTACACCGACAAGCGGCCGATGCCGTACTCGCTGCCCGTCGGCATGGGCTTCACGCTCTGCGGCCTGCTGCTGATGTCGGTGGCGCCGACCTTCTCCGTGCTGCTCGTCGCGGCGGCGCTGGTGGGCTGCGGCTCGTCGGTGTTCCATCCGGAGTCCTCGCGCGTCGCGCGCATGGCCTCGGGCGGCCGTCATGGCCTCGCGCAGTCGCTGTTCCAGGTGGGCGGCAACGCGGGCTCGTCGCTCGGGCCGCTGCTCGCCGCCGCGATCGTCATCCCGCACGGCCAGAAGAGCATCGCGTGGTTCTCGGTGGCCGCGCTCGTTGCGATGTTCGTGCTCACGCAGATCGGCCGCTGGTACAAGGCCCACCCGGCGATGAAGAAAAAGCGCGCCGACGCCCCGCACGTCGCGCTCTCGCGCCGCCGCGTGGCCACGGCCATCGGCATTCTCGTGCTGCTGGTGTTCTCGAAGTACTTCTACCTCGCGAGCATCAACAGCTACTTCACGTTCTATCTGATCGACCGCTTCCATCTGCCCATTCAGGCCGCGCAGGTGCACCTGTTCGTGTTCCTCGCCGCCGTGGCGGCCGGCACGATCATCGGCGGCCCGGTGGGCGACCGCATCGGCCGCAAGTACGTGATCTGGGGCTCGATCCTGGGCGTGGCGCCGTTCACGCTGCTGCTGCCCTACGCCAACCTGTTCTGGACCAGCGTGCTGACGGTGATCATCGGCGTGGTGCTGGCCTCGGCGTTCTCGGCCATCCTCGTCTACGCGCAGGAGCTGATCCCCGGCAAGGTGGGCATGGTCGCGGGCCTGTTCTTCGGCTTCGCGTTCGGGCTCGGCGGCATCGGCGCGGCCGTGCTCGGCCAGCTCGCGGACGCCACCAGCATCGGCTTCGTCTACAAGGTCTGCTCGTTCCTGCCGCTCATCGGCATCCTCACGGTGTTCCTGCCCGACGTGGAGGGCAAGCACGCGAAGAAGGCGGCTTAGGTCACCTGAGCGGTCACCTGAGCGGTCACCTGAGCGATCTTCGCGATACGAACCGCTGGCGTGCAGGCGCGCCACGCATGAACGACGGCCGGTTGCCCAAAGTGGCGCCGGCCGTTTTTTCATGGCGGCGGCGCGCAGATCAGAACGTCAGGCCTCGCCTTGGACGCGCCGCGACTTCGTACTAGGCTTTCTGAATCACGCCGCCGCACGCCTTCGAAGGTCGAACGTAAAACCTCGGAGCGGCGGCGGCCTTCGAGACGCCCCGCGCGGAGGTCCGCCATGCAACTGTCCACGGTAGAGATCGTCAAGCCCGAAGCGACCAACTTCATCCTCGGGCAATCCCACTTCATCAAGTCGGTCGAAGACCTGCACGAAGCGCTCTACGGCGCGGTGCCGGGCATCCAGTTCGGCCTCGCGTTCTGCGAGGCCTCGGGCAAGCGCCTCGTGCGCCGCTCGGGCACGAACGACGCGCTCATCGAGATGGCCACGAGTAACGCGCTGAGCATCGCGGCGGGCCACAGCTTCCTCGTCTTTCTCGGCGACGGCTTCTTTCCCGTCAACGTGCTCAATGCCGTAAAAGCCGTGCCCGAGGTCTGCCGCATTTTCTGCGCGACCGCCAATCCGACCGAGGTGCTGATCGCCGAGACCGACAAGGGGCGCGGCATTATCGGCGTGGTGGATGGCGAGCCGCCGCTCGGCGTCGAAACCGGCGACGACGTGCGCTGGCGCCACGACCTGCTGCGCGCGATCGGCTACAAGGCCTGAGCGCCGATGACCGCCGCCTTGCTCACGGCCCATACGCTGCGCGATGCGATCGCGCAGCGCACGCGCCACGCCTTGCAGTGCGGCGCGCTGCAGCCCATTGAAACCGCGCTCACGCATCTCGACGATGGCGGCGTGCGCTTTGCGGTTCGCGAGGTGTCGAGCCTCGCGCGCAAGGAGGCGGCGCGGCGCACGGATGCTTCGGAAGCGGCCGGCTCTCAAGCATTTCAAGCGCCGCGGCGCGACCCCTTTCTGCCCTATGAAGACGATCTGTACGTGGGCGACCTCTCTTCGACGCACGTCGCGCTGCTCAACAAGTACAACGTGATCGCGGACCATCTGCTGATCGTCACGCGCCGCTTCGTGCCGCAGGAGGCGCTACTCGATCAGGACGATTTCGCGGCGCTGCTCGTCGCGCTGCGCGGCTTCGACGCGCTGGGCTTCTACAACGGCGGCCCGGACGCGGGCGCGAGCCAGCCGCACAAGCATCTGCAGGCCGTGCCGCTGCCGCTCGATGCGGCGGGGGCCGCGGTGCCCATCGAGACGCTGCTCGACGCGGCGCCGGCCGATGGCGGGCGCGTGCCGGGGCTGCCTTTCGCGCACGCCTTCGCGCGGGTCGATCTTGCCGGAGGCGTTGCGACCGGAGAAGCCGCTGACGCCCAACACGCACTCGACATCTATCGGGCGCTGTTGTGCGCCGCGGACATCGGGACGATCGAAGTCGATGGCGTGCCGCATCAACGCACGCCCTACAACCTGCTCGTCACGCGCCGCTGGATGCTGGTGGTGCCGCGCGAAACGGAGCGCGTCGAAGGCATCGCGCTGAACGCGCTCGGCTTCGCGGGCTCGCTGTTCGTGCGCGATGCGGCGCAACTCGAAACGCTCGCCCGCATCGGCCCGATGACGGCGCTCGCGCGCGTGGCGAAACCACTCTGCTGAAGACGGACGACGGGCGCTGAACACCTGGCGCGGCGCCCGGATCGGCCCTTTTCAGCCCACGCCCAGCCAGTCGCGCACGACGTCCTCGCGCTGCGCGAGCGCCTGCGGCGTGCCCTCGAACACGATGCGCCCATGCCCCATCACCGCGATGCGGTCCGCCAGCCCCGGTGCGAGTTCGAGCCGCTGCTCGATCAGCAGCACCGCGATGCCGCGCTCGCGCAGCGCGCGCAGGCATGCCCCCACGCGCGCGGCCATCTGCGCGGCAAGCCCCTCGGTGGGCTCGTCGACGATCAGCAGATCGGGACCGCCCACGAGCGCGCGAGCCAGCGCGAGCATCTGCTGCTCGCCGCCCGAGAGCACGCCCGCGCGGGCGTGGCGGCGCTCGTGCAGGATCGGGAACAGCGCGCGGGCGTCGTCGAGGGTGAAGCGCTGTGCGTCCGCGCGGCGCTTCGAGAGACCGAGCCGCAGATTCTCGTCGACGGTGAGCGTCGGGAACACGTCGCGCTGCTCGGCGACGTAGCCGAGGCCCAGCCGCGCAATCTCGAACGTGCGCAGCGGCGCGAGATCCGCGCCCGCGAAACGGCGCACGCCGTCGGCATCGACCATCGACAGCAGCGCCTTCGCGAGCGTCGAGCGGCCGGAGCCGTTGCGGCCCGCGAGCGCGACGACCTCCCCCGCGGCGACGCGCAGATCGACGCCGTGCAACACCTGACTCGCGCCGTACCATGCGCGCAGATTGCCCACTTCGAGCAGCGCGCTCACGGCGCGCCCCGCTTGTGTTCCGGCGCATTGAAATGCGCGCCCAGATACGCATCGCGCACGGCCGCATCGGCGCGAATCGCCTCGGGCGTGCCGGTGGCGATCACGCGTCCCTGGACCAGCACCGAGACGCGGTCGGCCAAGCCGAATACGGCATCCATGTCGTGCTCGATCAGCAGCACCGTCTTGGCCGCCGTGGTCGCGCGAATCAGTGCGACGGCGCGCGCGGCTTCGGCGCGGTTCATGCCCGCGGTGGGCTCGTCGAGCAGGAGCGTCTGCGCGCCGCCTGCGAGTGCGAGGCCCAGGTCGAGCGCGCGCTGCTCGGCGTAGCTCAGCGTCGCGGCCTCGCGGTCGGCGGCGTGCGCGAGGCCGAGAGCGGCGAGCAGAACGTCCACCTGGGCATCGGCGCGCGCCGAGCCGAACCAGCGCGCCGCGAGCCCCGCGCCGCCGCGCAGCGACGCCAGCACCGCGCAGCGCAGGTTCTCGCGCACCGCGAGGCGTGCGAACACGCTCGTGGTCTGGAAGCTGCGCGCAAGGCCGCGTCTTGCGCGCGCGACGCTCGCGAGACGCGTGACGTCCTCGCCGTGCAGCACGATGCGGCCCGCGCTCGCGCGGCGCTCGCCCGCGATCAGGCTGAACAGCGTGGACTTGCCCGCGCCGTTGGGGCCGATCAGCGCGTGGCGCTCGCCGGGGCGCACGTCGAGATCGACGCCGCGCAGCACGGCCGTCGCGCCAAAGCGCTTCTCGATGCCGATGAGCCGCAGCGCGGGCGTCATGGCGCCTCCCGCCGCCGCTCGAGCGCGTGCGCCGCGCGCCGCGCACGGAAGCCCGTCCAGAGCGACGCGGCCGTCAACGCGATGATCGCCACGGCCAGCCCCACCGAAGCGCGGGCCGGGAGCGCACCGAGCCATGCGCCGGGATCGTCGTCGCCGAAGCGCAGCGCGTAGGCCCATTGCACCGCGAGCACGAGCGCGCACGCGCCGCACGAGGCCGCGAGCGCGGCCATCGTCCAGCACGCGCCGCAACGCCGCCAGCCGTGCCGCGCGAGCACCGCGCGCTGACGCGCCGCGAGGCCCGCGAGCCCATCGGGCGCCGCCAGCACCACGACGATGAAAAAGAGCCCCACGTAGAGCATCCAGGCGCGCGACACGCTCGCCACGCCCACGCTGAACGCCACCCATACGAGCGCGCCGAGCACCGGGCCGAAGAACGACGCGGTTCCGCCCGTCACGGTCGCGATCAGCACGGCGGCCGAGCGCGTCATGCCGACGCTTTCGGCGGCGGCCAGCTCCACGTTGACGAGCGTGAGCGTGCCCGCGACGCCGGCGAAGCCCGCGGCGAGCACGATCATCGCGGCCCGCACGCGCGCGGGCGACGCGCCCAGCGCGGCGGCGCGCACGGGGTTGTCGCGCACGGCGTTGGCGAGGCGCACGAACGGCGCGCGCGACAACCCGTAGATCGCGGCGCTCGCCACGAGGCACCACGCGGCGATGAGCCAGTACGCCTGGCGATCCGGCCCGAAGGTCCAGGCCGCCGCAAATGGCAAGGGCGGCCCGCTCGCGCGGTCGATGGCGACGCCGGCCTCGCCGCCGAACCAGTCGGGCAGCGCCCACGCGGCGGCGGCGACGAGCTCGCCGAGCCCGAGCGTGATCATCGCGAACGCGGTCCCGGCGCGGCGCGCGGCCACGAGCGCAATGAGCGCCCCGCCCGCCGCGCCCGCCACGCCGCCCACTAGCGGCAGCAGCGGCAACGGGATCGCGTAGCGATTGAAGACGTGCGCGGCCGCGAGCGCCCCGAGCCCGGCGGGCGCGGCGTGGCCGAACGACAGCAGCCCGGTCTCGCCGAGCAGGAGGTTGTACGAGAGCGCGAAGACGATCATCGTCGCCGCCTGGGCGAGGCACGCGAGCAGCCAGCCCTGCGGCACGCCGGCGGGCGAAAGCCATGCCGAAACGAGCGGCGGGAGGCCGAGCAGCGCCGCCAGCGCGAGCCAGGGCGCGCATCGGGCCAGCCTGCCGGATGCCGATGCGCGCGGCGCACGACGCTGGCCAGTTGCATCCACCCGTGCGCGGGATTTATCGGCTTTCATGGCGCGTCAGGCGTCCTCGCCGCGCTGGCCGAAGAGGCCTTGCGGACGCACCGCGAGCATCGCGACCATCAGCAGGTACGGCAGCAGCGGCGCGATCTGCGCCAGCGTGAGCGCGCGCCAGGCGGGCGCGAGCGTCACGCCGAGTTGCGTGGCCAGGCCGCCCAGCGACACGTCGCTCGCCACGGCGAAGGTTTGCAGCAGCCCCACGGCGAGCGAAGCGACGAACGCGCCCGAGAGCGAGCCGAGGCCGCCCGTCACGACCACCACGAAGACGATCGAGCCCACCGATTCGGCCATCGCCGGCTCGACCACGAAGAGCGGCGCCGCGACCACGCCCGCCAGCGCGGCGAGCGCGGTGCCGAGCGCGAACACCATCGTCTGGATGCGCGGCACGTCGTGGCCGAGCGCCTCCACCGCGTCCCGATGCGTGAGCGCCGCGCGCACCACGAGGCCCGTCTGCGAGACGCGCAACGCCGCGTAGATCGCGCCGAGCATCGCTATCGCCACGAGCATCGCGAACGCGCGATAGCGCGAGAACGCTGCGCCGCCGACCCTGAAGAGTGCGCCGTCGAGCCACGCGGGCGCGCTCGCGGCGAGCGGCTGCAGGCCCCAGACGAGCTTGACCAGCTCGCCGATTGCCCAGGCCGCGCCGAAGGTCAGCAAAAGCGCATTGAGCTGGCCACCCGACCCGGGCGATCCGCGCAATCCACCCGCCCCGCCCGCGCGGACCGGCTGCGTGCGGCGCAGGAGCGTGCATTCGAACGCGGCGCCCGCGAAGCCGGCCGCGAGCGGCGCGAGCACGAGCGCCCAGCCGAAACCCAGCGTGCCCGCGAACGTGACGCCCAGATACGCGCCGAGCATGTAGAAGCTCGCATGCGCGAAGTTGAGCACGCCGAGCATGCTGAAGATCAGCGTGAGCCCGGCGGACAGCATGAACAGCAGCAGGCCGTAGCTTGCGCCGTTGAGCGTATCGATCACGAAAGCCTGCACGAAAGGGAGCCTTGGGCGTTGCGTCGGTTTTCGGTTAGGGGCGCAGCGGGAGCAATGCGCACGCGTTCACGCCCGTGGCTCGCCAGCGCCTTCGACCACGAGCGGCGCGAGCGCGGCGTGCAAGGCATCGGGCAGCGCGCGCACGGGACGGCGCGTCGCGCGCTCGACGTAGACGTGCACGAAGTGCCCCTGCGCGGCGGGCGCGGACTCGCCTTCGCGAAAGAGGCCGACCTCGTAGCGCACGCTCGACGAGCCGAGCCGCGCCACGCGCAGCCCCGCCTCGACGCGTTCGGGAAACACGAGCGGCGCGAAGTAGTTGCACTGCGTTTCGACCACGAGCCCGATGGTCGCGCCGTGCTCGATATCGAGCGCCTGGGCGCGGATCAGATACTCGTTCACGACCGTGTCGAAGTAGCTGTAGTAGACGACGTTGTTGACGTGGCCGTAGACGTCGTTGTCCATCCAGCGCGTGGTGATGGACAGGAAATGGCGATAGCCGGAGCGGGCAATGGCGACGGGTCGGTTCATCGAGTGGACGAGGTTTAGATCGACGCTCCAGGAACGAGCGACTTTAGCGTGCAAGGGCTTGTTAGAACGCAGGAGCGTCCAGCCATGCTCATTGCCCGGGCCGCTCGACGTATTCGAACGGCAGGCCGCGCCGGCGCATCCATTCGCCGAGCGCCGGCCCCGTGCCCGCGCGCCATGGCCGCAGCTTCGCGGGCTCCACGAGCTGGTATTCGAGCAGTTCCGGCGACAGCGCGATCGTGCCCGCCGCCTTCACGTGATACGCGATGATGAGCTCGTTCTTGCGGATGAATTCGTAGACGCCCACGAGCTCGACGCTCTGCGCCCGCAGCCCGGTTTCTTCCTGGACCTCGCGCGCGATGCCATCTTCCGGCGTCTCGCCGTTTTCGAGGAAGCCGGTGATGAGCGCGAACATGCCTTCGGGCCACGCCGCGTTGCGCGCAAGCAGGATGCGCCCCTCGTACTCGACGATGGCCGCCACGACCGGCAGCGGGTTGTTCCAATGGACATAGCCGCAGGCGAGATCGGGGCACGCGAGGCGCAGGCGGCCGCCCTCGTGCGCGGGATCGGCGCGTTCGGTGAGACGCGAGGCGCAACGCGGGCAAAACTGGTATTCGCTCATGAGTCGGTGGGGTCGCAGCGGCCGTGCGGCGAAGCGCCCCGGGTAGCTCCGGGGTGAGTTCGCGACGGCGCGCAATGGCAGAAAACAGCACGAAAGGGCTATTTTAGTGCGCCATCGCGCAAGGCGTGCAGACCGGCTTGAACCGAGCGTCACTGGCCACGGACGGCTCGCTCATGCGCGCGTGCGCGCGGCGCGCCACACGAGCCCCGCCGCGCCCGCGAGCAGGGCCAGCGCGGCGAGCCAGAGCGAGGGCGAGAACGAGCCCGTCGACGCCGCGAGCGGTGCGGCGACCAGCGGCCCGGCAATCTGGCCGATCCCGTAAGCGCCCGTCGCATAGCCCATGAGCGCGGCGGCGTGCTCGCCGCGCAGCAGACGCGCCTCGC
Source organism: Paraburkholderia sp. J63 (assembly GCF_905220245.1). Taxonomy (NCBI): domain Bacteria; kingdom Pseudomonadati; phylum Pseudomonadota; class Betaproteobacteria; order Burkholderiales; family Burkholderiaceae; genus Paraburkholderia; species Paraburkholderia sp. J63. Next base: position 20,355 of record NZ_CAJMZF010000041.1, on the reverse strand, counting down.
GCATGGCGAACAGCGTGATCGCCGTGAACGGCAAGCCGATCAGCACGCTGCCGAGCGAGAAGCCCGCGGCGTTGGGCCAGACGATGCCGAGCGCGATGCCCAGCGCCTGCAGTACGTAGCAGGCGGCGAGCATGAGCCGGTTGTCCCAGTGCAGCGGCAGGCGCGCCGCCGAGAGCGCCCCGACGATCAGCGCGATGCCGAACATCGGCCAGAACAGGTCGGGCCAGGCGGAGCCCGGCAATGCGTGGCGCGCGATCACGGGCAGGAAGGTCGCCGTGATGATGTAGCCGAAACCGGGCACGCCGTAGAGGAGCACGAGCCAGAAGGCGTCGGCGCGGGAAGCGTGGGGAGGCGATAGCGGTGCAGCGGTTCGGGTGGGAGATGCAGCCGGGGCGTTCGGTGTATTCGGCGCGTGCGGCGTATCGGGCGCCGCTGCTGACGGCTCGGCCGTCGCGGTCGCTGTAGCTGCCGGTCGCGCCGCGCCTCCCATCGGACGAGCGCCCACTCCCGCGTGAGCCGCCGCTTCGCGCGCATCGTCGCCGAACACCGGCCACACAAGCACCGCGATCAGCACGCAGATCAGCCCGAAGCCGATCCAGCCCGCCTGTGCGCCAAAGCCGCCCGCCGCGCTCACCATGAGCCCCGTCGCGACGATGCCCACTCCGGGCCCCGTATAGATCACGCCGCCCCACTCGTTCGCGCCCAGTTGTGCAAGACGTCGCAGGCCCCATTGCGAGGCGAACACGAAGGTCGCCGCGCTCACCGCGCCCGCCACGAAACGCACGACGGCCCAGATCCAGAACGACTGCGTGAGGCCCATCGCCAGCGTCAGGAGCGCCGTCGCCGCGAGCCCCGCCCGCACGATGCGCGCGGGCGCGAAGCGCAGCGCCACACACCCCACCGCGCCGACAAAATAGCCTGCGTAGTTGAGCGACGCCAGCCAGCCGCCATGGCGCAGATCGAGCGCACCGCCGTGCAGCATCAGCGGCAGGAGCGGCGTGAACGCAAAACGCCCGACGCCGAGCGCCGCCGCCAGCGCCGCCATGCAAGCAAGCGCGGCACGCCGCGCGGCATGCGGACGATGACCTGGATGGGCGGAAAGCGCGCGAGAGGCGTCGGCGCGGGTGGCGAAGTCGTTCATGGTCGGCGGCAGTTCAATGGAGATGACGGACGGCGTCGCGCAGGACGCCGGTTCGATCATCTTAGTCGCCGCAAACGTTCACGAAAAATGAATTATGATGAACGAATTCATCCCGAGGAGAGAATCATGGATCTCGCCGCGCTCGCGATCTTTCGTGCCGTCGTCCGCGAAAACGGCGTGACGCGGGCCGCCGCCAAGCTCAACCGCGTGCAGTCGAACGTCACCACGCGCATCAAGCAGCTCGAAGATCAGCTCGGCACGCCGCTCTTCACGCGCGACGGCCGCCGCCTCGTGCTCACGCCCGCGGGCGAGACGCTGCTGCCCTACGCCGAGCGGCTCCTCGCCCTCGCCGACGAGGCGCGCCACGCGCTCAAGGCCGGCACGCCGTGCGGACGCCTGCGTCTCGGCACCATGGAAAGCATGGCGGCGAGCCGCCTGCCGGGCGTGCTCGCGCGCTACCACCAGAACTGGCCCGAGGTCACGCTCGAACTGGAGACAGGCACGACGGGCCATCTGATCGAGCGTCTGCGCGAATTCGAAGTGGATGCCGTGCTGATCGCGACGCCGCTCGCGGGCGCACCCGACGCCGAGGTGTTCGACTACGTGCGTGTCTACCGCGAGGATCTCGTGATGATCACGCCGCGCGGCCATCGGCCGATCCGGGCGCCGGGCGACGTCGCGCTCTCGACGCTCGTGGCGTTCGAGCGCGGCTGCGCCTATCGCAACTACGTGGAGGCCTGGTATCTGGAACACGGCATCCGGCCCACGCGCGTGCTGGAACTCGGCTCGTATCACGCGATCGTCGCGTGCGTGGCGGCGGGCGCCGGCGTGGCCGTCGCGCCGCGCTCCGTGCTCGATCTGCAACGCAACGCCGACGAAGTGGCGATTCACTCGCTCGGCAAGCTGGGCCAGATCGACACGCTGCTCGCGTGGCGGCGCGGGCATTTCTCGCCTGCGCTCGACGCGTTGAAAACGGCGCTGGTCGAGCATGCGAAGAGTGAGGCGGAAGTGCGTGCTCGCGGCGAAACGGCAGTGGCGCAGAGTTAGTCGACAAGTGCCTGAGGGCACCCGAAAGCCACCAAACCGAACCGCGCCCCACGCTATAGTGCACACCCAAACAAAAAGGGCTGCCCTTTAAACGGACAGCCCTTCTGCTTTTGCACGGCAGCGGCCTCTCAACCGCCTCACAAAACGATTCGCCTTACAGCTTCGCCTCGACCCAGCCCTTCACGCCCGCGAGCGCCGCGCTCAGGTTAGCCGGCTCAGTACCGCCCGCCTGGGCCATGTCCGGACGGCCGCCCCCCTTGCCGCCCACCTGCTGGGCGACAAAGTTCACGAGCTCCCCGGCCTTGACCTTCTTGCTGGCCTCGGCGGTCACGCCCGCGATCAGGCTGACCTTGCCGCCGTCGACAGCCGCCAGCACGATGGCCGCGCTCTTGAGCTTGTCCTTGAGCTTGTCCACGGTCTCGCGCAGCGTCTTCGAATCCGCGCCCTCGAGCGTCGCGGCGAGCACGTGCACGCCGTTCACCTCGATGGCCTGACCCACGAGCTCGTCGCCCTGGCTCGACGCCAGCTTCGACTTGAGCGCGCCCAGCTCCTTTTCGAGCGACTTGACCTGGTCCTGCACTTGCGCGATGCGCTGCGTGAGCTCCGAAGGCTGCGCCTTCAAAGCCGCCGCCGCCGCGTTCACGCGCGCGTCGAGCTCCTGCACGAAACGCACGGCGTTATCGCCCGTGATCGCTTCCACGCGGCGGATGCCCGCGGCCACGCCGCCTTCCATCACGATCTTGAACAGGCCGATGTCGCCGCTGCGGTTCACGTGCGTGCCGCCGCACAGCTCGCGCGAGAAGCCGAGGTCGAGCACGCGCACTTCGTCGCCGTACTTCTCGCCGAACAGCGCCATCGCGCCGCCCTTCACGGCTTCGTCGTAAGGCAGCACGCGCACGATGCCGGGCGCGTTCGCGAGCACTTCCGCGTTGACGATTTGCTCGACGCGGCGAATCTCGTCATCGGTCATCGGCGCGTTGTGCGCGAAGTCGAAGCGCGTCTTCTCGGCGTCGACGAGCGAGCCCTTTTGCTGCACGTGCTGGCCCAACACCTCGCGCAGCGCCTTGTGCATCAAGTGCGTGGCCGAGTGGTTGCGCGCCGTGCGAGCACGGCGGATGGCGTCGATTTCCGCCTTCACGACGTCGCCCACCTTGAGCGTGCCCTGCTCCAGCGTGCCGTGGTGGCCGCTCACGTCGGCCTGGACCTTGAGCGTGTCGGCGACCGCGAAGCGCACGCTCGCGTTCGAAATCACGCCCTGGTCGCCCACCTGGCCGCCCGATTCCGCGTAGAACGGCGTGTGGTCGAGCACGACCACGGCGTCCTGGCCCGTCTTCACTTCGTTGACCGAGGCGCCATCGACATAGAGCGCGACGATCTTCGCGTCGTCGAAGACGATTTCCTCGTAGCCGTGGAACGTGGTCTTCGCGCCCGAGTATTCGAGGCCCTGCGCCATCTTGAACTTGCCCGCGGCGCGCGCCTGCTCGCGCTGGCGCGCCATGGCGTCGTCGAAGGCCGGCTCGTCGACCGTGACGTTGCGCTCGCGGCAAACGTCGGCCGTCAAGTCGAGCGGGAACCCGTACGTGTCGTGCAGCTTGAATGCGAGTTCGCCGTCGAGCACCTTGCCGCCCTTGGCGTCGAGATCGGCCAGCGCGCCTTCGAGGATCGACATGCCGTGCTCGATGGTCTCGAAGAAACGCTCTTCCTCCTGGCGAAGCACGTCCGTCACGCGCTGTTGCGCTTCCGTCAGTTCGGGATAGGCGGCGCCCATTTCCGCAACGAGATCGGCCACGAGCTTGTGGAAGAACCCCGTCTTGCGGCCAAGCTTGTAGCCGTGGCGGATCGCGCGGCGCACGATGCGGCGCAGCACGTAGCCGCGGCCTTCGTTGCCCGGAATCACGCCGTCAACGATCAGGAACGAGCACGCGCGGATGTGGTCCGCGATCACCTTCAGCGAGTTGTTCGTGAGGTCGGCGGTGCCCGTTTCGCGTCCTGCCGCCTTGATCAGGTTCTGGAACAGGTCGATCTCATAGTTGCTGTGCACGTGCTGCAGCACGGCGGCGAGGCGCTCGAGACCCATGCCCGTGTCGACGCACTGCTTGGGCAGCGGCGTCATGTTGCCCTGGGCGTCGCGGTTGAACTGCATGAACACGAGATTCCAGATCTCGATGAAGCGGTCGCCGTCTTCCTCGGGCGACCCCGGGGGGCCGCCCCAGACTTCCGGACCGTGGTCGTAGAACACTTCCGAGCACGGGCCGCAGGGGCCGGTGTCGGCCATCTGCCAGAAGTTGTCCGACGCGTAGCGCGCGCCCTTGTTGTCGCCGATGCGGATGATGCGCTCGGCGGGCACGCCCACTTCCTTCGCCCAGATGTCGAAGGCCTCGTCGTCTTCCTTGTACACCGTGACCGTGAGCTTCTCGGCCGGCAGGTTGTAGACCTTGGTCAGCAGTTCCCAGCAGTAGTGGATCGCGTCGCGCTTGAAATAGTCGCCGAACGAGAAGTTGCCGAGCATCTCGAAGAACGTGTGGTGACGCGCGGTGTAGCCGACGTTCTCGAGGTCGTTGTGCTTGCCGCCCGCGCGCACGCTGCGCTGCGCGGTCGTGGCACGCGAGTACGGGCGCGATTCGGTGCCGAGGAACACGTCCTTGAACTGCACCATGCCCGAGTTGGTGAACAGCAACGTGGGGTCGTTGCCCGGCACGAGGCTCGACGAGCGCACGATCGTGTGGCCCTTCGATTCGAAGAACTTGAGGAATTTCTCGCGGATGTCGGCGGCTTTCATGGCGTGCTGTATTTACCTTCGGGGCGTTCGGTGCTGAATCTTGTGGATCGCCTGGGTCCGCGCAGGCACCAGGATGCACCAGGAAGGATGCGCGCGGAATCGGCGATGCTGAATCGAACGATTATACGGGATCGCCGCCCGCTCGCGGCGGCCCGCTCGGGCAGTGTGCATGGGCGCGACAGCGTGTGCGCGCCGGGTTGTATCTCTCTCACCGCCTCGCCCATGATGTTCCGCTTAGCGGAACCTTGTACCGAAATCCACCATCCGCGGCACAGATCGCTTAAGATGCCTGCATCGGCCGCCTCGCTGCCCGCATGGGCAAATCCGCAGGCCTCAGAACGACATTGGACGACACAGCATGGGCGCTCTCAGCCATATCCGCGTACTCGATCTCACCCGTGTCCTCGCCGGACCGTGGTGCGCACAGACCCTCGCCGACTTCGGCGCCGACGTCATTAAGGTCGAGCGCCCGGGCGCCGGCGACGACACGCGCCACTGGGGCCCCCCGTACCTGAAGACGCCCGACGGCCAGGACACCGCGGAAGCCGCCTACTATCTCGCGCCGAACCGCAACAAGCGCTCGGTGACGCTCGACATCGCGACGCCCGAGGGCCAGCGCATCGTGCGCGAGCTCGCCGCGCAGAGCGACGTCGTGCTGGAGAACTACAAGGTCGGCCAGTTGAAGAAGTACGGGCTCGACTACGAGTCGCTGCGCACCGTGAAGCCCGATATCGTCTATTGCTCGGTCACGGGTTTCGGCCAGACCGGGCCCTACGCGCCGCGCGCGGGCTACGACTTCATCGTGCAGGGCATGGGCGGCTTCATGAGCATCACCGGCGAGCGCGACAGCCTGCCGGGCGGCGGCCCGCAGAAGGCGGGTGTGGCGATCGCCGACCTCATGACCGGCATGTACGCGACGATCGCCGTGCTCACCGCGCTCGCGCACCGCGACCGCACGGGCGCGGGCCAGTACATCGACATGGCGCTGCTCGACGTGCAGGTGGCCATGCTCGCGAACATGAACACGAACTACCTCGCGAGCGGCACGCCGCCGGTGCGCTGGGGCAACGCGCATCCGAACATCGTGCCCTATCAGGCGTTCCAGACGAGCGACAGCTGGATCATCCTCGCGGTGGGCAACGACGGTCAGTTCCGCAAGTTCGTCGAGATCGCGGGCCGCCCCGAGCTTGCCGACGACGAGCGCTTCGCGACCAATCCCTCGCGCGTGCGGCATCGCGAGACGCTGGTGCCGATCCTCGCCGATCTGATCCGCACGCGCACCAAGGGCGACTGGATCGGCGCGCTCGAAGGCGCGGGCGTGCCGTGCGGGCCGATCAACAACCTCGCGGAAGTGTTCGAGAATGAGCAGGTGGTCGCGCGCGGCATGCAGGTGGACGTGCCGCACCCGTCGGGCGGGACGGCGCGGCTCGTGCGCAACCCCATCCGCATGAGCGAGACGCCGCCCACCGTGACGAGCCATCCGCCGACCCTGGGCGAGCACACCCTTGAGGTGCTGCGCGACGTGCTCGGCTATGGCGAGGAGCAGGTGGCGGCGTTGCGGGCCAAGGGCGCGCTCTAAAGCCCTTGCTGGCGTCTCATCGACATCAGCCAGTCGAACCCCTGTTGCCAGTCGCCGAGGCCGCTTTCCGCGTTGATGTGGCCGCGCGCGCCGATCTCGATCCAGCGGCTGCCCCACGCCTGCGCGCAGCGCTCCGAGAACGCCAGCCCGCCATAGGGGTCGTCGCGGCTCGCAACCACGATGCTCGCGAACGGCAGCACGGGCGCCGGTTCGAGCGGCACCGGATCGAAGCCGTGCGCATCGCGCGGGAATGCGGGGCCGTGCGGGTCGGGCACCGCCACCAGCAGCGCGCCCGCGACCTTCGCGAGTGTCGCCGCGCTCGCATGGCGCCCGGCCCAATGCGCGATCGTGAGGCAGCCGAGACTGTGCGCCGCCAGCAGCACGCCGCCTTCGCCCGCCAAATCAGCATTCGCGGCGCTCCCGGCACTCAACGCGGCCTCTAGCGTGCGGCACCAGGCATCGCAATCGGGATGCATCCAGTCGGGCATCGAAACGCGCGCAAAGCCCGCGTGCGCGGCTTCCCAGCGCGTCTGCCAGTGGCCCGGCCCCGAGTTCATGTAGCCCGGCAACACCAGCACCGTGGGGTCGTTCATCGTCATGTTTCCTTTTGCGCCTGGCGAGCAGCCCGCGCAACGCGCCGGCGCAACGCCCGCGAGCCGGGACTGGCAGGCCTGGTTTCGTCAGGTAGAATGGAAGGCACCACCGGGCGCCGCGTTGCGACTTTCCTTATGTACCGCGCCCTCGAACGACTTCCCTTTTCGCATGAATACCGAACGTAAAGACGCCGACCGCACGGACGCGCCTGCGGCATCCAATTTCATCCGCAACATCATCGACGACGACAACCGCTCGGGCAAGTGGTCGCAGCGCGTGGAAACGCGCTTCCCGCCGGAGCCGAACGGCTATCTGCACATCGGCCACGCGAAGAGCATCTGCCTGAACTTCGGCGTCGCGAAAAGCTATGGCGGCGTGTGCCACCTGCGCTTCGACGACACGAACCCGGAGAAGGAAAGCGTCGAGTACGTCAACTCGATCATCGACGCGGTCACCTGGCTCGGCTTCGAGTGGAAGAAAGAGAACGACGATCGCGAGTATCTCTTCTACGCGAGCGACTACTACGACAAGCTCTACGAATTCGCCGAGCTGCTGATCCAGCGCGGCCGCGCCTACGTGGACAGCCAGTCGCCGGACGAGATGCGCACGAACCGCGGCTCGGCCACCGAGGCCGGCAAGAATTCGCCGTTCCGTGATCGCTCCGTCGACGAAAACCTCGATCTGTTCCGCCGCATGAAGGCCGGCGAGTTCGAGGAAGGCGCCCACGTGCTGCGCGCGAAGATCGACATGGCGTCGCCGAACTTCAATATGCGCGACCCGGTGATCTACCGCATCCGCTTCGCGCATCACTACCGCACCGGCGACACATGGTGCGTGTATCCGATGTACGACTACACGCACTGCATCTCGGACGCGCTCGAGAACATCACGCACTCGCTGTGCACGCTCGAGTTCGAAGACCATCGCCCGCTCTACGATTGGGTGCTCAACGAGCTCGCCGATGCCGGCGTCTTCACGCGCCCGCTGCCGCAGCAAATCGAGTTTTCGCGCCTGAACCTCACCTACGCGATCACGAGCAAGCGCAAGCTGCTGCAGCTCGTGACCGAAGGCCACGTGGACGGCTGGGACGACCCGCGCATGCCCACCATCGTCGGCGTGCGCCGGCGCGGCTTCACACCGGAAGCGATTCATCTGTTCTGCGATCGCATCGGCGTGACGAAGATCGATTCGTGGATCGACATGAGCGTGTTCGAAGGCGCGCTGCGCGATGACCTCGACGCCAAGGCGCCGCGCACGGCCGCCGTGCTCGACCCGCTCAAGCTCATCATCGACAACTATCCGGAAGGCACCAGCGAAGACTGCACGGCGCCCGTGCATCCGCATCATCCGGAGCGCGGCCTGCGCACGTTCCCGATCTCGCGCGAACTGTGGATCGAGCGCGAAGACTTCAACGAGACGCCGCCCAAGGGCTACTTCCGCCTGTTCCCGGGCAACAAGGTGCGTCTGCGCTATGGCTACGTGATCGAATGCACGGGCGCGGACAAGGACGAGAACGGCAACGTGATCGCCGTGCACTGCAACTACTTCCCGGACAGCAAGTCGGGCACGGAAGGCGCGAACAACTACAAGGTCAAGGGCAACATTCACTGGGTCAGCGCGGCGCATGCGTGCCCGGCCGAAGTGCGCCTCTACGACCGGCTGTTCCGCGAAGAGCAGCCCGACGCGGGCGGCCGCGACTACCTCGACGCGCTCAACCCCAATTCCAAGCGCGTGGTGCAGGCGTATCTGGAACCGGGCGCACGCGACGCGGCGCCGGAAGACCGCTATCAGTTCGAGCGTCACGGCTACTTCGTGGCCGACCGCTACGACTCGAAGCCGGGCGCGCCGGTGTTCAATCGCATCGTCGGCCTGCGCGACAGCTGGGGCAAGTAAGGAAGGACGACGTCGAGCGGCCGCAGGACGTGCCGCTTCGACTGCAAAGCCCATACGTTCATCGCGTGTGGGCTTTTTCTATTTCTGCCGATGCGGGCGGCCGCGCCGCGCTGCGCAGACGCGTCAATCAGACGCGGTCATGAAGCGCCGCGAGCGAGAGCGTCGTGCCGAAGAGCCGCGCGAGACTGCGGCTGGCGTACTGATCCACGTCCGCGGGCGCGACCCACTTCCAGGCGTCCATCTCGGGGATCATCACGTCGTCGTGCCGGCGCGGAAAAAGCGACACGCATCGGCATTGCGAGAGATCGAGCTCCCCCGCTTGCGCGCGTGCCGCGAACAGATGCAGATCCTTGTCGCGCCGATACGCAAAGCGCCCGAGGTCGACGAGCCGCGACGCATCGATCGCAATGCCGGTCTCCTCGACCATTTCGCGCAGCGCGCTCTGCGCCTCGGTTTCGCCGGGCTCGCCCTGCCCCTTTGGAATGTCCCAATGACCGGTGCCGGTCGCGTGCGCGAGGAGCACGCGACCGTCCGGGTCGAGCAGCACGATGCCGCATGAGACGATCTTGCCGCTCACTGCGTGCTCAGTGCTTCTTCTGATAGACCCAGGCGCCGCTGCCGACGCGACAGAACTGCGGACGCAGCGACATCGTCTGTCCCTTGGCGTTCACGATCACGGCCGCGGCGCGGCAGGTCTTGTCGCCGTCGGTCTCCGGCTTGTCGGGCGTGATGGTGGCGTCGATCTTCACGGGATTACGCAGGCCTTCGTTGCTCCAGTTGGCCGTTTCGCCATCGGCCTTGTTCGCGACGGCGTCGCGCACGGCGTGCGCGAGCGAATCGTAGTCCGCCTGCTTCATCCAGCTCGCGGGCGTGTCGTTGAGAAAGCCCAGATTGGCGGCCTGGACGGCCGGACCCGCCGAAAGCAGGAGCAAGGCCGCGAGACCGGACAGAATACGCGACGATTTCGACATCGAACGTTCTCCCTGAAGGGCAATTGTCAATTGCCGAAAAGGATAACACGTACCCCATTTTTATCCTGCTCTGCACGGCGGGGGATTACCGCGCAAACCTTACGGGCGCGCAGATTTTTGACCTTGATCCGATCGCGTTTCAGATTGGTCCGATAGTCGTTCGGGCAACGGACCCATAAGCTTTGACAGTCAATCGCTTACGCACCAACAGGCATTTTCTGTCATGACTTACGCCACCACCTTAAGAATCTTTGCGGTGATGCTATCGCTGCTGAGCATCGGCCTCATGGCCATGGTCGCCCAGCATACACATAAGCCGCGGCCCGACGCGTCCGCGTCACCCTACGCCATCCAGCTCGACAGCACGCCGGGCTGGCCCGAAACCGTCCTGCGCGGCGGCGTCATGAGCCTGCTCGCCTCGTTCGTCGTGCTCGCGCTCACCTGCATGCTGATCGCGCGCATCTGATCCCACATCTGATCGCGCGCAACGCACGCTTGAACAAGCGCTCAATGCGCTGATGGCGGTGCCGAAGGCTGCCAGCCATCGGTGAGCGTGCCCAGAAACGCAATCACGTCCTTGATCTCGGCGTCGGAAAAGACCGGCGCGTCCCCTGGCTTGCGATCGAACGGCGCATCGGCATTGAGGTTCGCCCAGTACCGGCGCGGCAAGTCGTCGAACTTCCTCACCTTGCCCTTCACCACCGGGTAGAACTCCTCAGGATTCGTGTCGCGCCGCGCGTAGAAGCGCATCACGTCCTCCAGCGAGTGATAGATACCGTTGTGGAAGAACGCCTTCTTGAGCACGATGTTGCGCAGCGTCGGCGTGCGAAAGAGCCCGCAGAATTCGGCGCGGCCGCCCAGATCCGTGCGCTCCGGGCCGCACGCGCCCAGATCGAAGAAGCGCGGATCGCGATTCGCCGCGAGCGCGCGATTGCGCGGCACGCCGACCGCAATCAGGCCGAAGTCGCTGAACTGCGGCGGCGAGCCGTCCTTCGCGCGCTGGCTGATGTGGCAGCTCGCGCAATTGCCCTTCTTCTCGTCGTTGAACAACTGCAGGCCGCGCAGCTCCGCCGCCGTGAGCGTCGTCTTGCCCGCGAGATACGCGTCGTACTTGCTCGTGTACGGATAGAACACGTCCGGAGTCTGCTCGAAGGTTTCCAGCGACTTCAGCACGGCCCTGAAGGTGGCGTCCTCGTCGTCGAAGATGCGCGCGCCGAATGCCTCGCGAAACGCGTCGGCATAAGGCGCCGCGCGCACCGCGTCGGTCACCTTGCGCAGCGTGCTGGCCATCTCGAAGGACGAAAGCAGCGGGATGCGCGCCTGCTCCGAGCCGCGATCGACGCGGCCGTCCCAGGTGAGGCCGCCGGTCGGGCCGGCGTCGACGCTCTCGTCGCCTTCGTCGTCGGAGTCGTGATAGTGCTCGGCGAATGCGGGCACGGCCTGCAGATACTTGAGCGTCGGCACCGCGCGCATGCCGGGACGACGCAGGTCCGCACCGCCGGTCTGCACGTCGAGCGCATTGGCCGGCGTAAATGCGCGAGCGGGATTGTGGCAGGTCGCGCACGACATCTTGCCCGAGCCCGAAAGCGCGGGATCGAAGAACATCTGCTTGCCGAGCGCCGACATGCGGCGCACCTGCGCGTAGACCTCGGCGCGCGACTGGCCGCCCGTCTGGGCGTGCATCTGGCCAGTCGTGCCCGCCCGGACGCCCGGCGAAGACAGGGCGATCTTCATCGGCGTGGCGGCGTTCGTACCGGTCGAGCTGCGCGCGTCGCTCGTGCCACTCGTTCCATGAACGACATCGCCGGTATTCGTGGTCTGGGACGTACCGCTATCGCACGCCGTCAGCAGCGCCAGCACGCCGAGCGCCAGAAACACGCGGCAATGACGGCGAGGCCGCGCTGCGGGCATCGGCGAATGCTTCTGAATGCGCATCGGACGACGCGCCAATCTATCCAACATGAACGAATCCCCGGAACTTGCAGATGCGACGCGCGGACTGCCAAACGCCCTCGCGTCGCGGTTGTCGACGCACATCACCGCGCATCGAAATCGCGAAAGCGTATGTCAACCACATGACGAACCGATGACGCATCGTAAGCACGGAGTCATTAAATCGAAGTGACATTAAAAGCTAAACGTAATTATTTACATATCGCTGTCAAATTCCGCTGAGACACTGCGCGTCGCCCGACGGCCTGCGCCGCGACGTCGTTTGCGCGCTGGCCGCCTTGGGGTCCCCAACGCGAGAGAGAAAAGAATGATCAAGAGAATAGGGTTCTACGCGACGCCGATCGCGGTTGCGGCGGCGGCGCTGACCGTCGCGGCGTGCGGCGGCAGCGACGAGCGCAAGGCCGACCTGTCGTCGGTCAAGAACATCGTCGTGATCTACGCGGAAAACCGCAGCTTCGACAATCTGTATGGCAACTTCCCCGGCGCCAACGGCCTGCAGAACGTGAGCGCGCAAAGCGCCCAGCAGCTCGACCGCGACGGCTCGGTGCTCGCCACGCTGCCGACCGTCTGGAACGGCCTCACGCAAACGGGCGTCACGCCCGTGGTGACGGCCGCGATGACCGAGAACATGCCGAACGCCCCGTTCGCCATCGACGACCCGAAGGGCTATAACGTGCCGCTTTCGGTGACGACGCGCGACCTCTATCACCGCTTCTACGAGAACCAGATGCAGATTCACGGCGGCAAGAACGACATGTTCGCCGCGTGGGCCGATTCGGGCGGCCTCGTGATGGGCCACTACACGACCAATGCGCAAACGCTGCCGCTCTGGAAGATCGCACAGCAATACACGCTGGCCGACAACTTCTTCATGGGCGCGTTCGGCGGCTCGTTCCTCAATCACCAGTGGCTGATCTGCGCGTGCACGCCGTACTACGCGAGCGCGGACAAGAGCCCGGCATCGGGCTCGATCTCGGCCGTCGACGCCGACGGCGTCTCGCTCACGCTCGCCTCGAACTCGCCAGCATCGGCGCTCACCGGCATTCCAAAGTTCGTGAAATCGGGCAACCTCACGCCCGACTTCTACGCGATCAACACGATGCAGCCGCCGTACCAGCCGAGCGGCAACGCGCCGGCATCGGGCGGCGACACGAACCTGGCCGACCCCACCGCCGCCACCACGCTGCCGCCGCAAACGGCGCAGACCATCGGCGACCTGCTCTCGAACGCGGGCGTCTCGTGGGCGTGGTACGGCGGCGCATGGGGCGCGGCCGTGAGCGCCGCGCAGAACAGCACGTCGAACGTGATCTACGGCGCGAACATGACGGCGCCGAACTTCCAGCCGCACCATCAGCCGTTCAACTACTTCGCGAGCTACGCGCCGGGCACCGACGCGCGCGCGAAGCATCTGCTCGATGGCGGCATGGACGGCAGCGAGTTCATCAAGGCGATCGACGCCGGCACACTGCCGCAAGTGGCGTTCTACAAGCCCCAGGGCAATCTCAACGAGCACGCGGGCTATACCGATGTGGCGAGCGGCGACCAGCATATCGCCGACGTCATCGCGCATCTGCAGAAGAGCCCGCAGTGGAACAACATGGTGGTGGTCGTCACGTACGACGAGAACGGCGGATTCTGGGATCACGTCGCGCCGCCCAAGGGCGACCGCTGGGGCCCGGGCTCGCGCATTCCGGCGCTCGTGATCTCGCCGTATGCGAAGAAGGGCTACGTCGATCATACGCAGTACGACACGACTTCGATCCTGCGGCTGATTACGCGACGCTTCTCGCTGCCGGCGTTGCCGGGGCTCACGGCGCGTGACGCTGCGCTCAAGAGCAATGGGGCGCCGGCGATGGGCGATTTGACTAACTCGCTTGAATTGAAGCTTTAAGCGGGGAGCGAGAAACGCAAACGGGCTACAAGTGCAAACTTGTAGCCCGTTTAATGTTTGGCGCGACAGGAGGGGCTCGAACCCCCGACCCTCGGCTTAGAAGGCCGATGCTCTATCCAGCTGAGCTACTGTCGCTTGATTGATCTGCGGAACCGGCGCGGGCGCAGACGGGCGTGGATTATACCTCGTTCGGCCCAGGCCGACCCAGCCCGATCGAAGCCCCGCGCCACTCGCAGCGGCATGGCGCCGGTTCCATCAAACCTGCGGATGCATCACAAACCAGCCGAGAAAGATCGCGCCCGCGATCACGCAGTACAGCCCGAACGAAGCAAGGCGGCCGCGCCCTTCGAAATAGCGCATCAGGAACTTCACGCTCAGCCACGCCGCGATGCCGGTCAGCACGCCGCCCACGAGGGCCGTCATGAGCTGGTCGCGCGCATGAAAAAGCTTCGGCAGCTCGAGCACGCCCGCCGCGAAGATGATCGGCGTGCCGAGCAGAAACGAGAACTCGGCCGCCTTCTCCGTCGTGAGGCCCGCAGCATTGCCGGCGATCATCGTCAGGCCGCTGCGCGAGAAGCCGGGAATCAGCGCGCCAATCTGCGCGAGGCCGACGAGAAACGCCTGGCGGAACGTGAGCTTCTCGGGCGGACGATGGGCGCGTGCCTGTTGCAGACGGTCGCCGAACCACAGCAGCACGCCGTTCACCATCAGCGCCGCGGCAACGATGCGCAGGTCGTGGAAAATCGCTTCGATGCGCTTTTCGAGCACGAGCCCGACGATTCCCGCCGGAATCGTGCCGATGATGAGCGCCCACATCATATGGCCGTCATCGTTCTTGCGGCCCGCAAGCGAGCCGAAGAAGCCGCTGATGAGCGCGACCCAGCGCGCGCGGAAATACCAGAGCAGCGCGACCGCCGTCCCCAGATGTAGCGCGACGAGGAACGGCAGGAGCTGGGGGGCATGCTTGTCGATATGCATGCCGAAGAGCGGCGGCACGAGCAAGGTATGGCCGAGACTGCTGACAGGGAAAAGCTCCGTGACACCTTGCAGCACGCTCAGGAAAAACAGGAACGAGAGACTCACGCGGGGGATCCTCGGGATGGTTGGACAGGGTGCCGGACCATCGCGGGGGACGGTGCGGCAAGGCGCACCGATTATGCCTGGGCCGAATTGCAGCGCCAAGCGTCGGGACTCATTTGTCTGAAAAGTTACCGCGCTGCAACAAAATAGTGCCGAGAAAAATACGAGGCGTGTAACGGAGGGAAAGACGCTACGAGCGCGAAGCCACCCTTTGGGCGGCCTGTTCGCGAGAGGGAGGGGGGCGAACGGAAAGCCGGCGCGAGGTCCGGCGAAAGAAAATCGAAAGCCTGTGCCGATGCTCAGTCTGAGCGAGCGGTCAGCGGGCGAGCTGGTAGAAGAAGTATGCGCTGCTGCCGATAAACAGGCTGAACAGTCCCATGCCCATCGCCATTGCGAGATCCATTTTTGCGTCCCCTTCTTCGTTACTACGTGCGCAAACGCACAGTTGAGGGCGATTATGGGCGTACCGAAGCTTGCGCGACACCCACGATTTCCCGACAAGGGTTTTCACGCATCTGAAAGCGGCGCACAATCCCCACGCGCGCCGGACGCCGACGCAGCCTCGGCTTCGGGCGCCGTTTCGCCTGGATCTTTCCAATCCTTTCGTCCCTTTCGACTCGAAGCCCGCCCATGGAATCACGCCCTCCGCACGACATTCTCGAACTCACCAGCGGCGCCTCGACGTTGCGCCTGGCGCCGTGGGCCGGTGCACGGCTGCTCTCGTGGCACGTCGGTGGCGATGCGGTCATCCGCTGGCCCGACAACGCAAACTGGGATCAGCCGGCGCGCGTGCGCGGCGGCAATCCGCTGCTCTTCCCGTTTCTCGGACGCCATTTCGTCGACGGCCAGATCGGTCGCTGGCGCGATGCGCAAGGCGTCGTGCGCGAGCTGCCGATGCACGGCTTCGCCCGTGATCTCCCGTTCACGGCGCAGGTCGACGACGATGGTCGCGGCGTGCGCATGACGCTGGTCGACTCGCCGGCCACGCGCAGCGGCTACCCGTTCGCGTTTCGCTTCGAAGCCGCCTACCGGCTCGCCGACGAGCGCACGCTCGACGTCTCGCTCACGGCGACGAATACCGGCGACGCCCCCCTGCCCTGGTACGCAGGCCATCACTTTTACTTCGAGCTGCCGCACGGGCAGCGTGCGCAGAGCACGCTCGACATGCCGCCGGCGCAGCGCCGTCATCAGTTGCCCGATGGCTCGATCAGCGCGCCGGAGCCCGGCGCGCCGCAGTATCGTCTCGACGATGCGCGCATCGTGGATCGCTTCCATGTACTCGAGCCGTCGCCGCCCTCATCGCCGGTACGACTTGCCGCGCCGGGGCTCAAGCATGCAGTCACGATCGACCTCGACCGGCCGGGCTCGCTTCCCTGGTACGCCGTGACGACCTGGACCGAAGCCGCCGACTCCGACTTCTACTGCGTCGAGCCATGGCTCGGCCTGCCCGATGCCATCCACAATGGCCTCGGGCTGCGCTGGCTCGCACCGGGCGCAACCGAAACCGCTGTATTGCGCCTGCGCCTCGAAACGCTCGGCTAATGTGCGGCGCGTTGCCGCCACGCGGCGCACGCTAGCGCGACTCGCCGGCCGATTCGTCAGGCAAAACCGCAGTCACGACGCCAAACCCGCTAGAATTGGACGTTTTGCCGGTACGGCACCCCTCCCGGGACGAGCCGCCGGCAGCGTCTTGCGAGGTTCAACGTTGGCAAAGGGATTTAGACGTTTCGCATGCGCGGCGCTCGTCGCGCTGCTCGCCGCGTGCGGATCGGCACCGGTCGGCCCCGGGTTCTACCGGGTGGAGCGCGGCGACACCGTCAGCAAAATCGCACGCAGCAACCGCCAGTCGGTTTCGAATATCGTGCGCTGGAACAATCTGTCGAACCCCGACGCTCTCGAAGTCGGCCAGGTGCTGCGCATCGCGCCGCCGGCCGGCTCGTCGGCGGGCGCGCAGCGCACCGCACCGCGCCCGGCCACGTCGACCGCCCCGGACACCGCGAGCACGGCGGCCGCCCCCGCCTCGTCCATTGCGCTCGTCTGGCCGACCACGGGCCAGGTGGTCCGCAGTTTCGACGGTCGCGACTCGAAGGGCATCGACATCGTCAGCAGCGCCGGCACGCCCATCGTCGCCGCTGCGCCCGGCACGGTGGTGTACGCCGGCAATGGTCTGCGCGGCTACGGCAACCTGCTGATCATCAAGCACGAGGGTGAATATCTCACGGCCTACGCGCACAATCAGGCGTTGTTCGTGAAGGAAGGTCAGGCCGTGACGCAGGGGCAGAAGATCGCCGAAATGGGCAGCAGCGACAGCGATCGCGTGATGCTGCATTTCGAGCTCCGTTATCAGGGACGTTCGATCGATCCCGCGCGCGATTTGCCGCCGCGCTGATAGGCTTCATCCGGGCGTCAGCTTCAATGCCCCGCTCCTGACTTTGCATCGCGGAAAAAAAAGCCCGGCATGGTGCCGGGCTAACGGGGGTTTGGCGCATATCGGCAAAGGACCGGTTTACCATGCGCCGAATGGCAATCTATCAACGCGCCTCTGACGGCGCAATCACTTAATTCGATCGAAAATGTGTCGCGGCGCACGGATTATGTGCCGTATCAATTTTCGATGACCAATCAGCGGCGCCAAACAGCGGTATTGACGCACAAAGATATGCATTGCAGCGCGCCTTTTCCGATCTGCCTGAAAAGGGCGCAAAGGCTTACGGGACGGGCGGCTCGCCGTGTCACCCGACGCATCACTGGAAGCACTGGATGCAGCATTTCCCCGCACTGCAATATAGCGCCGTGGAAGCGCTTGCACGCGTTGCCATTTGGTGTGCAAGCACACAAATAAATGCGATTTTTCGCGGAAGTGGGTTTTTTGAAACACCAGATTTGAGGCTGGCGATTGGCGTCTTTATTCAGACGTTTTGCTTATTCGCCCGTCTTTTCTTTTGTCCGATTATTCAATCTCAAGGCGATACGCATAGCCGCTTCTACTGCACATTAGCGCGCGCCCGAACCTCCATGAGGTCGGCGGGCCGCCCGCCTGCGACCTATCGTTTATAGTATCGGCCGCAACTCAATACCCAAGACCATGACTACCGACGACGCCACCCCTGGACCGCTCTACGCCAAACTGCTCGGCGAGACCGCCAAGATCGACTGGCAGGACCTCGAACGATTTTTCGCACAGGGCAAGTTGCTCGCGGTCGCGCGCGATCTCGACCTCGTGAGCGTCGCCGAAGCCATCGCAAACGACGACAGTACGCAGGTAACGCAATGGCTCTCCGCCGGCCTCGTCGAGCGCATGCAGGCCGCGACCGCCGCCGACTACTCGGCGCGCAAGCCGGAACTCTGGGCCGTCGTGGTTTCGCCGTGGGTCTGCGTGCAGGAACGTAGTTGAGCGAAAATCTCGCGCTGCCGACGCGCAGTGGCTGGCATCGGCGCGTGCTGATGCTCGCCTTTCCGATCGTCCTCGCGAATCTCACCCAGCCGATTCTCGGCGCCGTTGACACAGCCGTTGCCGGTCATCTGGGCAGCGCCGCCGATCTAGGCGGCGTGGCGCTCGGCGGCCTCTTTTTCAATTGCGTCTTCTGGGGCTTCGGCTTCCTGCGCATGGGCACCACCGGGCTCGTCGCTCAGGCCTTCGGCGCCAACGATCAGCCTGCGCTGCGAGCCAACGTCGTGCGAGCACTGCTGCTCGCCTTCGGCATTGGCGCGGTGATCTTGTTGATGCAGTCGCCGCTGATTCGCCATGTCCTCGAGCTGATCGGCGGCAGCGACGAAGTGCAGCGCAATGCGCGTCTCTATTGCCGCGCACGCATCGGCTCGGCGCCGTTCGCGCTCGCCAACTATGTCGTGCTCGGTTATCTGCTTGGCACACAGCGCGTGCGCATCGCGCTGATTGCGCAAGTGCTCATCAATGTCGTCAACGTGATTGCCGTGCTGGCTTACGTCTATGGGTTTGGCTGGGGCATCGCGGGGATTGGCGCAGCGACGGCCACCGCGGACACGGTGGGCTTCGCGTTCGGCGCTGCAGTGCTTTGGCATTTGCGGCCGCGCGGCCTCGCGCCGCTTGCGTGGCGCACGATCGTCGAGCCTGCGGAGCTCAAGCGTCTCATCGCAATCAATCGCGACATCTTCCTGCGGACGATGTGTCTGCTGGGATCATTCGGCTGGTTCGCGCATGTGGGCGCAAGTCAAGGCGATGCAATCCTTGCAGCCAACGCGCTGCTGCTCAATTTTCAGACGTTCATGGCGTACGGGCTCGACGGCTTCGCTCACGCCACCGAGGCGCTCGTGGGCGCCGCGATCGGCGCGCGCGACCGCGATGCTTTTCGGCAGGCCGTGAAGGTGAACCTGTTCTGGGCGGCGCTGGGTGCGCTGGGATTTTCGGCTGTCTACTGGGGTGCCGGCACGTGGATCATCGACAGGTTGACCGATCAACCCGCCGTGCGCGCAGCGGCGCAGACCTTTCTGCCGTGGACGGCGCTCTCGCCGCTCGTTTCCGTGTGGGGTTTCCTGCTTGACGGTGTGTTCATCGGCGCTACGCGCACGCGCGAGTTGATGCAGGCCATGGCCATCTCGCTGGTCGTGTTCCTTGCCGCTTCGTGGATACTCGTTGGCGTGCTCGGCAACCACGGGCTCTGGATCGCACTGTTGATCTTCATGGCGGCGCGCGGCTTGACCTTGTCCCCGCTATTGCCGCGGATCACTGGCGCCATTCAAGCCGCAAAAGTACAACGGGCGCCCTGAGGCGCCCGCTCCATTCGCTGATGCTTTTATTGTGCCGGCGGCGTTTCGATCATCATCGGAGGACGATCGTCGGTCGGAACGCCGTGGTAGTCGGCAGGATCTTGGGGCGGCGGCCCATGATGCTTGCTCGTTGCATTGTCGGCGCAAGCGGAAAGCAGTGCGGCCATCGCAATGGCCAGCAAGACACGTGACATCAGCGCAAACTCCCTGAAAAATGTTGCCATGCAGCAGTCTAACGCGCGCCCTGCACTTTTGACGGCTCGCGGGCATTGCTATTTTTTTCTGCCTGGCTCTGTCCTAAGATGCTCACATGGCTGCAACCGAAGGAGGCTGCCATGGATGCCGAAACTATTGCGGGTCTGATTGGTCTTGCTGTGGGTCTGCTGGTTCTGCTCGGGCTATCGATTTTCGAATCGCGTGCCTATAAGCAGGAACACGACGGCGAAGGCATGATGCACCACTGGCTGGCCGCGCATCACGTGCTTGATCGGATGCACCGCAGACGCTGAGCTGGGACATATGGGGACTGTCGGACGGTCTCCATACACCTCCCGGTGAGCTTTCTTCCTGGCGCGGCTGGGTTTGCCAGCCGTCAATGAGTGATTTTGTTGCCAACGATCTTAGGTCTGGGCCTGAGAGGGTTTAGCATGTCTGCCGAAATTCCATGCGCGTAAACGCCAA
>NZ_CAJMZF010000040.1:0-77402 GCF_905220245.1 Paraburkholderia sp. J63 | reverse complement strand
GGCCGTGCCGTTGGTCACGACGCCGACCAGGTTGCCGCGCGAAGTGTACTTCTGCGCGTCGAGCGGCTCGGCATGGATCGCCTCGCACGCGGCGGCCACGCCCGGCGAATACGCGAGCGAAAGATCGAGCTGGTTGGAGAGCGGTTTGGTCGGCGTGACCGAGATCTTGCCGGGCTTCGGATTCTGGTGATAAGCGAGCGCGCTGCGCTTCAGGGATCCCGGAACACCAGCCGGCGCACCCCGAGATAGGTCATCATGGAGGATCAGTACGAGTCAGGCGAACGCAGCTTCATTCGATAGGCTCATACGGCAAACCCACGTAGTTTTCCGCTATCGTCCTGAGTCCGGCCTCGGAGGTGGTGTAGTAGTCGTAGTCGGTGCGCTGCATGCGCTTGTCGAAAGCGTCGCGCTCAGAGAACTCGTGCAACAGGTTCGTCATGAACCACGAGAAACGTTCTGCCTTCCACACGCGGCGCAGCGCGATCTGCGAATACTTTTCCAGTAGATCGGTGCGGCCGTCGCGGTACACGCGATTCAGGATGCGGTATAGCGTGCTCACGTCGCTCGCCGCGAGATTCAGGCCCTTCGCGCCGGTCGGCGGCACGATATGCGCCGCGTCTCCAACGAGAAACAGCTTGCCGTACTGCATCGGCTCGACCACATAGCTGCGCAGCGGCGCGATGCTCTTCTCAAGCGACGGTCCGGTCACCACCTTCTCCGCCACGTCTTGCGGCAGACGCGTTTTCAGCTCTTCCCAGAAGCGCTCGTCGGACCAGTCCTCGACCTTCTCGGTCAAAGGCACTTGCAGATAGTAACGGCTGCGCGCCGTCGAACGTTGGCTGCACAGGACAAAGCCGCGCTCGTGATGCGCATAGATGAGTTCGTGATTGACGGGTGGCGTGTCGGACAGCAAGCCGAGCCAGCCAAACGGATAGACGCGCTCGTAGTGCGTGAGCACTTCCGCAGGGATCGTCTTGCGCGAAACGCCATGAAAACCGTCGCAGCCGGCGATGTAATCGCAATCCAGACGACAGGTCTCGCCGTTCTTCTCGAACGTCACGTAGGGCGTTTCGCCCTTCACGTCGTGCAACTGAACGTTGGCGGCTTCGTAAATCGTGGTTGCGCCACTCGCCTCGCGCGCCGCCATCAAGTCGCGCGTCACTTCGGTCTGGCCGTACACCAGCACCGACGAGCCGCCCGTGAGTTGCTTCAGGTCGATGCGGTCTCGTCGCCCACCGAACACGAGTTCGATGCCGTCGTGAACCAGGCCTTCCGCATCCATGCGCTCGCTCACGCCCGCTTCGCGCAACAGGTCGACCATGCCCTGTTCAAGCACGCCAGCGCGGATTCGGCCGAGCACGTATTCGCCGCTCTGGCGTTCGAGAATGACGTTGTCGATGCCCGCCTTGTGCAGCAACTGTCCCAAAAGCAGGCCGGACGGTCCGGCAACGATGATCGCTACCCTGGTCTTCATGACCGATGTCTCCTGTATTCCTCTGCACCGTGGACTTGCTGCTTCTCTCTTCGAGCCCAAATAATTGACGCCACGGTTGAATTGCATTTTTCTCGAAATTCTGAGCGCTGTTAATACAATTTTCCCGATTAAAATTGGACTTTTCGAAAGTCCCATGTGGAGCGGCAAAACGGTGACGACACCATGAAGCACCCCGCGCAACACGGTATTCCCGTCTTCAAGTTATACGGCGAAGGGCCCGACTGGAGCACACTTGATTTGCTGCACTGCGAGTCGATCCCCGAGCGAAGCAGCCTGCACGACTGGGAAATCCGCAGCCATCGGCATGCGGACCTCGCGCAGGTCCTGTACGTCCAGAAAGGCGTCGCCCAACTCGAAATAGAGGGTGAAATGACGCGGATCGACACGCCCTCGGTCCAGGTCGTCCCGCCGATGTGCGTGCATGGCTTCCGGTTCTCTCCGGAAGTGGACGGTTTCGTGATTACAATCGCCGCGCCGCTGATGGACTGGCTCCAGCAGCAAATCGACGCGCCACGTCGCGTTCTGGAGCACCCCGGCTGCTATCCGGTAGGCAATGACCGGCTCTACCTGAACCACCCTGTGCAGCCAGTTGAACCAGGAATACGGGCTCCCTGCGCCATCACGTGACCTGATGCTTCGGTCGCTGGTGAGCGCACTCGTCGTCTGGGTCAGTCGCCAGGACCAGCAAGGCGAGGAACGGGGCGAACCCGGCGATCGCGGCCACGCGCTTCTGAGGGCTTTCTCGGGCCTGATCGAAAAACATTACAGGGAGCATTTGCCAATCAGCCGCTACGCTGAACATCTGGGCGTGACGCCGGTGTACCTGAACATGATTTGCCAGCGCATCGCAGGTAAAAGCGCGCTCGCGCTCGTTCACCAGCGGCTGCTGCTCGAGGCGAAGCGCAGCCTCACCTATACCTCGCTCAATATCAATCAGGTCTCCGATTTTTTGGGTTTCACAGAGCCAGCGTATTTCACACGGTTCTTCAAGAGATTCACTGGCGTTACACCCAATACCTTTCGCAAGCGAAGATGATTTCCCTGCAGGCAGCATCCGACGGACGCCGAGGATCGCAGGGACACTCCGCCCGAAACGTCGAGAGAAAGCTCTAATCCCGGGATGATCGCAACCAGCAGTTGGACGACGAGGCGAAGCCGCTATCGTTCAGAAGCCCACCCGTCACGCAGCGTTCCGCGCAACACGTCGCCTGCCCGCCAGGTCGCCTCGTTCACACGCGTCATTTGCGACCGGGAATACTCGTCCTGCTTGAGCAGAAGCAGATTCCCGTTCGCGCCAGTCTCATCCCGGCACGTCAGCTGAGCGGTGTAGCGGAATCAGCCCACCCTCACTGCTGTCCCTGTTTCTTTACTTCTGCAGCCAGAGTGGCATGATCAGGTTGAACCACACGCGGGTTTCTCGCCCGGTGTAGTTCGTTTCGGCCAGGTCTCGCGTGACCTTTAATTGCAGTGTCCCTCTGGGCAGTTGATAGCCGATCAGACCACCCGCCGCAAATTGCCCCTGACGCTCATATCCGGAAACCGGAGAGCTCAGATCGCGCGATCCGAAGGCTACGGCACCAAACTCCCATTTCCCGATGTGCTTAAGCGCCGTCAGATCGTAATTGGCCCATTGGGGCGCGGCGTTTTCTCCGAGCTCGCTGCCGTGTTTGCCCGTGCCATAGATCCCGGTGACGTCGGCTTCCCACCCGAAGCGTTCATAGGTGAGCGCCGCGATCTGCATAAAGGAATAGAAGTTCCGCGTCACGCCTAACGCAGTCAGGTCATTGCGAACTGGCAGGAATACCCCGCTCTGGACGCCCCCGGAAAACCCGCCGCCCAGATTCCACTTGAGCTGCGCATCGACATACGTGTTGCCGACCCCCGTATAACTGTGATAGCCCTTCACGTCGACGTTGGCGACGGCCGTCACGGTATCCAGCAGGAATCGGCCGCCCGCTACCGTCCATGGAGTGGACCAGATCAGCCAGGCGGGAATGCCAACACCCACGCCAACAGTCGGGTCGCTTCCCCGCCATCCGTAATTGCCTTGAGTGACCGAATAGATACCCGGAGGCAGCGGCAAGCCCAGAGGCAGGCCCGTCGAAATTCCGGGGAGCAACTGGGAACTCGCATGCGCATCCGGCAAGCCAGCGAGGACCAGCAACACACCAGCAAAAATCTTCGTCGTTTTGGTACGCAAATTCATTTTCTCCTCCATTCCCTTGCAACTTCGTGCTATCAAATTTTTCTTGAGGTTCACCTTCAACCTCCATATATTCTTTTGCATTCCTTATCTTTAATGTCATCCCGAGTATTGCTGACCTCCTCCGCGAAACGGCTAATTGCGGTAGACGATCTCCCTGTCCGATACGATCATTCAGACCTTCGCCGCCGCAAAATGGCACCGACGGCAACAGCCGCCAGCTTGCCTTCAAACTGGTGCACCACTCCGCTCAATGCCAAGCGTGCGTACCAAGGGTGTCAGGCAAACTCGAGTTATCGCTCGTTTACGTAAATATATTTACCTATATTAGATGATGGACTCTACCCATGCAAGCTGACACCACACCAGGACAATCCATAACATGCCTGAAAAATTGCCATGACGAAGAACACTGCAGCCATATCCGTGCAGAGATGCAATTACATTTATGTAAAGTAATTTACTAAAACAGGCATTCAACGACGGAACGGAGCTTGACTACCCAGCAATAAGCTCTCTCCGGGGCGGACTCGCTGGCCGAGCCGGCATGAAACGGTCCAAAATGAACGCACTGTGCAAACCATGCCTGCCGGGATGCCCGGGGCCGCCAGGACTATTCCTTCGACGCTCCATTCGCTTTGGGAGACTTTTGAGAACCGGTAGACGTCACGATGAGCAGGGCCGTCCTGGCATCAGTCGAACCGTCCGCGCGCAAACGCCGGTTCGGGCGAATTTCGCGGGTGGGTGGCATCACATGTGCATCACCCTCGCTGACAACCTCACCCTCTCCTTGCATATCGTTATGAGCACCACGCGGCGCTGGTCCGGAATCGGCTTTTTGGTTGTCATCGCAGGGAGCGTGGTATCGCCGGGCGCAGTGGCGCCCTGAAACGAAGGCTCTATCCCGGATCTTCGTGGGGCATGTAACCGGCCATCAATGGCCGCTGAGATCACGACCGCCGTCAGCTTCCCGTGCACAATCTGGCTCGTGAACCGCGTGGTTCGCGCGAAGTCTTCATCGATGTGACCGCGTTATTCTCGCCCTTTGGCGACGATGGCGCGCCCACCTCGATTTCTGCAAAAACATATCCTTCGAGACCGGCGATGGGCTTCGGGAATATTCGCTATACATGCATCATCCATGGCGGTATCGAAGCCGTGCAGATGATCCTCAAGGCACCGATGGTCTTACTCCCTGAACCGCGGCACTCTTGTTCATAGTGGAAGTATCTCGGACTGTAACCTTATTGCGAAACAACCCCGATCCGATCGCATCAGTAACGCCCTCTGCGCGCGCGCACTTCGGAACGTTGACAGTGCGCATTTGGCCCTTGCGCGCTGAGCTTAGTACGCGGCAGGGTGTTTGAGCGTGCTCCGGGGCATGCAGCAAAAGCTCGATTGTAACGGGTGCATCAACGATAGCGGCAGGTCACTGGCGTTCGGCACTACGTACGACCGGTCGCGATCAAGTGAGCCGGAACGCGTGCACGGCCCGCTCAAGCGCATCGGTCTGCTGGTGCATGCTCGTGGCGGCAGCGGCGATCTGCTCGACGAGCGCCGCATTTTGCTGCGTCATCTCGTCCATATGGCTAACCGCACGGTTAACCTCCGCGATACCCGTGCTCTGCTCCGCACTGGCTTGACTGATCTCAGCCATCAGCCCCGCCACGCTTCGAATCGAACTTAGAATCTGCTCCATATTCTTGCCCGCATGGTCAACCAGTTCTCCACCATCGTCGATCCTCCCAACTGCGCGCCCGATCAACACCTTGATCTCTCCAGCGGCGGTGGCGCTACGCTGTGCCAGCACACGTACCTCCTGCGCTACCACCGCGAAACCGCGGCCCTCCGCACCTGCGCGAGCCGCCTCCACCGCTGCGTTCAAGGCAAGAATGTTAGTCTGGAACGCAATCGCCTCAATCGTGCCGACGATAGCAGACATATGACGCGAAGCTTCGCGGATTTCCTGCATGGTCCTGACCGTACGCTCCATCAGTTGCGCGCCATCACCAGCCAACTGCGCCGTCGATTGCACAAACTCGTGAGCCTCATGTGCGTTGTCGGCATTGTTGCGCACAGTCGACGTCAGTTCGTCTACAGCAGCGGCAGTCTGCTCCAGAGATCCGGCCTGCGCCTCGGTTCGCGCCGAAAGATCGTTATTGCCCGAAGCGATCTGCCTGGCTGCCACGCTCAGGCTTCCGGTCGCCTCGCGCACCCTGCCCACGAGCGAAGCAAGCCCCGTACTAATGCCATTCTGTGCGTCGAACATACCCCCCACTTCGTCGCCACGCGTCACCGCCAGTTGCTTCGAAAGATCACCTGAAGCGATCCGATGCGCGGCGTCAGCGGCCTGGCGCAGGGACCGTGTGACCAGCATCTCGCCAAGCGTGTACGACACCGTGCCAAGCACCGCACCAACGCCGAGGCTGCTGAGACACGCCACTGGACCCAGCCAAGGCGTGCCGCTCAGGGTAGACAGCAGAAAATCGCGCGCGAGCAGTAGCAACGACGCGCCACCAGCAATACTGAGCCCGAGCTTCTCAGAGAGCGTGGCCATGCGGATATGGTCCACATCGACACCTACCGCGAAAGCGCCAATCAGCACGTCCCGGCCGTCAAAAATCGGCCGGTAGACAGCGATGTACTTACGGCCCGAAACCACGGTATGGCCATAAAAAGATTGGCCTGCCATGGTGGCGGCGTAGGACGGGTGCGAGCGGTCCAGCAGACCTCCCACGCCGCGCTCGCCTTTCGCATTCGTGATATTGGTGGCCACGCGAACGAGATCGCCCTCGGCAAGCACCAGGATCGAGGCGATGCCGCGGCCAGTTCTGGCGCCCCAATCATCCATCGGCCGGTGATCCAGCGTCACGAGGCGCAAACCACTCATCAACGCGGGCGTCATACGCCCCCCTAACTCGATCTGGCGGCTCGCGTCGAGCGAGAAATCTCCAGGATAACTCGTATCCAGCAGCGCAAAGAGCCGACGCACATGTCCCTTAAATGAACGAAAGCGAATCATTGGTATCCCTTTTTATCGGCTGATGTTCTTTTCGAAGCATGTGTCAATGAGATCTGCCGGCGACAAAAATCCCCTCGCGTAATGCAGTACGCGACCGACCTTTCTGCTCAGTCAGTCTGCGCTGGCGCCAAACCCGTCCTTGCCAACGCCCTGCGCAATGCCGGCCGTTGCCTCTAGCCAGTCCGCGCATTCCTGCGCCATCGACAGCCCAACTCCGCCGTATTCCTCAGGGATAGCCAGGCCAAAGAGGCCTATTGCCTTCATATCCTCGACGACGTCAGCTGGAACCTCATCGTTTTCTTCCACGCCATCCTCGGCCGGCACCAGGCGTCCCGCAATAAAGCGCTGAATCGATGCCATCAGCAATTGAAAGGACGCTTGATCGATTGCCATAATGTCACTCCAGGCGCGCCATTCGATTAATGCGCCCGATCAGCGATGCCTGAAATCGGCTGGACGTTTGTCGAGAAATGCGTTCATGCCTTCGCGCGCATCCTCGCTGGCGAAGCGGCTGTGAAGCTGGCGACGTTCAAACAACATGCCCTCAGTGAGCGAGGCTTCGAACGCCCGATTGACCGATTCCTTTATTGCCATCAAGGCCGGAGCCGAATAACCCGCCAGCGTCTGTGCCAGCGCCAGACTTTCGTCGCGCAAGGATTCTGCCGGCACCACGCGCGATACGAGACCGCTGCGCTCCGCTTCGTCCGCACTCATGGTGCGCCCGCTCATGCACATATCCATCGCCTTGGCCTTGCCGATCGCACGCGGCAGCCGCTGCGTACCACCTGCGCCAGGCAACAACGCGAGCTTGATTTCAGGTAGTGCGAAGCGCGCGTTGTCGGCGGCAATCAAAATGTCGCATGCCAGCGCGAGTTCGCAGCCGCCGCCCATTGCAATACCTGACACGGCGGCGATCACGGGCTTGCGTACCTGGCGGATGGTCTCCCAGTTGCGCGTGATGAAATTGCTCGCGTACACATCCATGTATGACCAGCTCGCCATCGCAACGATGTCGGCTCCGGCTGCGAAAACCTTCTCGTTGCCGGTGATCACGATCGCGCCGATCCCCTCGTCGCGGTCGAATGCCAGCAGTGCGTCGCCAAGCGCGTCCATCAGTGCATCGTTGAAGGCGTTCATCTGCTTCGGACGATTCAGCCTGATTACGCCTACGCGGCCAATGCGTTCAATCAGTACCGGTTGCTCTTGCATGAGATTCGTCGTGTTCATCGGGTATCGTCTCCGGCTTCGGAACTATTCCTTTCCATCCCGAACAATCTCGCGTAGCCGAAACTTCTGCACCTTGCCCGAGGGCGTTTTCGGCATCGAGTCGAGTAACAGCAAACGCTCGGGAATGTATTGCAGGGCCACCTTGTTCGCTTTCAGGAAGTCGACGATAGCCGGCATATCGAGGTTTGCGCCGGGCTTTTGCACCACGACGGCGCAGGCACGCTCGCCGAGCCGCGGGTCCGGATAGGCCACGATTGCGACGTCGCTGATCTGCGGGTGGCAGTACAGCAACGCCTCGATCTCAACCACAGGAATGTTTTCGCCCCCACGGATAATCACATCCTTACTGCGGCCCGCTATGCGTAGATAGCCGCTTGCGTCCATGTAGGCCATGTCGCCGGTGTCGAACCAGCCTTCGGCATCGACGCCGTTCAGGTGGGGACGGTTCAGGTAGCCAGCGAAGCCCGAACTGGAACGCACAAACAAACGCCCCGTTGCGCCCTGCGCGGCAGGCTGGTCATCCTGGTCGAGCACCTTCAACTCGGTGCCAGGCAGTGGCGTGCCATCAGTGTTAAACGAGCGTTCGTCTGGGTCATCGAGGCGGGTCAGTGTCACCGCCCCTAATTCAGTCATGCCCCACGCCGATACGACCTTGGCGCCAAGCGCGGTGCGCGCCTTCTCGACCAGCGGCCCCGGGATCGGCGCGCCCGCACACAGGAACGTGCGCAGGCTCGGCACTCCACTGCGCTGTTCGGCGACGGTTGCGGCGAGGTCGGTCAGGAACGCGGTCGAGGCCATCGTAAACGTGACCCGTTCCTCGTTGATCAGGCGCATCGCCAGTTTGGGGTCCCAGACGTCCTGCAGTACCGCGTGGGCGCGCAGCATGACCGGCATCATGAGCCCGTACATGAAACCGGTCTGGTGTGCCATCGGCGAAGCCATGAGGATCACATCGTCCGGGTTCAGGCGCATCGCCTGCGCGTAAGGAACGATGTTCGACATCAGCGTGTTCGCCGTGTGCATCACGCCCTTGGGCTCGCCCGTCGTTCCGGAGGTGTAGAGGAGTTGCGTGACGTCGTCCGGGCCGGGCCGCGTGGCGCCCAGCACGCGTTGCGCGTCGGGTCCGGCTTCCCACGCGGGCGTGGACAGCAAGGCCTCGAAGCTGTGCGGCGCGGGGCAGCCGCCCTGCCCGGCACCGATCACTACCACGTGCTCGAGATCGGGCAGATGCGTTCGCAACCCGTCGAGCATCTGCTCGTAGTCGAAATTGCGGTAGCGCTTCTGGACAATCATCACCTTGCTGCCGGCGTGCGTGAGCATGAATGTCAGTTCGCGCTCGCGAAAGATCGGCATCAGCGGGTTGGCGACCGCACCAATGCGCGAGCATGCGAGATACAGCAACGTGAACTGCCAGCAGTTGGGCAACTGCATCGACACCACGTCATCACGCCCCACACCCAGCCGCGCGAGTCCGACCGCAATGCGGTCCGCCATGCGTGCCATTTCGCGATAGGTGAACTGCGTGTGTGCGCCGCTTTCGGCGCACACCGCGCTCAACGCGACCTGGTCCGGGCAGGCGGCGAGCGCCTCGTCCAGGGCATCGTTGATCGTGCGCTCAGGCCACCAGCCCTTGGCGATACTCGGCGCGCGGCGAGGCCCGATCAGTACGGGATCGAACTTCATGCCATGTCTCCAGGTTTTTTGTAGAGGATTCGCTGCGCCGGCTATCAGTTGGGAACGGCGTCGCGACCGGCATTGGTGCGCGCGATGATGGTCTTCATGATCTGGGCGGTGCCGTCGCCGATCTGGAAGCCGAGCACGTCGCGCAGGCGCTGTTCCATCAGGCCGCGGTCGTAACCGCCGTGCCCGAACGACAGCAGGCATTGGTGAATAACGTCGTACGCCAGTTTCGGCCCCCACCACTTGCACATCGCTGCCTCGGCCGTATGCGGCAGATGGCGATCCTTGAGCCACAATGTCTGCAGACACAGCAGACGCGCGGCCTCGACCTGGGTTTCATATTCGGCGAGCGGATGCGAGACGCCCTGGAACGCCGAGAGCGGCTTGCCGAACGCTTCGCGCTGCGCCACGTACTCCCAGGTTTCTTCGAGACTGGCCTTGGCCACAGCCAGCACCTGCAGGCCAATCAGCGCGCGCGAGAAGTCGAAGCCCTGCATCACCTGCACAAAGCCCTTGCCTTCGTCGCCGAGCAAATGGTCGACGGGCACACGCACGTTCTCGAAGAAAATCGAACCGCGACCAATCGCACGCTGGCCGTGACAGTCGAAGCGGTTGCGCGTAATGCCCGGGAGGTCCATCGGCACGAGCAGCGCGGAAACCCCGCGTGCGCCTTGCTCAACGGTGCCGCTGCGCGCGAACACCACGGCGGCATCAGCCTGATCGGCGGCCGAAATCGAGGTCTTCTCGCCGTTCAGCACGTATTCGTTCCCCACGCGCTCCATCTTCAAGCGCAGGTTGGCCGCGTCGGAGCCGCCGCGCGGCTCGGTCAGCGCGATCGCAAAAAGCGCGTCGCCCTGGATCAGCCGTTCGAGCCAGGGCCTGGCCACTTCCGGCCGGGCATGGTGGGCAAGAATCTGGCCGTTGAGCGAGGCCAGCAGGTTGATATACGAGAGGCTCAGGTCCGCACGCGCGATTTCCTCATGAATCACGCCCGCAGCGAGACAACCCAGCCCCTGGCCGCCGAACTGTTCCGGCAGTTCAGGAGCAATAAAACCCATTGCCCCCATCTGGCGCATGATCGCGCGATCGAGCACGCGAGTCTTGTCGCGCTCGAGAAAGCCCGGGGCCACCACTTCCCGGGCAAAGCGGCGGGCATGCTCGCCCAGGGCCATCAAGTCGTCATCGAGATAGGGATTCAAGGTTTGCTTCCTGGAGATAGCGGGTCCGCAACGAGGTGCAAGTCAGTCTGGGCATCGGACACTTCGTGATTACTTCGCGTACTTGCGAAACTCGGGCTTGCGCTTCTCCTGGAAGGCCTTCACGCCCTCTTTCGACTCTTCGGTGTCGTAGTAGAGCTTGAGCGCGTACATGCCCATGCCGGCGATGCCCGCCTGATGCGCGGTATCCATGTTGAACGAGCGCTTGGCGATGGCGATGGCCGTCGGGCTCTTCTCCATGATTTCGTCGCACCACTTCTGCACTTCGGCGTCGAGCTGGTCGTGCGGCACGACGGCATTCACCAGGCCCATTGCGAGCGCCTCGGCCGCCGGATAGCGGCGGCACAGATACCAGATCTCGCGTGCCTTCTTCTCGCCGACCACACGGGCGAGAAACGCCGTGCCGTAACCAGGGTCGACCGAGCCCACCTTCGGGCCGGCCTGCGCGAACACGGCCTTTTCTGACGCGATGGTGAAATCGCAGATCGTGCACAGCACATTGCCGCCGCCCACCGCGTAGCCCTGCACACGCGCAATCACGGGCTTGGGCACATCGCGAATCGCCGTGTGCAGCTCCTCCATCGGCAGGCCGATCGTGCCGCGCCCGTCATACTGCCCCGAGTGCGCGGACTGATCGCCGCCCGTGCAGAACGCCTTGTCGCCCGCACCCGCCAGCACGATCACGCCGACCTCGCGGTCATAGCCCGCCTTGTAAATCGCATGGATCAGCTCGTCGCACGTGCGGCCACGAAACGCGTTCATCCTGTCGGGGCGATTGATGGTGATCCATGCCGCGCCGTTGCGGACTTCGTAGAGAATGTCTTCGTAATTCATGATCGGATACCTTTGCGGTTTCGTCGTCGATATAGAGGAACGCTGAAGGCGCCTCAGCCCGCCATGGTGAGGCCGCCTGATACGCTCAGCACCTGCCCTGTGATGAATTTCGCGTCGTCGCTGGCGAAGAAGACGATGGCGCCCGGTAAATCATCGGGCTGGCCGATGCGGCCAAGCGGAATGGAACGCTGGAAGGCCTCCATAAGCTTTTCCGGATTACCGGCGCCCTCCTTGTATTCGGCAAATAGCGCGGTGTCGGTCGGACCCGGACACACCACGTTGACGGTGATGCCATGACGCGCATGCTCGCGCGCGATGGTTTTCGAAAACGACACCAGACCACCCTTGCACGCTGCGTACACGGCCTCGCCCGATGAGCCGACCCGTGCCGCATCCGAAGCGATGTTCACGATGCGGCCGCTCTTGCGCGCCGCCATACCCGGCAGGACCGCGTGATGCAGATGCAGCGCGCCGGTCAGGTTGATCGCAATGAGCTTTTCCCATTGCGCCGGCTCGGTCTTCACGAACGGGCGGAACACGTCCCAGCCGGCGTTGTTGACCAGCACTTCGATCGGACCCAGCTTCCTCTCAGCCTCGGCCACCGCCGCATCGACTTCGGCGCGGTTGGTGATGTCGCACCGGATGGCTTCGGCCGCCCCGCCGGCGGCGCGGATCGCCTCACAGACCTTTTCCGCCGCGTCGAGCGACAGATCGAAAATCGCGACCTTTGCCCCCTCGGACGCGAAGCGCCGGCACGTGGCGCCGCCAATGCCGCCGCCGCCACCCGTCACAATGACCGTTTTACCTTCCAGCTTTCCCATGATGAGTCTCCGCGTTTTGTCAGGGTAGTATGGGGTTTCGATTGGCTTGCGCCCCGCGCACAATTTAAGTAAATATATTGACGTATACTAGGCGGTACGCACACGGTATATCAAGAGCAAACCAACTAGGGGAAACCCGTGACAAACGCGAAAAATAAGGTGAATGCAGCGAAGCTTGATCTGGCTAACCGGCTATTCTTCAGACTGTATCAATGCAGCAATATGCTGCATAAGACAGGTACACGGGCCGTGGAGGATGAAGGCTTGACCACGCAACAGTGGGCGGTGCTCGGCGCGCTCTCGCGCGAGGAAAGCGCGGGCGGTATGAGCGTAGGAGACCTGGCACGCTACCTGATGGTGAGCCGGCAGAATCTGTCGGGGCTGATCAGTCGCATGGAGCGCGACGGGAATCTGACGACCGGCGCGGACGAGCGCGACCGCCGATCGCGGCTCGTGCGTATGAGCGCCTCGGGGCGGCAACTCTGGCTGCAACAGGCAATACCGAAAATCAATATGTACTATGACGACGTGCTCACCGACTTCTCGGTGGAGGACGTCACGCATGCGCTGCATTACCTGCTCAAGCTGCTGGACAACATGAAACGCATCGATGAAGCAACACGTGCCGGGAATGCCGTGGAAGATGATTGAAGCGCCGCAGAACTGCTGCCTCACTCGGAACTGCCGCCAGATTCCGTTATCTGAAGCTCACCGGTAAAGCAAGCGTAGTTTGTTGATAAATTGAATGGATACTTGATAAGAGATCGAAATCGTGTCGAGAGCCCCAGAGATTTAGCCACGCCCCCTATGCAATTGACGGCGTCATTCCGATCGTTGACCCGAGTGCCCACGTTCAACCACCGTTAGCGACACAATGCTTTCGCTTGTGGTCGCGAAGGGGTTTCATGAGCCGGCTTTTGCGCAACGAAAACATTCATGGACACCTCAAACGCCACCACAAAGACTCGCTCGCGAGTGTCGTGGCAACCATGGAGGCTATCGCTGCGGATAGTGGCGCATCTGCAGCGACGGATGGCTGAATTCGGGATTAAGCCCGAGGACATCGCTACCCCTATAGCCGCTGACCAGGAGCGACTGCGAGCAGTACGTTACAGGGACGCCTTCGGACACACATGGGAGGGCAAGGGAACCCCGCCGCAGTGGGTTGTTCAAGCGACCAGCGCCGGGCAGTCGCTCGAACACTTCTCGATTGGCGCGGAGCCCCCAAGAGAGTCCACGAAGCGCGACGGCGTGGACTGGCGTGACGACCCATTTGCCGGAACGAGATTGGCCAGCAATAAGGTTGAGCATCTCCGAGCAGCCTGAAAGCTTCGCAGATGACAGTGAACTCTGCTTTCGCATCACCTTCTGAGCACAGGACGTGCTCGTTCCGCAAAATGCAACGAAGCCCCAACCACGTGCATCCGGAGGCCAGGGTCTGAACCTGTCGCGCCAGTTCCCCGACCTGTGCGCGCTCCTGCTCGTTGGCCGGCGTCACATGCACCGCGAGCAGTTGACTCAACGTGTCCACGGCCATAGGCACCTTGCTGCCTTTTTTGCGTTTGTACCCGTCATAGCCAGCGCGCGGACCGCTTTCGCACGTCGACTGCAACGTACGGCCATCGAGAATGACCGCGCTGGGTTGACCTCGACGGTCCTGCGCAACACGGATAATCGAACGCAGGTCGCTCGCCATGGCCTCGAAACAACCCGCCTGAATCCAGCGTTGCGTTTGCTGGTAGACCAATTCCCACGGTGGAAAGTCATTGGGCAACAAACGCCACGGTGCGCCAGCGCGAACGATCCAGCGCAGCGCGTTAAACATCTCGCGCAATTCATAGCGGCGCTGCGGAGCGTCCTGGCTCATCAAGCTCAGATAAGGCGCAGCGAAATACCACTCTTCATCCGATACATCCGTCGGGTAGGGTCTGCGTTTTGTCATCCCGCCAGGATGATCTGGTCTGGTGCGTAGTTCCTAACACGCTCTAGACGGTCATGTGACCTGTGACCGGGTTTGACAGATGGTAGATAACCGAATTTTTGCCCAGAAATCGTCGAAAAATAGCCTCACTCTCCATATGAATCATATCGGCCACTCGACCTGACTTTAACGCCCCGCGCGTGTCTTTTCGAGACGCACTCGCGGAAAACAGGGTGCAGGCCGCTCCAGTACCGAAGTCCAAGTGTCTTTTTCCAACCTCGCCTTGCCCGGACGAAATAGCGTGCTATGGCGGAGCGGCTTCGACGGCATCGCGGCAATACATAACGAATCTTGCTGCTTCATGCGGTTCTTGCGACGAAGCGTCAATCTCCCCGCAACGCCGCCACAAAGAAGCTCTGCGCTGGACCACGCCAGGAGCCTCGGCAAAAAAATCGGCAATAAATACGCAATTGCGCATGTTTCAAGTTGGCCCTTCAGCGGCAACGCGGCACATTTATGTCGCGCTACGCACGACACCGATCCGCAGCGGCCGCCTCGCTCCTCCCAGCGGTATCTCTGCGCCGGACATCACCCAGTCAAGGATGACAACCGTGAACCAGCTCGCGCAGCCGTTCGCCGGCTCGCAAAGCGAATGCGGCGGCTGGCTTCCTACGAGGTCGAGGTCGCCTGGGCTGCCGTCGCACTGGGCCTCCCGGCCGCGCGAGTCCGGCTGCCACATTATGCAGATCGCGTCAGCCTGGCCGCTACGCGCCATTGAACCGCCAAAGGAAACATCGACATGAAAGCACACGACAACCGCACGCTACCCTCGGAAGTCTTGATCGTCGGCGCGGGTCCGGTCGGACTCGCGCTGGCCGTCGAACTGCGACTACGGGGCATCGACGTGCAGGTCATCGACGGCATCAGAGACATCGGCCACTGGTGGACGCGCGCGATGAACATGAACAAGCGCACGATGGAACACATGCGTCGCTGGGGACTTTCCGAGCGGCTTAAGGCCATCAATTACGTGCCGCGAGGCTGGCCATCGAACGTTGCGCTAATCGAGCGGCACGGTGGCAGGCAGATTGCCTGCGCTCGCGCCGAGGGGCTTGGCTGGGGCCGTACGTTGCCCGACGCGTCCGAAGACGCGCTCTGGGTCGCGCAAGGTCAGGTCCAGCAGGTACTGCTCGAACACGCACGCAAACTCGGCGCGCGCGTAACTTTCGATGCATGCGCGACTGAATTGCTGTGCAACGCGGACGGCACGGTGCAAGTCTTCGGCCGGACGACGGTGGGTTCGCGCACCTGGCACGCGCGCTACGTGGTCGGTTGCGATGGCAGCCACAGCTTCGTGCGCACGGCAGTTGGCATTGCCTGTGGAGGTGCCGGACCGCTATCACGCCAAATCTCAATCTTCTTTCGCGCGCCGAATCTGCTGGACGCCATGCGCAGCCACGGTATCGCCGATTCAGTGATGTATTTTTGCGCCGATACCGTAACGCCCGGTACCTCGCGTCTGATTTGTGGCGATCGCTGGGAGTTTACATATCGACCGCCCCAACCGGTTGACGAATCGCGCTTCGATCCCCATCCCGTCTTGCGCAACCTGCTCGGCTCCGATTGTCACTACACACTCGAGCGCGTCTATCCGTTTTCCTACGCAGAGCAAATCGCCGCGGAGCTGCGAGCGGGCCCGGTGTTTCTGGCTGGCGACGCAGCGCACACGATCCCTCCGCTCGGCGGTCACAATCTGAATCTCGGTTTCGGCGACGCCGTCAATCTCGGCTGGAAGCTCGCACATGTGCTGCGCGGCTGGGCCGGCGATGCGCTGCTCGACAGCTTCGGCCGCGAGCGCCTCCCGATGATTGCGCGTACCGCACACGAGGCCCGGCAGAACTATGAACGACTGCATGCGACATTCGCGCGGCTGGCGACCTGGATGACACTACGTGCCGACGACGACCGCAATCGCCTCGGTGAGGCGATTGCGCGCGACCTCGAACCGCAGTGGCGCTCCGATGGCACGGTTCTGGACCAGCGCTACGAGGATTCGCCGGTCATTGCGGCAGAAAGCACGCGCGCGCCACCGTA
Source organism: Paraburkholderia sp. J63 (assembly GCF_905220245.1). Lineage (NCBI taxonomy): Bacteria > Pseudomonadati > Pseudomonadota > Betaproteobacteria > Burkholderiales > Burkholderiaceae > Paraburkholderia > Paraburkholderia sp. J63. The sequence continues at coordinate 60,888 of NZ_CAJMZF010000040.1, read as the reverse complement.
CGATCCCACCCGCTATCAGGGCGCTGCTTTGCCTGGCCATCGAGCGCCGATGTATCGCGACACGTTCGGCACACCGCTTTACGATCGCCTCGGTGCGGAATACACGCTGCTCGATGTGGCAACCGACCGCGAACCCGGCCTCTTGTTGCACAGGCGACTGTGTAAGCACATACCCGTTTCATACCTGCACTTGCCTGAACCCGCGCTGCGCGAGCGCTACGGGGCCCATTTCACGCTGATCCGCCCGGACCAGCACATCGCATGGCGCGCCGATACCGCCCCCCTCGACATCGAAGCGCTCGTTACGCACATTACCGGCCACCCGTCTCCCGACCAGCGGAGGTCCGCATGACCCGGACCCTCACTATCCGCGGCGTACGCTATGCGTTCGACGAGACAGGCAGTGGCCCACTCGTACTGTTCGGACATGGACTCTTCTTCGACCGCGAGATGTTTCGGGCTCAATCCGATGCGTTGAGCGGCACGAACCGCTGCGTTCGCATTGATTGGCCCGGCCACGGCCAGAGCGGCTGGCTAGCGGATGGTTGGCGCATCGACGACCTCGTCGACGATACCTTGGCGCTCATCGATGCACTCGGCGAACAGCGCGTAATACTCGTGGGCCTGAGCCAGGGCGCGGCAGTCTTTACGCGGACGGCCCTCGCGGCACCCCACCGAGTGCGCGCGCTCGTCATCATGAACTCGACACCGCTGCGCCCTGTCGACTCCGTTCGCGCGGGCATGCTCGAAAACTCGGCCGAACTCTCGACTGGCGACGAGGCCCGCATCGAGGCGGTATTTCGCCGGGTTGCCGGTCGCATGTTCTGTGCGCATACGCGCGAACATCATCGTGAACTCGTCGAGCAGGCGCTCGTCCGGTTTCGACGCCACCCTGTCGAAGGTCTGGCACATGCGGTCAAGCTCGGCCTCAGCTACGAATCGATCGTCGAACGCCTTGACGAGCTCACGATGCCGGTCGGGGTAATTTGGGGTGCCGACGACCCGATTTCGACGCTCGACATCGCCGACCTGTACACACGCAAATCATGCAACGCGCAACGCCATTTGATTGCACATGCGGGCCATTGCGCACCGCTCGAACAACCAGTCGCTGTGAACACAGCGCTCATCACCTTCCTGCACGGGCTTCACGAGGCATCGCACTGCTGAGTCCGCTTCCTTCCAATAAGGAGATTTTTAAATGAGTCTTACGCCCAACAGCCCGCGCCATCGAATGCCATTCGTCTTCGGACCCAGCGCCGGCCCCCGGCAAGGGCCGGCCGGCGAGCGTTACGACATGAGTCACGCAAGGCGCACTGTGGCCTCGGTTAGCTTTCTGACCGAGGCGCGGTTGCTGGAAACGCTGCTCCCGCCTGCTTGTGAGCTCGACGGAGAGCCCGTCGTCACCATCGAGCACGCCGTGTTGCACGCCCTCGAATGGCTCGCCGGACGCGACTACGCGATGCTCAGTGTGAAGTTCCCGGTTCGCTATCGCGGCAGGCGCGAGACCGTGCGCGGCCCCTTCTTGAGCGTAGTTTGGGAGAACCGGGTGGAGCCGATCCTGACCGGACGCGAGGAGCTCGGTTTCGCAAAGCTATATTGCGAACTGCCGCGCGCTCGCGAGCTGCGCGATGCACGCCATTATTGCGCGCAGTGGGACGGCCATACGTTCATGAAGATGACCCTCGACAAGCTCGTCGCTGCCGCACCGCCGCAGGGCACCACGTACGACGGTCTTCTTCACCATCGCTATCAACCCAGCCTGCGGTCCGTGGGCGCCGCTGCGATCGACGAGATGGTGATTTCACCCGCTGGTGGCGTCGACCTTCGTTACGAGTCGTTCGAGTTCGCGACCGGGTCAGTCGAATTCATCGAATCGACCTGGGAGCAAATACCGACGATGTTCCATATCGTCAACAGCCTTGCAGCGCTGCCTTTGGTCGAAGTGCGCAGATCGTCACTCGCTCGTACCTTGGGTGCGACCGATCTGGCCAATCAGCGTGCGCTCGAGTGACTCGAGCGACCTGCGTGGCGAGCGCGACGCAGGAGAATTTCGTAGCCGGGTTGGACGTCGCGGTGGACCTGGCGGTCGGAATCTCAGTCTCGGGATCCATGTGCGGCGCGCGAGCATGGACGACCTCGAGCGCTATATTGATTGGGCGGTGTCCGTGGTGCTGTCCGCGCCCGGCCGTGACGCGGCCACCTGCCGGCCGGGCGTCGAACTCTCAACACGGAATCGACGCCCCTACGGCTGAGTATTACGCCGTCACACGTTGGTGGCCTGAAAAGACACCTGCCGCCATCCATCGGGGCCGCGACGCCAAACCTGGGTCGTCATAATCGACATCGGAATGCGGCGCGCCGTTGCACGCAGTTGCACAGTTTGTTGCAGGTGCCCCGTTGCAATTGCCACGTCCGCATAGACGCGCACGTTGAGGTCCTTTCGCTCTACACTGAGAAAGTCAATCTCCTCTTCGACGGCGTGCAGATAAGCGTCGCGCCCATCTAACTTGCCATTGGCGTGCACGTGCACGAGATCGTCGGCTACGAGTTCCCGGAGCACATCAAAATCGCGCTCGACCAATGCCCGGCAGCGCACGTTCTCGAGCCGAGCGATATCCCGCATTACTGCTTCGTCGTTCATCTTGTCATCCTTGTGAGTCAGGGGGAGGTCGTTCACGCCGGTTCTTGCCGCACGACGTTCTCTATCGCACCGATGCCGTCGATTTCAACCCGCACGCGATCGCCTTCGCGCAACCAACGCGGCGGCTTTGACGCCGCCCCCACGCCACCTGGCGTTCCCGTCAATACGATGTCGCCCGGTTCGAGCGTGAACGCGCTGGACAGGTGCTCGACCTGTGCGAAGCAGTCGAAAATCAGGTGACGTGTGTTCGAATTCTGGCGTGTTTCGCCATTCACGAGGCAACGGATTCCGAGCGCGTGCGGGTCGCCAAGCTCGTCCGCCGTGACTATCCAGGGGCCAAACGGCGCATGCGTATCGAACGACTTCCCCACCGTGAACTGCGACGTGCGCAGTTGCCAGTCGCGCACGCTCACGTCGTTCGCAGCGCAATAGCCGAAGATCGCGTCACGCGCATCGTCACGAGATGCGTGACGGCAACGTTTCCCCATGACAAATGCGAGCTCGGCCTCATAGTCGAGCGCCGTCGAAACGCGCGGCAAATCGATCTGCGCGAACGGTCCGTTAGCGGACGTCGGCATCTTGGCGAACCACAGTTGATGCGCGGGCCGCTCCATGCTGGACTCCGCGACGTGATCGGCATAATTGAGGCCGATACCGAGAATCTTGCGCGGTCGCGGCACAGGCGCGAGCAGCGTCACCTCGGCGAGCCGCAGGTCGAAAGGCCGGGTATTGACGAGTGCCTGCAGGCGCGCACGCCACGCGGGCCAAGCCTCAATAAGCGCAATCATGTCACGCGGCGCATCGGGCAGGTGGCGCTCGACATCGATAATGCCGTCACCGGTCACAAGACCAATCGACGTCGCGCCATTCGGACGCTGGAAGGTTGCCAGTTTCATTCGTTTCTCCTCATTCAGGGGATAGGGCCAACAGGCGCGCCACCGCGCGCCGCAGTGCCCTGCACGGACAGTTCGGCATCGCTCTTGCCCGAGCGCCACAGGCGCACCATCTCATCGGGGTTGAATTCGATACCAAGCGGGTTATTGGTAAACGTCGGCGTATGAAAGAAGGCTGCGGCATCGGCCGGGTCGGCGTAGTTGTCGACCTGAAACTCAATCATCGTGCCTTCGGGGTCGCGGTAATAGATCGAAGTAGTAGGGCCATGATTGATGCACCAGACCGGCTGCACGGAGGCCGCCTTCAACCGCTCGTAGTGCACGAGGAGTTCGCCGATTGTGCGGAAGCTGTAGGCAACGTGGTCAATCCCCGCATGGCCGGGCGCCTTTACCGGAGCATCGGGCGTGTTCACGAACGCCGCGCGATGGTGCTCGTCGTCGAAGGTGATAAACGTCACCATGTCGTTCTCGAACACGACGCGCGCGTCAAACACGATCAGATACCAGTTCACGACCTTGCGGTAGTCAGCGCAGCGCAGCACGAGATGCGCCATCTTGAACGGCACGACTGGGCGGTCGGCAACGGCGGAAGCGGCCTGTGCCGCGGGTGTCGGGATCATCTTGCGTCTCCTTGGATGATGTGCGCACGTCGCGCGAAATAGCGGGCCAGCATGGCCTTGCCTCACTGTAGAGGTGTCCTCGGCGGCAGGTTTGACGTTAATTGCGCTAACGACAATTTCTTGCTCACGATTGCCAACCGCTGCCCGCTGACGCAACGGCTCTACCTCAAAACGACGTCTGGATCCCCGCGCGGGCAATGGCCTGGGTCGGCGAACTGGACGCGGCGTCGGCATCGACCACGCCGCAGATCAGCGCGTCGGCGCCGCTATTCGCCCGCTGGTAGATCCCCTGCACATAAACCAGCGTGCGCTTCGACAGGGAATAGCTGAATGTCGCGGCAAGCTGGTTCGCATGCGCGTTCGACACCGTGTCGTTGCCCTTCATGTAGGTGTAGTTGCCGGCGAGCGTCCACGCTGGCGTGATCGTCCAGCTCGCGCCGGCCTCGGCGGCATAGACAGCCGCGCCGTTGAAGCGGTTGCGCACCGTTGTGAACAGCGCGGCGGCGATGACCTTCCCAAAGTCGTAGTGAGCCCCGACACCCCAGTTGCGAACCGGGACGAGCGGATCGACAGGTGTGGCGCCGGCATACCTGACTTCGGTGTATGCGCCACCCATACCGAAAGGCCCGTGGTCGTAATTAACGCCGAAGCTCACCGCGCTGCCTGCGCTGAACTGGCCCGGCACGCCGCCGAACGCATACATGGCGCCGACACGCACGCCGGCCCAAGTCGGCGACTGATATTTGAGCGAATTGTGGACCTGCTCCCCGGCGAGGCGATCCCAGTCGAAACCGCCCGTCGGGTTGTTCGGAATGTCGAGCCCTGTAAACGGCCCGGCACGAAACGCGTAGAGACCGCCCGAGAAAAACGCCGGGTCATTGTGCGCGCGCGCGAGCGACTCGAACATGAAATCGAACTGGTTGCCGAGTGTCAGCGAGCCATAGTGCGTGTCCTGAAGTCCAACGTAGGCCTCGCGGCCGAACAGCCCCTCGCCCGGAAGAATGTTGCCGCCCCCGATCTGATACTGGCTTTCGAGCCGGAAAACGGCTTTGGTGCCACCGCCCAGATCCTCGCTGCCGAGCAGCCCGAACAACGTGGGCGTATAGATACCATCCGCGAACTTGAAGTTGCTGTGGCCGCCTTCGTTCGAAACCCACGACAGGCCGGCATCGATCAGCCCGTAAATCTGGACGCTGCTCTGGGCGCATGCCGAACCGGATGCCAGCAGACACGCCAGGGCGAGACTAGTCGAGTATTTCATTGATATTCCTTCGTTTATGTACGACCCGGTCGAAGCAGTTCCGGTCGCGACGAAGCGGTCGCGGGAACGTCATCGGATTGGCCTGGTGCGTTGAGATCAAGGCGACGTTGTCGCAACGTTTGCCCCACTGCGCAAAGGCGCGGTCTCCTTGAGCGCAAGTGCGACGAACAGACCGACCGCGAGGGCGCCGATCGCGAGCCATGGCACATACTGAATGCCGAAGCCTTTCGCGACGTGTCCCGCGAGCGCCGGCGCCACGCCGCCGCCAAATATCTCCCCCACGCCGATCACGAGCCCTGAGGCCGTGGTCGCCAGATGAGGCGGCGCCGATTCGGCGCTGATCGGCCCGACGGTCAGCGTAATCAGGCTGAATACGAAGAAAATCGTTGCGAGCAGGTAGCAGAACAATGGCGCCTCGCTCGGACCTGTCCCGTCGAACAGCCAGAACATCAAAAGCGCGCCGAGCACGGAGATCACCATGACCGGCCGGCGGCCGAGCCGGTCGGATACCGCCGGCATAATCACCGTGCCTAGCGCGCCGCCGATGCCCGTCGCGGAGAGCACGAAGCCCATCTGTGCCATGTCGAGATGCAGATAGTCGACGAGGTAACTCGGCAGGAACGCGCCCACGACGGTGAGCACGGTGATCCAGCAAAGCATACCGAGCATGTTCAGGCGCACATTGCGAATACCCAGCACTTCACGCCATGCGCGCGGCAGCGTAATGTGCTCGTTCACCTGCATCGCGTTGACTTGATGAGGCGCATCGCGCAGCACACGCCAGGTGAAGTAGCAGAGCACGAGACCGGGAATCGACACGATGGCAAATACCGCATGCCACGGGATCCAGCGCAGCATCTGCGTCACGACGATCGGTGTGAGGCACAGGCCAAGCAGCGGCGCCGCCGCCTGTTGCAGACCGATGTTCAGGCCATGCCTAGCCGGCTTCGACGCGTCGAGCGTCGCAGTGATACAGGCTGGCGCGTACGCACCCTCCGCAAGCCCCATGCAGGCGCGAATCAAGATCAGGCTTCCCACTCCCGCCGCCAGCCCGCTGGCCCCCACGAGCACCGAGAACACGAGCATCGCCGGAATGATCACCTTGCGATGTCCGATGCGATCGGATAGCCGGCCCGTCAGCATCGCCGACGCGCCCCACGCGATCGAAAGCGCCCCTGTGATGTAACCCATGTCCCGGTAATCCAATCCCAGGTCTTTCATCATGACCGGGAACAGCGGCATGATCAAAAACCGGTCTACGCCCACCAACCCGAACCCCAACGACAACAGCGCAACGATTTTCCATTCGTAGCCGGCATCCCAATCCTTTGACGCACTGCTTTTCATTGTCTCTCTCCAAACCAGTCTTGTTTTATCGATGTTTTATTGAATAAATTTAATTCGTCATCCTATATATAAGTGAAATTTCTGTCCCGAATCGTATGCTTCCCGGGCAGCACGTCCGGCCGCTTACTGCGTGTCAGCGTTCGTTGAGGTGTCGTAAGCCAGAATCTCCGGCTCGTTGCGCGCAGGCGTCCATAGCGCAAACCCCGCACCGCACGCGAGCAGCAGAGCGGCAAATGTCAGCCCTGCCGCGAAACTATGCGTGTAGTCTCGCAACCACCCAACCGCGAGCGGGTTGAGCGCGGAGCCCAGGTTGCCGATCGCGTTGATGGCGGCAATGCCCACTGCGCGCCGTTGCGGGCTCAGCAACCGGTCGGGAATGGTCCAGAAAATAGACATTGCGGCGTATGACCCCGCCACGGCAATGCACAACCCTGTCACCCGCAGAACGGTATGCCCCGGCGCCGCGGCAATCAGCCAACCGCTCGCGGCGGCCAGCATCGGTAGCAGCAGATGCCAGCGTCGTTCCTGGGTGTGGTCGGAATGACGGCCCCACAGGATCATCAGGACGATCGACGCTGCCTGCGGAATGGCGGCCACCATGCCGACCGATCGATTTCCGTGCACGCCATCGAGCGTCTTGATAATGAGCGGCATCCACACGATCATCGCCAGGCTGTTCACGAGGCAGAAGTACGCGACGGAGAAACGCAGCACGGCGGGCGAAAGCAGTTCGGCAACGAGGCTGCGGGGTGCGGATGCCGCAGACACGGGCACCGCGGCCGGCGTCAGCTGCGCTTGAAGTGCACGCTTTTCGGCCGCGCTGAGCCAGCGCGCGTGCTGTGGCGAATCGTCGAGCCACACGAAAACGATCATGCCGAGCAGGACAGACGGCATGCCTTCCAGCAGGAACAGCCACTGCCATCCCTTGAGCCCTACCGTGCCGTCGAGTGCCAGGACGTAACCCGATACCGCGGAACCGACCGCGGCCGTGACGGGCTGCGCGATCATGAAGAGCGCGTTGGCGCGCGCACGCCAGGCCGGCGGAAACCAGAAGGTCAGATACAACAGCATCCCGGGCAAAAAACCCGCTTCGGTCATACCGACGACGACGCGCAAAACGTAGAGGCTCGCCGGTCCCCGCGAAAGGAAGGTGAGCGTCGAGGCCACACCCCACGCGATCATGATCGCGCTGATCCAGCGACGTGCCCCAAGACGAGCGAGCATGATGTTGCCAGGCACGCCACAGACGATGTACGCGGCGTAGAAGAGCGCCGTGGCAACGCCGAACTCCACCCCGCTCAAACCGAGGTCGGGCACCATCGTGAGCGCGGCGAAGCCTATGTTGATGCGATCCAGAAACGAAAACACGTACAACAGAAACAAAAAGCCGAGCAGGCGGCGCGAAACCTTGCGGACCACGGCACGCTCCGGCATGAGCGACAACGCCTGACTGCTACCTGGCGCAAAACTGGGCCAACGCATGACTGTCTCCGGAAACTCGTCCGAGGGACGATTTTTTAGGATGCGGCTAACGGCGCATTCCGATATCGACTTTGAGTCAATACAGGGTCAGTATGACGATGCCGTTTTCTGTGGGACTATTTGTAAATCTATGCAGTAATTGACTTTAAGTCAATAACGGATTTACCGATATCGGGTAACCCCCGATCATTCCCGATGATGACCGACCCTGCCGACCAAGCGCCACCGGCAAAACGCAATATTGACTAAAAGTCGGTAATATGGCTCCATTGGGGCATCGCGAAACACACGAGCACCTTCGCTCCCGCACCCGAACATGGCCACTCGAGCAGCAAAGAAAACCTCGACCGCAACTCTGCGGCGCCCTAGAACTCGTCAGACCGGCGCCGACGCCGAGACCAGCGAACGCCTGCTGAGCGCCGGCGAGCGTCTGTTCGCGCAATACCCGTTCGACGAGGTGTCGATCGACGACATCGCCGAGGCGGCCGGCGTCGCCCACGGCTTGCTGTTCCACTACTTCAAGACCAAGCGCCATTTCCTGCTGGCCGTCACGCGCCGGGCAGCTGAACGCGTTGACGCCGCACATCTGAGCGTGCCGCCCCAGGCCACATCCGAGGCCGCCGTGCGCGCGTTCCTGAAGTCCCATATCGACTCTGTGTCTTCGCGGCGCGTCTCGTTCATCGGGAACTCACGCGGCGGTGCAGGCGTGGACGCCGAGGTCAAGGCGGTCTGGGAAGAGTCGCGCCGCCGCGCAATTCACCTGCTGTGCGGCTACCTGGAGATCGAAGCGCCGACGCCGAAGCTCCACGCACTGATTCGCGCGTGGATCGGGTTCATCGACGAACTGCTGATCGCGTGGATACAGCATCCCGAAATCGGCGAGCAGCCGCTTATCGACACCAGCGTCGCCAACCTGCGCACGACGCTCGCGAACTACGCGCTGATTGATCCGGGCGTGAAACTCGTGATGCGGCGCCCCCTCTAGGCGAGTCGTCACAGCGCCACACGTCGGAAGTCGCTCATCAGCGCCGCGATACAGGAGAGAAAGCGTGCGGCTTCAGCGCCGTCGACAGCGCGGTGGTCCCACGATAAGGACAGCGGCGCGATCAGACGCGGCTCGAATGCGCTGCCGCTCCAGACCGGTTGCATCGTCGCGCGGCCGACGCCGAGGATTGCTACCTCCGGCGCGTTGATAATGGGCGTGAAATGCGTGCCCCCGATTCCGCCGAGCGACGACACCGAGAAACATCCCCCCTGCATCTGCTGCGCGGCGAGCTTGCCGGCGCGGGCAGCGGCCGCGAGCGAGGCCATCTCCGTCGCGATCTCGCGCACACCCTTGCGCTCGACGTCGCGCACCACTGGCACCACGAGCCCGGCGGGCGTATCCGCGGCAAAGCCGATGTGCCAGTAGCCCTTGCGCACGACTTCTCCGCCTTCGAGACTCACGTTGAATTGCGGAAATCGCCGGAGCGCCACAGCGCAGATTTTCAGCACGAATGAGAGCAATGTGATCTTCGCTGCATCCGGACCGGCCTCGCGGTTCAAGGTCGTGCGCAACGCGTCAAGCTCGGTGACGTCGACTTGATCGAAGTTCGTGACGTGCGGAATCGTGACCCAGTTGCGATGCAGATTGGCGCCCGATAAGCGGCGGATCCGCGTTTGCGGTTCGCGCGTGACCGGCCCGAAGCGGGCAAAGTCGACCTGAGGCCAAGGCAGGAGCTGCAGCCCCGACCCGCCGCTTTCGGCCGCCGCCGCGGGCCGTGGCGCGGCGAGCGCAGCCTTCGCGTGCGCCAGCACATCCTCGCGCACCACGCGGCCGCGTGGGCCGCCGGGCTTCACGTCCGCTAGATCGACGCCCAGCTCGCGGGCGAGCTTGCGCACGGATGGCCCCGCCGCGACGTTCGCGTGGCCAGCGCCACGAACGGGTGCCGGCGGCGGCACAGGATGAACGTCTGACTGCGCGGCGACTTGCGCCACGCCGCCCCCGACAGCCAGCGGCCGCGCTTCCGCTGTGGCCGTAGCGGCTGCCGCATCTTTGGTGATCTCTTTCGCCACCGCTGCCAGCCGAGCGATTTCGCTTCCCGCCGACACGACATCGCCCGGTTTCAGCAATACTTCGCCGATCGTGCCGGCGTGGCTGCTCGGCACGTCCATTGTCGCCTTGTCGGATTCGAGCGTGACGAGCACATCGTCGATATTCACCGTGTCGCCGGCTCGCACCAGCACTTCGATTACCGGAATGTCCCGGTAGTCCCCGATATCGGGAACCCTGATTGACTGCATCGACTCCCCCTGCTTCGTTAGATCACGTGCGGCTCATGACTGCCACGACGCCTCACCTGCGGCGTCGATCCCGTAACGCGTGCGCGCTTCGGCATGTTTTGTCCTGTCCACCGCCGCCAGCGCCGCAACGACGATGTGATGGCGATCCACGCCGAAGAACCGGCGCAATGCAGTGCGCGTGTCGCTGCGCCCAAAGCCATCCGTGCCGAGTGCGAGATACGGCGCCGTGATATACGACGCGATCAACTGTGCATACGCACGCACGTAATCGGTCGCGGCCACTACCGGCGCAGCGCCCACGAGACAGCGCGCCACATGGCTCTCGCGGGTCGCCCCCGCGCCGAACACCTGTTCGCGCTCGACTTCACGCGCGTCGCGCGCCAGCTCGGAAAAGCTCGTCACGCTCCAGATCTCGCTGGCGATACCCCAATCGTTCGCGAGCAGTTCGGCAGCCGCGATCACCTCGCGCAGGATCGCGCCGGAGCCGAGCAACCGGACGGACGGTGCCCCCTCGCCGCGCACACCGTAGCGGCGCATACCCTTGACGATGTCGTCGTACTCCTCGGAGGCGACCTCTTCCTGCGCGTAGTTTTCGTTCGTGACCGTCAGGTAGTAGAACTCGTCATGCTGCTGCTCGAGCATGCGTCGCGCGCCATAGTCGACAATCGCAGCCACCTCGCCCGCGAACGCCGGGTCATAGGCGCGGCAGTTCGGCACCGTCGCCGCGACCACGTGGCTGGTGCCGTCCTGATGCTGCAGCCCTTCGCCCGAAAGCGTCGTGCGCCCCGCAGTCGCGCCGATCAGGAAGCCGCGCGCACGCTGGTCGGCAGCGGCCCAGATGAGATCACCCACGCGCTGAAAGCCGAACATCGAGTAGTAGATGTAGAACGGCAGCATAGCCACGCCGTTCACGCTGTACGACGTCGCGGCGGCAGTCCAGGACGAGATCGCACCGGCCTCCGTGATGCCCTCCTCGAGCAGTTGGCCGTCCTTCGACTCCTTGTAGTAGAGCATCGAGCCGGCATCCTCGGGCTCGTATAACTGCCCGAGCGGCGAGTAGATGCCGACCTGGCGAAAGAGTCCCGCCATGCCGAACGTGCGCGCTTCGTCGGCGACGATCGGCACGATGCGCGGCCCGAGCGTCTTGTCCTTGAGCAGGTTCGTGAAGAGCCGGACCACGGCCGTCGTGGTCGAGTTTTCGCGCTCCTGAGGCCCGAGTGCAAACTGCGCATACGAAGCGAGCGGCGGCACCGGCACGGCCTCGGCGCGGGTCGAACGGCGCGGCAGGTAGCCGCCAAGCGTTTCTCGTCGCGTACGCAAATAGCGCAGCTCCGCACTGTCCTCCTCGGGCCGATAAAAACGCATGGCTTCGAGCGCCTCGTCGCCGAGCGGCAACCCGAAACGGTCGCGGAACGCCCTGAGCGCCTCGACATCGAGCTTCTTTTGCTGATGCGCCGTGTTGCGGGACTCGCCGGCCTGTCCCATCCCGTAGCCCTTCTTCGTCTTGGCGAGGATCACGGTCGGACGGCCGCGATGAGCAGCGGCGGCTGCGAATGCCGCGTGCAGCTTTCGCAGATCGTGGCCGCCGCGCCGCAACCCGTCGATCTCCTCAGGCGACATGTGTGAAACAAGCGCCTGCAACTCTGGATCGAGATCGAAGAAATGCGCGCGATTGTAGGCGCCGTCGTTGGCGCCAAGCGTCTGATACTGACCGTCGACCGTGTTCGCAAAGCGACGCAACAACACGTGATGGCGATCCCGCGCGAACAGCGCGTCCCAGTCGGAACCCCACACCACCTTGATGACGTTCCAGCCCGCACCGGCGAAGAGCGCCTCAAGCTCCTGGATGATCTGGCCATTGCCTCGCACCGGTCCGTCCAGGCGCTGCAGGTTGCAGTTGATGACGAAGGTCAGGTTGTCGAGTCCCTCGCGTGCCGCGAGAGACAGCGCGGCGAGCGATTCAGGCTCGTCCATTTCACCGTCGCCGAATACGCCCCACACGCGCCGTGTGTCGGTGGGCGCGAGGCCACGGTGTCCGAGATAACGCAGGAAGCGCGCCTGATAGATCGCGCTGATCGGCCCGATGCCCATCGATCCGGTCGGAAATTGCCAGAACTCGGGCATCAGCCAGGGATGCGGGTATGAGCACAGTCCGCCGCCATCGACCTCCTGCCGGTAACGGGCGATCTGCGCCTCGTCGAGACGCCCCTCGAGAAATGCACGCGCGTAGACTCCGGGGGCCGAATGCGGCTGGAAGTACACGAGATCACCTTTGGCCGTCTCGCTGTCCGCACGAAAAAAATGATTGAAACCCACCTCGAAGATTTCCGCCGCCGACGCGTAGCTTGCGATGTGTCCGCCCAGCTCTCCATACGCCTTGTTTGCGCGCGCAACCATGGCGAGAGCATTCCACCGCACGATCGACGTGATGCGCTCTTCCATCGCGAGGTCGCCTGGATAGGCAGGCTGATCTTCGAGCGCGATCGTGTTCTGGTACACGGAATACGGATGTGCGGTCGTCGTCACGCCGAGATGATGGGCGTGCTCCGCGAGGCGCTCCAGCAGGAATCCGGCGCGCGCCTCGCCTGCGTGGCGGGACACGCCTTCAAGTGCGTCCAGCCACTCGGCGGTTTCCTGCGGGTCAGCGTCGTGGCCCGCAGCAGCGAGCGGGGAAATTTCATTCGGGTCGATCTTCATGGTCAGCTCGAACAGGAGAGGAAAAGGAACATGCAGACGCCGCAGGCAGTCATGCGTCGGGCCTGCGCATCAGGCGATCTTCCGGCTCGCCTGATGCGAGGCGTGCAATCATGCGTTCAGGATCGAACAACACGCCGATCGGATCGCGGCGGAACGCCTCGCCACGCATCCAGTCGGTCGCGGCTTGCGCGGTGTCGAATGCATCAACCTGCAACTCGATGTCGTTGCCGTCCGGATCGCGGTAGTACTGCGAGACGGTCGGCCCGTGGAGAATCGAACGCCACGGCTCGATACCAAGTCGCTTAAGACGCGTGTAGTTGTCCATCAGCGCAACGAGGCTCGCGTAGGCGAATGCCGCGTGATAAAAGCCCACGGCAACGCCGGACGGCCGCTCGGCGAGCTGCGGCGACGCGATCAGCGCAATGCGATGGTGCTCGTCGTCGTAGGTGAGAAACGCGATGTGGTCGTTGCGAAACACGACGTGCGAACCGAGCACCGCCTCGTACCATGCGATCATCGAATCGAGCTGCCGCGTGCGAAAGACCACATGCGCAAGCCGCATCGGGCGGATGGTGTCATGCGGATTCGGCATCGCAGCACCCCATCACGTCGTCTGCACAGCCAGGTTGCGCGGTAGCGAGCACCGTCGCGAGTACTTGCGCGAGAATGTCCTGCGCAACAGGCGAATTCGATCGCCATGCCACATGGCCGTCCGGGCGCACGAGCACTGCGCCTGTCCCGCCGATTCCGTAAAGCGTCGCGAACGTGTCGTCGTCTGCCGCATAGTCGCCGCCCGCGCCGATCGACACGACGCGCACGTCGAAACCTGCCGCACGCTGCGCGTCCTCGAGCGCGTATTGCCATACCGGCTTTCCATGCGGCGTCGTCAGCATGACGAAATGCGCGCCGCCGAACAGGTCGAGTATCGACAGGCGCGCACAGCCATCGCCGATCCCCAAGTGGGGTGCACGCGAGCCTGGACTGGCGTTGGGAACGTAGTGCGCGACGTCGAATGCCGGGCACGCAAGTCCGTCGTCGATGATTGCGTCCGATACATAACGATAGCCGAAGGTCTGGCCGTTGTACTCGAAATGCTCGCGCTGCGCGGCAATCGCCTCGCGCAGTTGCGCGCGCAGTGGCCCGCTGTCGGGGGCCTCGACACGCTCGCCGACACCCGGATCGTTGCGCAAAATGCCTGCGAGCCCAGCTTCCGCCATCTTCTGGGCGTTGCGTGCGCTCTGCTCGACGTTGAAGCGCGCGGTCGGCAGACGCTCGGCCTCGTAGGTGTCGAGCAGCGCGTCGGGCGCAACGCCATCGAGCACGAGCTTCAGCTTCCACGCCAGATTCTGCACGTCGCCGAAGCCCGTATTCATGCCCTGGCCGCCCGTCGGCGGCAGCGGATGCGCCGCATCGCCTGCAAGGAACACGCGCCCCACGCGCATACGTTCGACTGTGCGCGCTTGCATCTGCCACGGTTGCACGCTGCAGATTTCAACGGGCAGATCGGGCGCCCCGACCGCGGCGCGAATCAACTCTACGCAGCGCTCCGGCGTGAAGTCCTCCGGCGACTGCGTCGCGGGATCGTACGCGAAGTTGTAGGTCCAGCGATGCCGTCCGTCGAGCGAGATGAACACGCCGGTCGTGTCCCGGTTGTAGATCCACAGCAGCAGATACGGCAGGTCATGCACCCAAGGCCACAAATCGGCCTTCAGGTAGACGCCCATCTGGTTGCCCATCGACGCGTCCCCGCGCATGGCAATACCGAGCCAGTCGCGCGTGCGGCTGCGAGCCCCGTCGGCGGCGATCACATAGCGCGCGCTCACCTCGTACGGCACGCCCTCCGGCAGATCGACGAGCGTGGCGGTAACGCCGCTCGCATGCTCGCGCAGCGCATTGACCTGCACACCGAAACGCACGTCGACGCCGGATTGCGCCTCGGCATGCTGCCTGAGCACCGGCTCGAGCACATCCTGAGGACACGAGGTTTTCATGGTCGGGCTGTAGCTATCGATCAGGCAATCGTGCTCGATGTCGCCGCGCGTCTCGATGCGACCCAGTTCGTCGCCGGCGAGCCGCGTCCTGAATACCACACCACGATATCGTTCCGGCGGCAATGAAATTGACTTTACGTCAGACTCGAGCCCTAGTCCGCGTAAGATCTCCATTGAGCGCGTGTTGACGATGTGTCCGCGCGGATGCGTCGACGTCGTCGAGCGGCGTTCTAGCAACAATGCCTTTACACCTAATTTACCGAGAAAAATAGCGGACGCCAGCCCAACCGGGCCACCACCGATGATCAATACATCCGTCTCGAGCTGGGTGCTTGCTTGTTTCATTGGCTCCTCCATCACATCTATCAAAAGATGGATCGAGTCTATGTTTGTATTGACTATTAGTCAATATATTGCGCAACCGTACGGGTAAATACCTGGGCATGTATTATTTCAGGCAGAAATTCTGAGGGCGCCATCACATGGCTTAGGCGATCGAGCAGGAAGTGCTGCGTATTGCCCGGCGACCCATCCCTGTTGTTGCGCCGGCACATCGTGCCCAAGCGATACTTGCTGCGCAGCTCACTCCATCTCCGAAAACTCGGCGCAATGCGGCAGTTCATCGAAATCGCCTGGCTGCATCTGCTTTTTTTGTGCAAACCTCGTCCTCGCCTCTGTTGCGCCCCGGGAAATTTAACGTGGGAACGCCGCTCAGCGATTCGATAGTTTCCTGCGGGAGTGGCCAGCGCCAAACGAATTCAAGTCGATGCTGTACGCCGGGGGGCGAGATTGGCGTTCATGGTCAGTGTCTCGAAAGCATGCAAATGTTCGTGAAACCATGGCTCACCGCTGCGAGGCCATCGTCCGTGTTACTCTATTTGCACGCTACGCATCGCGCTCGACGGTTGTTGCGGTTTTAGCCGTATCTTGCGGGGAATGAGATTACGCGAGTGAGTCGCCAGCCATGGGGAAGGTAAACCGTCGACCGTACCATATATTATGAAATGCTAATCATCCGTAATTTTTCATATACGGCACGATTAGCGATCTCGCCACAGAGGACTCGAACCTTATCCTAAGGCGCAGCGACACTGCCACCACAGCCGGCGAATCCTGAAACGGATCGAAGCCAGCATGGGTGAACGAGCCAGCGAACGTTCGACGGAGAAAATTGCGACTGGAGTATCTGCGTCGGTTAGTCGACTGGCGTCGACCGGCCCAAGCCAATTCGATAGTCACGCGGCGTGCAGCCCAGCAGTTGTCGGAACAGACGTGCCAGTTCGCTCGACGACGAGCAGCCAACCTGCAATGCAATATCGGTAATCGAGTCGTCAGTCTGGCGCATCAATTCGGACGCCTTGCGTACACGCTCGCTCATCAGATACTTGTGCGGCGGCAAGCCAAACGACACCTTGAACGCACGGGAGAAATGAAACCGGCTCATATCGACCTGTTCGGCGAGCATAGTGAGGTCGATCCTGAGTTCGATATTCTGCGCGATAAAGTCTCGGACAACGCGCTTCGCCCGCGCCGACAATCCGCCGCGGCACGCAGGGAGTGCGCGATTATTCGCACTAGCCTGGACCCTCGACAGTTCCTGGACTATGAGCATCAGCACCGTTTCAGCATGTACGGGGTCAACGTCCTCGCAATTCATCGCACTGAGCCCACGCACGCGTGCCGCCAGCGCGACCAGTAAATCGTTTCTGAGTCCGACACCGCTCTGCAGAGAGGTTCGCCGGTCCGCGCCCCTTTCCCGGCCGACAATTTCGTCGTGGTTGACATCAAGCGAAATGAACGTGCACCCGACGTGAGACGTCAACCCTGACCACGCCCTCAACTGGCTACCAGAGGCAACGATGTCCACGCCACCGTCGAGCGGGCCCTGGGAACCCATCCTGATGCCGTCCACGCGCCGCTCCCCATCGCTATAGCTGCCGCCGTCAAAGACCAGCAGCGTATGCTCGTCACGCTGCATGTGCACCGAATGACGATGCGTGCCCGCGAACAGGTGGAGCACGTTGCACCAGTCCGACTCGAACACCGGGACGACGTTCATGGATGCCTCTTCGCATTCGAACGTCAGGCCAGCGGCCTGATCCAGAGCAGCCACGCGTATTGACTGACGCCCGGTAGCGACAAGCGAGGGATGGACTGCATAGGCCATGGTTATCTCCGGTGATGCTCCTGGCCAACATTCGTAAGGTGGCGGAGCGCCGCTTCGATCGCGGATTTTTCGTTATTTAGCGGTCAAATGACCTATTACGATAGCTAGTAAATACCCGGATCGCGGTCCAATTCCGGCATCGATGGCACAATTTACGGAGAAATGGCCGAAATCCGCGTTTCGTCCCACCTATAATAGGTCATTCGACTTATTATATGATGACTCCGACCATGAAAGCCTTGCATATCAACTCTGCCGATCTGCTGGGAGAAACCGCCCCCCCACGCGTGGCCAAAAGAGGGAATCGAGGAACCCGGATTCCGGAGATACTCGACGTGTCGGCACGCGTATTCGCGCGCGACGGCCATGCCTCGTTTACGACGCGCCGCGTCGCCGCCGAGGTCGGAATCCGGCTGAGTACCCTGCAGCATTACTTCAGCACACGCGAAGAACTGCTGCATGCAACCATCGGAGCGTTGATCGACCGATATGCGGCAAGCTTCGCCGGAGTAACGTCGAATCGTCACCTGCCGCCGGAAGCCCGCCTCGACGCGTTGATGGAAGTGTCCTTCAGTGAGTTCAGCAAGCCGGAGGTCGCGGCCTTCTGGGTCGAGGTCTGGGCGATGGCACGTAACGAAGCGTTTGCGCGGGAACTGGAGACCAAAGCGTACCAGGACGGCACGAAGATCGTCGAAGATCTGATCGCGGAGATCAATCCAGCCTGCACACAACGTGAGTGCGCGATCCGCGCTGGCCTGATTGCGATGCTGATCGAGGGGCTATTCGTTCTCGTACGGCGCTATCCTGCCGGCGGGGTACAGGTAGATGAGTTGCTGGTCGCAGCGAAGGCCGTCTACAAGGGACTTAGCCGGGTCTCTCCATAAGGAGACAGCATGACTTTTCACCTGGCACGATTCTCGTATCGTGCGGCCGCTCCCGCATGAATGGATCACGCATTTTTGCACTGGACGGTACGCCGCGCGTAAGCTGTTGCCGCCTTCCACACAGCACACCGATATTGCGGAATGCCGGATTCCACCTTTACCATGTATCACTAATGATTTTCGTCCATATTACGGGTGTCTAATTCGCGTGACTTCCAGCGATCCGGAAGACATAGCGAGGCAGCAGCACGATTAGAAGCGAGGACGCCGCCAAAGCAATCGCGCAACCCGTCAACGCATGGTCATAGGAACCCAGCCGATCGAACGCAATACCGACCAGCACCGGCCCAAGCCCCGCGCCTGCCACAATCGACGCATACACCAGGCCGTAAATTTCCCCATACGCTCGCAAGCCGAAAAACCGTGAGACGAAATACGCGCTCACGCTAATATCAGCGCCCAGCCCCATGCCCAGCAAAAACGCTCCAGGCAGCATGAGACCGGGATGATTCGACACCTGTGCGACTGCAACGGCGCCAAGAAACGCAGCGAAGAAATACGGTGCAGCCACCTTCGGCGAGTTGAGCCGGTCAAGCAGGAAACCACAAGTCAACTGGCTGACAACGCCCCCGACCGCAAAAATCGAAAGAAACGTTGCCGCGACTGCGGGCGTATGAAACGCCTCGGCGACCATGGCCGGCACATGAACTGACAACGCAAAAAGGCTGCCGCACGAAAGGCACATGGCAACGATGATCTGCCACAGAACGCGGGAACGGATTGCTTCAGCTCGCGTAGAACCGCTCAAATCCACGGGTACCCCGGGCTCGGCAAGCGTCTTCGCATCGTGATGCACCAATGGCTCATGCAGGAGTGCGAACAGGATGGGCACGCCGACGATAATAATGAAAATACCCAGCGCAACATAGCCCGCTCGCCAGCCTCCGCGATCAATTGCGGCCGCGGCAATCTGCGGCACGATGATGCCGCCACCGCCACTGCCGATCGCGGCTGCCACTGCCAGAACGAGACCGCGTCGCCGCCTGAACCACACCGACGCGACTTTCGCGTAGGCAATCGGATTTTGCACGCCAGCAAGCACACCCACCAGCATGTAGATACCGAAATAGACCAGGACCGAGCCGCGCGCGAGCGCCAGCGCCATTTCCACCAGCCCAAACAGAAACACCGCCGGCAACACAATGCGACGCACCCCGTACCGGTCAATCGCCCTTCCGGCGAACGGCGCGACGAACGCGGCGGTCCATGCAGCCATTAACATCAGGATCGAAAAGCCCGTGCGACCAATACCGAACTCAGCGGCGACCGGCAACATGAAAAGCCCGAGCGGAGGTCCGATCACCGATGAAGGCCCGACCAGAAACCCGACCGTCACGGCAACCGCCGCCCCGCTCGACTTCCAGTTGAATTCACTGATTGACGGTTCAAACGGCTGCGCAACCTGGTTCATGGTTCGTCTCCTGGGACATAGTATTTAATGATTACGCTCGCCCGGCCACGAGATGCGGTGCCTGCCCCGAGGGGACGGTTTCCGGTGGATGCGAGAAAATGCGAGAAAGAAGGCCGCAGACGACGCGGCGCGAAAAAGCACGTAGCGTATTAGCTGGTTGTACCGAAGCGGTTACCCAACGTGCCGATCCCCTCAATCGTCAACTCCAGCACATCTCCGGGTTTCATCCAGCGGCCCGATTCCAGGCTGCAGCATCCACTGACCGTACCGGAGCCGAACACCTCTCCCGCGTGAACGGTTTCCCCGGCGCTGGCGAAGGCAATCATGTCTTCGAAGCGATGCAGCATGTCAGCCGTCGTCGAGCGGGTCCAGACTTCGCCGTTGACGCGTACCTCCACATTCAACCGGTAAGGATCGGGCAGTTCGTCGCGTGTCACGATCCACGGACCGAGGATGTTGCAGCCGTCGTAGCTCTTGCCTTTGCACGGTCCCAGTCCTGCCGGGACCTGTCTTGCCTGTGCATCGCGCGCCGAGACGTCGTTGAAAATCAGGTAGCCGAACACGTGTTCTGCTGCAAGCGAAGCCGCTATGTTCTTGCCCGTCCGCCCAATGCATACCGCCATCTCGAGTTCGAAATCGAGAAACTTCACTGCCGGCGGCCACTCAACGGTGGCGCCATGTCCCGCCACGCTCATACGATTGCTGAAATAGAACACTGGCTCTCTGTCGTAAATCGGGGGATAGCCTTCGCCCGCCGCCTTGAACGAGGCATTGGCCCCTTCCGCAGCAAGGGCCACCTGTGCGAGTCCCTTGGGTGCGCCCCTCAGGTGCGCCGGAAATACCGAAAAATCACGCAATTGGGTCGGGCGCGGCAACGGCGCAAGCAATGTCGCGCTGGCTAGCGCAAACGTGTAGTCAGCGTCGCCCGGATCGCTGCGTTCGACCAGCGAGCGCACGAGCTCAAGCCCGCGCTCGCCGGCTTCGATCAGGTCCAGCATGCTGGCCAGTACGGCCGATCGGCTCCCGTGGAGCGTTTGATGAAGTTGCTGCAGGTCGATAACGACGTCGCGATCGACATCGACGACCCCAACGATGCGCACACCGCTTTTTGAACATGTCGCAAGTTTCATGCTGGTCTGGCTCTCTGGATGACGAGAAGAAGGTCAACTTCAGGTTTCGTTCAGGAATTCGCGGATCTCGCGCAGAGTCTGCGCAGGTGCGTCATAGGGCAGGTGGTGGCCGGCATTCTCCATGACCCGCACACGTGCACCTGGTACGCCAGCGGCAATCACCTCAGCCCAGCGAGATCCCGGATCGTGATCGCCGAAAATCGCAAGCATAGGACAACGAATTTCATGCAGTCGACCGGACGCGGGGGTCAACGTCCCCACCACGCGCGCAACCAGCGGCATGGCCTCGCGGTCATGCCCAAGCTGGATCTGCAGTTCGCGTTCGGCCGCCTGCGGATTACCGGCCCGCCAGCCGGGCGCGTGCAGCAGCGCCTGCATCGCATCCGAACTCAGCAGCGCCCGGCGCTCGTCCGGCGTGCCGTCGCGCAACTGGATGGCGATCTGGACCAGTCTGTCGGCCACTTCGGGCGGGTGCGGGTCGACGCTCGCGGATAGATAGACCAGGCGCTGGACCACCGCGGGGTAGTCGAGCGCGACGCGCAGAAAGACAGCCGCGCCGATCGACAAACCAATGAGCGTAGCCCGCTGCTCGCCCAATTTGCCGATCAGCTGCGGGATGGCCTCGACGAGGTCTGCCACGCCCCACCCCTCCGGTCGCCAACCGGAGCGTCCGTGTCCCGGCCAGTCCAGTGATACGCAACGATAGTGCGGCGCCAGCGCGTCGACGACGCCCTCGAACAGGCTGTGGTCGAGGAACGTACCGTGACCAAACAGGAGCAGCGGCCCACTCCCGCGCTCGACGTAGTGATAGTCCATGCCGCTCACGGTTAGGGTCGGCATGGCTCGCCTCCACGCACGGTGTCGAGCAATGCGCCGGGATCTGCAGGAACCGCATTGCCGCGCCAGGCCACGTGCTGGTCAGGTCGGATCAGCACAAGATGCGCCCCATAGAGTTCTGGCAGATCCGGGTGTGCGCCATGCAGCACGGCAAGCGGCACATTGCGCTCCAGGGCGGCGCGCTCGAGCGCCGAAGTGTCGATGTCGGTCCCTATCTTCAGCAGGGTGAAGCCGCGGCCGAAAGCATCGTAGAGCGAGCGTTGCTCGTCCAGCCAGACGTGGGGAGCACGCGCGCCGGCCGCAGCCGACGGAACATAGTTGCCAAAACCCGATTCCGCAGGGGGAGCGCCGTTCGGCACGACAATCGGGGAATCCGCGTAGGTGTAGCCAAGCTGCGCGCCGATGCTCACGAATTCACGCGACTTCGCAGCGAAGATCTCCTGCGCGATTTCGGCGCGAATTGCGTCACCGCGTGGGCCGTCCTCCTCCATGCCCGCGCGCACGTAGACGGGCCCGACGTGTTCCGTGCTTTCCTCGCAAAGTGCCTGGATCCACCTGAAAGCGCTACGGCGCTCCTGATCGTAACTGGCCAGCAGAGTCGGGCCGCCCCATCCGTTCAGGACCGCGGCCAGCTTCCACGCCAGATCGGCGGAATCCCCAATGGAGATGTTCATGCCAAAGCCGCCGAACGGCGAGACGAGGTGCGCGGCATCGCCGATCAGGAAAACGCGGTTGTCAAAAAAGCGCGGAGCGACGAGCGAGTGGATGCGAATATCGCCTCCGGAAACGGGTTCGACGGGAAACGTCTCGCCAACGTCGGAATAGAGATGCCGCCGTACCGTCTCCCAATCGTCGCCGTCAACGTCGTCCGGCACCGGCGCGGCGAAATACTGGAAATGGCCGCTGCTGTCCTGCGGCCCCAGAATGCCGCTCGATCGGTCTTCGTTGGTGAACCACGACATCGCCGCGAGGCCGACGCCGCGCTCGAGAATACCGGTCAAAGCCGGTGAGTGGATCAGCCACGCGAAGCCATGAGCCAGGTTGGCCGTGCCGTCCATCTTGATGCCGAGCTGGCGCCGCACAATACTCCGGCTACCGTCCGCGCCGACCAGGTATCGGCCGCGGACCGTATGCTGCGTCCCTTTCGCGTCCTCATAGACGACTTCGACGTGATCGTCGTGCTGCGTGAACTGCTTGACCGCGCATTGAAAGCGCAGATCGACTTCGTGAAGCGTCGCGATGCGTTGGCGGATGGTGCGCTCGATCGCGCCTTGCGGGCCCCACAACGATATCTCGGAGGCGAACGGCACGCGTTCCGCGAACTGCACGCCCCCGACGAAATTTGCAATGACGTGCCCCGTGCCCCGAGTCACGAAGCGAATGTCCCGGCTGATCTCCGGACCGAGCGGGATATTCCTGCGCAGCGCGTCAGCCATTCCCCAGCGACGGAAATGCTCCATTGAACGGGTATTGGTCAAATTCGTGCGCGCGGCAAATCGCTCGTCTTCTTCCCGAGACTCGATGATGAGGGTATTGATGCCGCTCAGTGCGAGATCAATCGCCAGACACATACCCGCAGGGCCGGCACCGGCGACAATGACCGGCGCATCGAGTGACATACCGCTAGCGGCCTTGCCGCTACACGCTTGATCCTGCCTCTGGCCGGTGTTATTTGCATTGTCCATGGCTCTCCTCCAATTCGTGTATTCGTTATCGGTCGACAAATGCTCAGGCCGTCGCCACATCGCCCGCGCCTCCGAACGCAGTCCAGCCGCCATCGACGGCGAGTATCGCGCCGGTGATATAGCTGGCGAGGTCGGAAATCAGAAAGGCCGCGGCGTTAGCTATTTC
This sequence comes from Paraburkholderia sp. J63, assembly GCF_905220245.1. Taxonomy (NCBI): domain Bacteria; kingdom Pseudomonadati; phylum Pseudomonadota; class Betaproteobacteria; order Burkholderiales; family Burkholderiaceae; genus Paraburkholderia; species Paraburkholderia sp. J63. The sequence goes on along the minus strand of NZ_CAJMZF010000040.1, from coordinate 37,330 downwards.
TTCGGGCTTGCCAAGACGCCGCATGGGCGTGCGCGCTTCGAGTGGCGGAATCGCGAGCTTGCCCTCGGCACTCAGGCGCTCGATCATCGGCGTAGCGATATAGCCGGGTACCAGCGCGTTGACGCGCACCCCCGTTTCGCCCCACTCACACGCCAGATTGCGTGTGAGCATCGCCACCGCGGCCTTGGACGGGCCATAAGCATTGCGACGGGGTACGCCGCCCACCCCGTAGGCGGAAGCGATATTGACGATCGACCCGCTGCGCTGAGCCACCAGATGGCGCCCGACCGCCTGGCACATGAGGAAGGTGCCGCGCAGATTGACGTCAGTGACACGCTGCCAGGACTCGATATCGAGTTCCAGTGCTGGCGTCACCTTGTCGCTTATACCTGCGGCCTGAACCAGCGCATCGACGCCTCCCAGGTATCCGATCGCCGTTTCGACGATGGTGCGGCAGTCCGACTCTTTCGAAACATCACCCGCGACGATCCCGTCAGCGCCGATTTCCTCGCCAACCACTTCGAGCGCGGGGCCCGGCAGATCGGCAACCATCACTGCAGCACCCATGTCTCTCAATCTCATGGCGCTTGCGTTGCCGATGCCACTGGCACCACCAGTAACAATAATGCGTTTTCCATGCAGCTTCAGTTCCGACGGATTTGACACGAGACTTCCTCCTTAACGTGTGCCGGCGCCTGCCCAACCGGGCTAAACGTAATTTGAACTTCCCGCGCCAACCCTGCTAACGGAAACGTGCGCAACCTGGCAGTTCTTGCTCCGCGATGCCGGCGAAAGATCTGATTGGATGTTCGAGTTCAGGACAGATTGCTCGATAACAGCAAGAAACTTGCAGTCCAGCACGATTAGCCACGCGCAAGAGCAGCGCGCTGTGCACAGTGCGCGGGTAGCGGAGGCCCGGGCGCTTCGAAGCCACGACGCCCGGCTTTGGTTACCAGGACATGGATAAGCAGGTGACAGGATCAAGTTCCCCCTGGCATCTTCATATCAATCCGCACGATTGATCATTGAAATAATTTTGTTATCCATATTAATTACTGGTTTATATCCGTTTCTCATGTTCCCCATCATGCAGTGTGCCCACCTGAGACGGGGAAGATCTTTCAAATTGCAATAGTTTCAAAGGGCTACCACAAAACATGGAGACAATGATGCGCAGAATGCTACTGGCAATGGTCATTTTTGGCGTAGCGACGGGAGACGCTTTTGCACAAAGCAACGTGACGCTATATGGCAACGTGTCGGACGGAATTGGCTTCGTCAACAATGTAGGCGGTGGAAAACGCTACATGGCAGACGACGGGAATTTCATTCCGAACCTGTTCGGAGTGACTGGAACGGAGGACCTTGGAGGAAGCCTGCACGCTGTGTTCAAGCTGGCGTCGGTTTTCTCCCTGGGCACCGGGGCGCTGATCGTACCTGATCAGCTATTCAAGTTCGAGTCATATGTGGGACTGCGTTCCGATACGTACGGAAAGCTGACATTCGGCAACCAGACGACCTTTAATTTTGATCTCCTTGGCCCGATCAGCAACCAGTGGGCCGCCGGGACCTTTTTTGCCGCACACCCTGGAAACATCGACGAGCTTGCCAATACGTTCCAGTTTCAGAACGCAATCAAATACACCAGCATCGACTATAAGGGACTCTCGTTTGGCGCAATGCTTGGGCTCGGCAATCAGGCCGGAAATTTTGCCAAGGGGCGCAACTATGGCTTCGGCCTACACTACGTCAACGGGCCGGTTGTACTGGCTGCGACCTACTCAAGCGAGAATAACCGCTTCCTTGAAGGTGCCTCTTATGTCGGCTTGCCGGAATTGCTGGGAACGCCCGTTACACCCGACATTGCGCTGGTCGCAGACAACGTCAAAAACATCGGTGTGGGCGGCTCCTACCAGTTGGGTCAGGTTCGCCTGCGTGCGCTGTTTACGCAGTCGCGTCTGTCTGGTGGCGGTGAGAGCGAGAACGTGAACAGTCTCGACCTAGGTGCGAACTGGCAAGTCACAACGGCCAATTCGATCAACTGCGGAGTCGGCGTGTCGCGTCTCGCGGGCGGCCAATGGATTACGTTCGTGCTCAATGACGTGTATTCACTCTCTAAATCTACCTCCCTATACGCGACTATGGACTATCAACGGGCATCTGGTCCGGGTGCGGTCGCCTCGCTCACAGGTGCTGGACAGGCTTCCGGCCCCAACCAGTTCGGCATGGCAGTCGGGATTCAGCATTTCTTCTGAGGCTCTCTGGCGCCAGCGGGAGCGACTTGAGACAGGAGCTCCCTCCTCTTCCGTCGGACTAACAGCAAGAAATCTCAAATTTAGCAAAATTTCCCCAGCGCGAGCGTGGCCGGTCCGTAAAATTGGCGGGATCATGCGATTGTGCGTTGCGCACGATAGCGAGTTCGAGCTACGCAGCCTCATTTCCGTCGCCCGCAGTGACTCTATCGCTCCTCGCACTCGCGGGCTACTGTGCCGACGCGGCTGTGAAAAACCCTTTCTGGAATGCGCTATCGAGGGACATGTTGGCGACCGGTTAGGAGCGGCTTTTATTCCTTTTTTCAATTCTTGATCGTTTCGGGGAGCACCCATGACCATTCTCGTCAGTGCCGCCGCAGGAAAAACCGGACAGCACATCATTGCAGCCTTGCGCAACAAAGCTGGCACGCCTGCGATTCGGGGAATCGTGCTGCACCCGAATGACCCGGTCGCTCCCGGCGTCGAAGCGATAGCATGCGACATGAACGAGCCCGCAGCGGTAGCACGCGCGATGGTGGCCGTCGACACAGTGATTCACTACGGTCCGCCCCTTCATCCGCGGGAGACGGCGATGGGCACCGCGATGATCGATGCCGCCCGCGCCGCCGGCGTACGCCGCTTCATCTTCGTGTCGGTGATTCATCCAGAGATTGGCGATCTGGTCAATCACAAGGCGAAGCTCGCCATCGAAGCCCATCTGATCAATTCCAGGCTCGACTGGACAGTCCTGCGTCCGCAGCATTACATGCAGAATATCGACGTCCGGAGAGTCATTCGCGATGGCCTGCTAACGATGCCCTACCCGATCGGCACGCGACTCGGGCACGTCGACATGCGCGACCTGGCAGAGGCGACAGCCAAGGTCGCGCTAGAAAGTGGCCACAGCTTCGCAACCTACGATATTGCAGCAGACGAGCATCTGACCGTATCGGAGATCTGTGCGACGATCTCACGCCTATCCGGGCAACCAGTCGAAGCAGTTGACGGTTCAGCAGCCGGGTTCGTCGCCGGCCTGGAGCGACAGGTCGGCCCTCTGCCGGACTATTCCGTAGAGGCGTTCCATCGCCTGTTCGGCTATTACGCGAGGATGGGTATCTCCGGTAACGCGAACGTGGCTTCCTGGCTGCTGGGCCGCACGCCAGGCAGTTTCGAAAACTATGTACGCGACGCGTTGGCCGGTGTACCGGTCTGAGGCGAGACTTTTCGGCAACGCAAGGGCCCTCGAAACGAATCGCGTGGATTGAATCGTTTCCGACCGCAGGAAGTCCGAGCAGTTGAAGATAGAGTTCACATTGTGGATCGTTTCGGCGGTCTTGCTGCTCATTGGGCGGAAATTCGAAATTCGCCTGTCGGTGCGCGCCACTGGCAAGTACCCAGTGCGCTAGGGTTTCATTCCACAACAGGCCATCAAGCGCTCCCATGAGCTACGGCCCACGAAGGTTCAGCTATGGACGAGAGGAGTATGAGCTCGGTATCCGGCAGAAGCTCTCTCCGGCGCTTTTTGTGGGGGGGGGATTATTCATTTACCGAGGCAAAGGAGCGTGCCCATTTGAGTATTGCGAGTGCGAGTATCCGGTCATTGAGCGTCCGCAATTGCAGCAAGGAGAACCCGGCTTCCACGGTAAACATCAACAACAGAATCCCGAAGGCCAATCGCAGCCGTGCTGAGATTCGCAGATTATTGAACATGCAGAATTTCCTACGCTAATTGTTGAAAACCAGAAAAAAAAGCGAGTCCGTACCCTGAGGTCGTGACCCGCCTGTGTTAGCAGCTTCTGGGCGCTTTTGCCCGGTTAGAAGCGATTTTCGATACCGATACGGGCGAGAAACTGGCTAGGCCCACTCGACGTACCATTCGGGTCGAGCACGCCGCTGATCAGTGCCTGCGCGCCCGAATTGGTTCGCTGATAAACCGCTTCCGCATAGACAGTCGTGCGCTTCGACAGCGAATAATCGGCTACCGCTGTAACCTGATGTGCGTGGTTGTTGTCAACAACCGCATTGCCCTTCATATACATGTAGTTGGCACTCAGACTGAGAGCGGGATCAACCTGGTACGAGGCGCCGATTTCGCCCTCCGCAACGGCGGCGCCGTTTGCCGTGTTACGTGCGGTAGTGATCAGCGCCGTGGCGACTATCTTGCCGAAGCTGTAGCGGGCACCCACACCCCAGTTGCGAATGCCGACCTGCGGAGCCGCTTCCTGCAAGTACTTCACTTCGGTATAGGCAGCGGCAAGCGCCAGCGGACCTTGATCGTAGTTCAGGCCCGCGCTTACCGCATTGCCGGACCCCATGTGCCCCGGAACGTTGCCGAACCCGTACATCGCGCCAAAACGGAAACCACCGAACGACGGCGACTGGTATTTCACGGAGTTCGTGACCGTTTCGCCCGACATACGATCCCAGTCGAAGCTGCCCGCATACGGCGGAGCATAAGGAATCGCGAGCTTGCTGAACGGCCCTGCACGGAAGTTGTAAAGGCCGCCGCCATACATGGCTGCATCGACGCCACCGAAAAAGAGCGAGTCGACCATGAAGTCGTACTGATCGCCCAAGGTGAGCTTGCCGTACTTCACACTGTCCAGACCCACGAAGGCATTGCGGGAAAAGAGACCGGTGCCGGCGGGAGTGATCGCGCCGCTGCCGACCGAGAACTGGTTGACGAGACTGAATACCGCCGATAATCCATCGCCCAGGTCTTCCTTGCCACGGAAGCCCAACATGTTCGGAGTCTTGATACCGTCATCGAACTTCACGTTCCCGTGGCCGCCTTCATTGCTGACATACGTGACACCCGCGTCAAGCACGCCCCAAAGGGTGACGCTGCCTTCTGCGTGTGCCGAGGCGCAGACCGCGAACAGCACGATGGCCATAATATATGGACTCCTAAACCTCATACGAACTCCGTTTCGTTTCATTTTAATAGTTTCGGTTTATATCGTTTTTATTACTTATGCCACTGCATTGGCACGCGTTACCGCTTCACGCACACCAACACGCACGGCGGTCGCGCACTCGTCGCATACCGGCAAACCCGTGTTCGGATCGCGGTCCATTGCGTATGCCGTATGGGTGCTGTCGCACGCCTCGCAGGTGACCCAGGTGCCCATGTAGTTACCGACTTCATCACGAACGTCGGACGCGTGTCCGCGTTTGGACTTCGACGTGAAGAGCAGCGACACGAGATACAACGCGCCAGCAATCACGAAAGTAAGCGGCGATGCCAGCGCATGGGCCAGCGGCGGAACCGAGCGACCTTCGATCAGCCAGATACCGATGCCGCTCGAAATGAGCCACGAGAACAGACCCGGCGTGACCATCGGAACACGGTTGGCGCGGAACTCCATACCCGATGTGCGCTCCTTCGGATTCAGCATCAAGTGAATCGCTAGAATCGCAATCCAGCCGACGAAGAACGCGCTCTGCCACTGCAGCGCGCGCAGGACATAGCTGAAAACATCGGTGAGCATCAGGACGAATGCGAGAATGCCAACGACTACGACCCAGGTCATACGGCCGAGCTTGATTCCCAATGCGCCCGCGAAGAAGCGCTCGAAGTTCATCGAGGACTCGTAGAAGTTGAACGTGCTGATACGCGTTTGCGTGACCAAAATCAGGATCAGGCCGAACAGACCACCCGCGGCGAGAATCGCCTGCACAACGCCAGTTTCCTGCGTCGGGTCGGTTGGGAGCATCGAATGCACGAGATAGATACCGATCAGCCCGTTGCCTGCGTACAACCACAGATAAAACAGGAAACCGAAAGTCACGTGATCATTGAACTTCTCGTCCTCGATCTTCCCGAAGCGCGCAACATCCGTTGCCGTCGGGATCAGCGGCCACGTACCCATTAACATGCAGAACGCCATTGCCCACGCAGGAATCGGCTGCGCCGCGGCAGGAACAACACCACCGAAATGCAGCCATGCCATCCCCTGATCGCTGTGCATGACTGTGAGGCCGATTACGATGGCGATTCCCAACACATAAATCGGCAGCAGCAGCCCATTCAACCGCGCCATCCAGGTTTGAACGCTGCCGAGCATGAGCGGTAGAATCGCGAGCGTCACCAGGCCGTACCAAACCCACATCGGCGCAACGTGGAAGTAGAGCTTCAGCGATACGGCAAGCGTGCTGCTCTCGAACACTGTGTAGTAGGTCACCAACGCCGCCATCATCAGCGAAGTCAGGAAACCACCGACAAGCCCAAGAGGCTTACGCGACATCTGCGTAGTAGACAGCCCACCGCGCGAGCTTACTTTCGTAAATAGCGGGCTTAGGATCGACATGACGGCAATAGTTGCTGCGAGAGCAATAAGAGCCGCTTCGGTGCCATAAAGCGTTGATGCGAGCGCGCCGAAGAACACCCAGCACATGGCGGAGATTAACGACCAGTACGACATCGTGAGCTGCCAGCGACCCACACGCGCCGTAAGTGGCACGGCGTGATGCACGTAATCGACCTGGCGTTGCTTTTGGGCGGTAACTTCATTTTCTGTGTTGCTTACCCGCAGTGCGGGCAAACGGTCACTGCTCCGACTTTGCATATCTCCTCCCTGGTGTTTTCTAAAAATCGCTTGTCATTGGCGATTCCCTGTACTTCACTGCACAAAAGCCGCGTTGAATTCAGCTTCAACGCGGCTTCAATTCAGAAAACGTAATCAGTTGCGCTTTTCCTTGACGATTTGATTGCGCACGACACCGATCCCTTCAACCTCGACTTCAACGGTGTCACCGTCATTCATAAAGAGCGGCGGCGAACGCTTGAACCCAACACCACCAGGCGTACCCGTCAGGATCACATCCCCAGCTTCCAGCGGCGTGAACGTCGATATGAAGCTCACGAGCTTTGCGATCGGGAATATCATCAGGTCCGTCGTAGTGGACTGAACTTCGACGCCGTTCAAGCGCGTTTTCAGCGCAATAACGCGGTCCAGCGGCAGTTCATCCGGCGTCACCATCCAGGGGCCAAACGCGCCAGTAGCCGGGAAATTCTTACCCGAAGTCCACTGCGTGGTCTTGCCCTGCCAGTCACGAATGGAGCCGTCGTTATAGCAGGACAGACCTGCCACGTGCTCGAGCGCCCGATCTTCAGCAATGCGGCGACCACCCTGCCCGATTACGGCTGCGATTTCGCCTTCGAAATCGAATGCATCCGACTCGATGGGGCATACCATCGGCTGGCCGTGACCGATTTGCGATTGGGCGAAGCGCACGAACAGCGTGGGGTCCGTCGAATCCGCGCGGCCCACTTCTTCCAGATGTGCCTTGTAGTTAAGGCCGACGCAGAAGATGCGGCCCGCATTGGGCAGCACCGGCAGGAACGTGAGATCACTCACGAGATAATCTGCGTCGCCCGCACCCAGGCGTGAAGCCACCGACGCCAGTGCGTTCGTCGCAATTGCCTGCTTCAGGTCTGGGGCTCGAGCACCGAGGCGGAGTGACAGATCGTAGACGCGTTCACCATCTACAAGACCGTAGCTCGCGCCCTGAGCGGTCATATAAGAAGAGAGCTTCATTAGGCCGCCGAGCAACCGATGTGGGCGATAGCCTCGATTTCCAGCAAGATTTCGGGCTTTGCCAACGAGGCGACCTGGACCAGCGTGCAAGCCGGGAAATGGCCGCTGAAGAATTCCTTGCGGGCGCGCCAGACTTCGGTGTTGTGCTCGATGCGCGTCACGAAGATCGTCATCTTCACGACGTCGTTCATGACGCCGCCTGCTGCCTCAACCATGTCCTTGATCTTCTGGAACACGACCTTGGCCTGCTCGTATTCGTCGGCGCCCAGAACGGTTTCGCGGTCCGCGCCACGGGAGGTCATGCCCGACACATAGGCGAGGTCGCCCACACGGAGGCAGTTCGACCAGAGGTCTGCGGGCGGCTCGTTGACTGCCGGGGAAATGATGCGTTGCTTCAGTTGGGTCATAACTTGTTCTCCAGATTCAGGTTAGAGCTTGATTTGTGCGTCCCAAGGCGTACCGCCGCCCCAGTTCATGCACACGCTCTGACGACGCATGAACATCTTCCAGGCGTCGGAACCTGCGGTGCGGCCACCACCGGTTTCCTTCTCGCCGCCGAACGACGCGCCAACGTCGGCCCCGGTCGTGCCCATGTTGACCTTGGCGATACCGCAGTCGTTGCCTGCTGCCGAAAGGAACATTTCGATGTTGTAGAGGTTGGTCGACTGAATGCCGGCCGCCAGGCCTTGCGCCACATTGTTGTTGATGGCGATAGCGTCTTCGATGGTGTCGCAGGTCAGTACGTAAATGACCGGCGCGAAGGTTTCGCGCTGCACACACGGCCAGTCGGGCTGGCAACCCGTAATAAGCGTCGGCTCAACGAAGTAACCTTCGCGATCCATGCGCTTGCCGCCGACTTCTACCTTGCCGCCCAGCGCGACAGCGTCAGCAATGGCAGCGTCGTAGTGATCGAGCGCCTTGGCATCGATCAGAGGACCAGCCATCACGCCTTCTTCGGTGAAGTGGCCGAAACGGACTTGCGACAGGGCCGATCTCGTGAGTTCGATAACTTCTGCGGCAACCGACTTGTGGACGATCACACGGCGTGCGCTAGTGCAACGTTGGCCGGTCGTACCGGCGCCCGAGTTGGCGATTGCGCGGGCGGCTTGCTTGAGGTCGGCCGTTTCGTCCACGATGATCGCGCTGTTTCCCGAGCACTCCAGTTGATAGCGACGACCCAGCGTCGAACCGACGATGCTCGCAACCTTGCGGCCTACGCCGGTAGAACCCGTGAACGAAATCAGCGCGACACGGGTGTCCGCAACCAGCTTTTCAGCCACGGAGTCATCGCCGGGAATGAACAGCGAGAAGATGCCTTCGACGCCGAATTCCCGCATCGCCTGCACGGCCAGGCGCTGGCAGGCGATGGCGGTCAGCGGAACCTTGGGACTCGGCTTCCAGATCACGGTATTACCGCAGATAGCCGACAGGAACGCGTTCTGCGCCCACACCGCAGCCGGGAAGTTATAGGCCGAAATGACGCCCACCACGCCCAGCGGAAGCCACTGTTCGTACATGCGATGCTTCGGGCGCTGCGACTGCTGCGACGGACCCGAGAGCATGCGCGACAGGCCGCCGGCCATCATCGCCATGTCGATCGCTTCTTTCAGCTCGAAGCGGCACTCGCCCAACGTCTTGCCCGTGTCGAGCGCAATGACGCCTGCGAGCATGTCGATGTTCTCTTCCATCAACTGGCCGATACGCATCACCAGCTCGCCACGGCGGGGAGCCGGAACCATGCGCCACGAACGCTGCGCGGTCACAGCCACGTCGATAATTGCGTCGTAATCTTCAGCCGTTGCACCAGCGATCTTCGCTACGACATTCCCGTCTGCGGGGCAGATCGCGTCGAAGGTCGCGCGGCCTTCGACTGCCGTCCAGCCGCGACCGGAAACGAAACCGCCTGCGGTAACCGGCTCAATACCGAAATGCTTGAGCGTCTTTTGGGTGTCGAACATCTAATTCTCCGTATTTCGCTAGTCCGTTCAGTCTTTCCTGGCCAGGAAGCCGCCGATGGTTTCATCGGTGTGAAACACGGGCTTCTCCGCGTAGTGCGGGCCGTCATAAATCTCGATCAGTACGCTCTTTTCATGCGCGATGGTCGGACCGTGGGGATTGCCCTTCGGGTTCATGTAAAACGAACCCGGCAGCAGGCGCATACCCACCTCGGTGTATTCGTAATCGCCTTCGAGGCAGAACATGAACTGGTTCGAAGCGTGCGTGTGCTTGACCGGAATGCGACCGCCCTTCTCGTATTCAAGCAGCGCAATGCTGGCGCCGGTTTCCTCATTTTTGAACAGGAAATACTGGCGAAAACCGTACTCGGGAAAGTCGATCCATTTGGCGGGGTCGAGCTCCTGCGTGCGGATGAGCACTTCGAGCGATTTCATCATGCTGGCGTCGGGCGTCATTGCGCGTTCTCCAGTGACGGGCGGCCAGCGGCCACCCATTGTTCGTATTCGGCGCGGCTGTCCGGCGTAGCCGGGAAAAGGCCGAAAATCGGGCGGCCGCGCGCGATGTGCAGCGCGGCGAACGCCTCGTACTGCACGGCGTCGTACGCCTGCTCGGCCACTTCGTCGACGAGTGCTGCCGGGATCACCACCACGCCCTCGGCGTCGCCCACGATCACGTCGCCGGGGTAGATCGCCACGTCCGCGCAGCCCACCGGACCGTCGAGCTCGACGGGATGCATGGCGATGGGCGTGGCGGGCGGCGCAGCCTGCTTCTGGTAGCACGGCAGGCCCACGTCGCGAATGGCGGCCGCATCGCGGTAACCGCCGTCGGTGACAACCCCGGCCACGCCGCGTTGCTTCAGGCGTGCGGCCATCATGTCGCCCATCGCGGCGGAGCGCGTCGAGCCCATCGCGTCGATGACGAGCACCGCGCCGGGCGGGCATTCCTCGATTGCGCGGCGGTGCTTGTTGTCGTCGCGCCCATAGTTGGCCATCGAGTCCACGTCTTCGCGCGCTGGCATGAAACGAAGCGTATAGGCGCGCCCCACGAGCTGACCCTGCGCGGGCGTAAGTGGCGCGAGACCCAGCAGGTAGACGTTGCGAAAGCCGTGCTTGAGCAGCACGTTCGCCACGTTCGCGGAACCCACCTGCATGAGCCGCGCGAGCGTCTGCTCGGCGATGGGCTCAGCGGACGGACTGGATTTCGGTTGACTGTCGTTCATGACGACCCCTTTCGTTTTTTGGCGTGAGCGCGCCCCCGGCCATGCGCGGATGGCCGTGCAGCGCGCATGACGCGCGAGGTTTAAGCGTGAAGGCGAATTACTCGAAGAACTCCGCGGGCGGCTCCATGCCCCACTGCGTCGTTTCGCCGGCTGTGCCCCGGAACACGCCAGGCTGATGCGCGGCATCGACCACATCGCCATCGGTGTAGTGCTCGACACGGAAGCCGAACGGATCTTTCCAATAATCGAAGATCTGGCTGCCCATCAAATGCCGGCCCACGCCGACATCGAGCCGCCAGCCCTGCGCGAGCAGATAGTCGTGGGCGCCCATCACCGCGTCCAGGTCATTCACCTCGAACGAGCAGTGATGCACGCCCACGCGTTCCGACTGGAGCACGAGGATGGCGTGGTGGTCCACGAGCGTGGCGCCGCGATCAAAGCGCAGGAAGGTGCCGTAGATCGGGCCGCTTTCGTCCGGTGCGCCGAAGTGATCGGACTTGAGCAGCTTGAAGCGCTCCGTCAGCCACTCGACCGACACGTCGTGATCGCTCACATGCAGCACGAAGTGGCCGAGACGCAGCGCCTCGCACGGCCCGCGCTGCACGCGCACCCAGCCGTTCACGCGCGGCTTGCGCGTACGGTCATTGAGCGCATTGGGCTCGCGCACCGTTAGCGGTTCGGCGTGCGAGCGGCCCCAGATCGCGTCGATGACAAAGCCGTCGGGCATCGTCATGCGCACGAACCAGCCGCCGCCGGGTTCGTCGCTCGCGGTAACGGGCGACGAACCGGGAAATAACGCCAACTCATCGAGATCCGCGCGGCTCGATACTTCGAGACTCGCGCCCACGAAGCGCGGCGCGGCCGCGCGCCGCGTAACGTGCAGGTGATGCTGATGGCCCGCGCCACGCATATAGAGCACGCGCTCATTGCCGGCGGTACGCGTGAGGCCGAAGTCGGTCATGAAGCGCTCCATCAGCGCGAGATCGGGCGCTTCGTAGGTGACTTGCGCTATATCGATTGCAGTTGCCATGATGGTGACGAAGTAAAGCGGATACGTGGGCGCGGTCAGTTCGCGTCGGCGATGCGGCCATAGCGGCCCGCATGGAACAGGAGCGGCGCGCTGGCGTCGGCGGCCGTCATGAGCGCTTTCACCTCCCCGACGAACAGCGTGTGATCGCCGCACGGATACGCGTGGCGCAATTCGGCGGCGAGTTGCACGGCCGCGCCCTCGATCACCGGCAACTCGTCCAGGCGCTCGAATGCGGGCGCATACTGTTCCGACGGCTTGCCCGCGAAATGCTGGCTCACATGATCCTGCACATGTGCGAGCACGCTGACGCCGAATGTGCGCGCGCGCCCGATCTTTTCGTGCATCCGCGCCGTACAGGCCACCGAGACAAGCACGAGCGGCGGTTCTAGCGAACCGGACATGAACGCGTTGGCGGTCATGGCATGCGGTTCGCCATCGATCTCGGTCGAGATCACGACCACGCCGGTCGCGAACTGGCCCATCGCGTTGCGAAACTCGCGCGCGGTGAACTGCGGCACGACGGCCACGGGCTGCGCGGTGGCAAGCGCCGCGGCATTGGAGGTCTGCAGCATGGTTTCTTCTCCTGTTACTGGACAGCAGGGTGTTGGGCGGCTCGCGTGCATCAGCGGCGCGTCAGGATGCTGACGTCGTCCGGGTTCACGAGATCGGGCACGGTCCAGCCATCGAGGTCGTACTCGTCCATCGCCGATTGCGCGAATGCCTTGAAGCGGTCGAGATTTCCGCTGCCCTGCGCCGCGTACAGGTTCGTGAGGCGCGTGACGTCATTACTGCCGATGTAGTTGATTTCGTATAGCTCGTGGCGCGCGCCGAACTCGGTGCCGATCGCGTCCCACAGCATCTTCATGACCTTCACGCGCTCGACGGCGTCCGCGCCCCCCGAGCCGCGCACGTACTTGTCGAGGTAGTCGCGGATCTGCGGCACCTTGAAGTCGCTCGTGTGCGAGTTCAGATAGATGAGACCGCTCGCCACGACCTGCTCGATGATGTTCTTCACGCGCGGCATCGCCTCCTGGTTCAGCACGCGGTACGCACCTGCGAAGTGCGGATCGGGGCGGACCATGTTGTTCCAGCTCACCTCGCTCTTCGCCATGGCATCAGAAAGCGCCCAGAACGCATTGCGCCATGCAATCACCTCGCCCAGTTGCGCCTGTACGCCGAAAAAGCTCTTCGCACCCGTGATCTCCAGCGCGCGCGTCAGCAGGCCGACGATAAAGTCCATCTTCACGGCAAAGCGCGTACACCCATGCAGCGACGCGCGCTCGAGGAAGCCCGAGCCGGTGTTGAACTTGTTCGCGTGCTCGACATCGCCGTGCATGAAGACGTCTTCCCACGGAATGAACACGTTGTCGAGCACGAGGATCGCGTCGTTCTCGTCGAGGCGGCTCGAGAGCGGATAATCAAAAGGACTGCCAAGCACGGCCGCACGGTATTCGTTCGAGACACGGCACAGCAGCTTCACGCCGGGCGCGCCGGTCGGCACGATGAACACCGGGCAGAACTTCGGGTCCTGGATCGGCACCTGCGCGATGTGCGCGATGAACGTGTAGTGCGTGAGCGCCGAGCCCGTGGCGACGACCTTCGCGCCGCTCACATAGATGCCCGCGTCGGTTTCCTTCACGACGCGCACAAACACGTCCGATGACGCGTTCGGCGGCAGGTCACGATCCACGGGAGGATTCATGATCGCGTGATTCACGTACCAGGTACGCTCCTGAGCCTTGCGATACCAGCGCGTCGCGTTCTCCTCGAAGCCACGATAAAACTGCGCGTTCGCGCCAAGCGTGCCGAGGAACGAGCCCTTGTAGTCAGGCGAGCGGCCCATCCAGCCCCACGCGCAACGCTGCCATTCCGCGATCGCATCGCGCTGGGCAACCTGCTCGGCCACCGTGTGCGGCGCGCGGAAAAAGCGCTGCGTATAGCCGCCCCACTCCGTGGGCGTGGTGAGAATGTCCTTGCGCGCCGGATCATGCAGCGCGTCGTACATGCGGGCGATCATCCGCGCCGAGTTGCGGAACGCCGGATGCTCGGCCACGTTCTTCACCCGCTCACCGTAGATCCAGACTTCACGGCCGTCGTCGAGGCTCTTCAGGTATTCGGCCCCGGTCAGGGGAATGAAGGCCTTGTCGCCGGCATTCAGATTTTCGGACATCTATCCGTCTCCTTCGATACGTCGTCCACCGCGTGGCGGACCTAACTGTTTATTTAATCGCCGCGTGACACAGGCGTTCTCGATAGAGAAATCGTCACATCTCAATATATGACTGTCGAATGAAAAAGATGCCCGCCATTCATAACTCAACTCTCATGTCAGTGATAACCCTAACGATGTGGAGCCCTTCCCCTACATGGCTGCACGGCTGCTGGCGCTCGGCGCGAACGTGAACGCGCACGCGAGGCGGATTTCGCGTCGCGTGTTTGGCAGGAAGGCAATACCGGCATGTAAAGGAGGCCGAAGAATAATTGGGGCTTGATTTCATTATCGTTGTGTCAACAACGATAAAATCGTATGCGACTCCGATTCCGCGCTTTCTACTCGTTCGATACGAGCGCGTTTGCCCTGATGAGAGGCGCCCGAGAAGGCATGCTCTTGCCGGCCAAACGCTCGGCGCGCATTTCGATGAGCGCCGCCAGCGCCGTCACGGCCACTTCCTCGGGCGTGCGCGCAGCGGACACGATGCGCTCACCGGGGCTCGCCGCGGGCGAGCATGTCGCATGCACGGGATCCCTGCGAGTCTGCACGCAAAGCGGCGATCCACAACGCTCGATCGCTTCCTGCAACGCCTCGGCGAACGGCAGAGGTTCCACATCGAAACCCAGGACGATCGTCAGCGCATCGAGCTCGTTTGCACTGATCGTGCCGGGCTGCATCGTTGCCGGCAAAGTGGGTAGCCCCGCGGTTCCGGCGCGGCCCTCGAACTGCACGAACACGACTTCGAAATGCACAAAGCGGGCGACACGGCGAATGGCCTGCACCACCGCCTCGCCGGCAAGCGGCCAGACGCGCCATGCAGGTCGCAGCAGCGTGCGCACGGTGCGCCCGTCGGCGCTCACGGCGCCGCGGCTCGCGGCGTCGACCACCTCGATTTGCACGGCGCCGCTATCGAGATCGACCTCGCGCATGACCACCTGACGCGCACGGAGCGCCTTCGCTGCGAGGGCCAGTTCAGCCACACCAGGCGCCGGCTCGAGCGCGACCGTGAGTTGCGCGCCCGCGGGCAGACGTCTTTGCTCGGGCTCGTCGCCACCCGTGTAACAGAGCAGACGAACGGGCCCATCCCAATAGATGCCGCTGCGCACCAGGTCGATGAGTTCGTCTTCGATGAGGCCGCCCGAAACAGAGCCCGAGAGGCGCCCGTCCTCGCGGATCGCGCAGAGCGCGCCACGTTCACATGGCGATGCTGGCCATGTCGAGCAAACGGTCAGCAGAGCGGCGCGATACCCTGCGCTGCGCCAGCTCAGCAAGTCGTCGAGAACGACGAGTTGGGGGCTCACGACGCGCCCCCGCATGCATGCCCATAGTGGAAAAACTCAGGCACGGGGTCGTCCCGGCATGGAAAACTCCAAGAATTCAGCGCGCTCGAACTCGGCGACAAGGCGGCCCTCGCGCATCACGATCAGGCGATCCGCGCAGGATGCAAGCGCCGCTCGATCGCGCGACAGAACAAGTACGCCGGCACCGGCGCGTGCCAGGCCAGCCAGCCTCGTGGCCAGATTGGCTCGAGCCGCAGCGTCGAGCCCTGCGAACGGATCGTCGAGAACGTATGCCGCGCCACGCAGGTTGGCGCGATGCAGCCCCAAGCGAGCATGAAGGGCGGCGCCGACACGGATCGCGCCCCTTTGCAGCGGCGCGCCCAGGCAGACTGCGGCGAACGATGCGAGCGAGCGGGCGTCGTCCCCAGCGAGGGCTACCACCTCGCCCGCGCGTACGCGCAGGCTCACATTTTTGACGGCATTATCGAAGCTCGTCACTCCGTCCGCGACGAGAAGCGCCGGCGCGCGGTACGGATCGACCTCCAGCGCACGCGAGACAAGGGGAAGCGCCCCCGCGCCGCGCACTACCGCCGGCAGTGCGCTCATGGCAGCCCGTGAGCAGGAGCAGCCCACGCCAGATTGATTTTCACGACTCGTCCTCTCAGGCTAGATTCGCCGCCGCGCAAATAGGCGCACCAGCGAGACTGCCAGTTTTCACTATTGACGTCATGAAATCTATTGAATATTCTGCCGCAGAATTATTCCTTTTCGGTTATGGGCGCTCGACATGGCGAAACTCGACTGGTACATCCGTGCCAACCTGAAGCTGCGGCACCTTCAGTTGCTGGTTGCGCTCGACGACTTTCGCAGCGTGGGCCGGGTGGCGGCCTATCTCAACGTGAGCCAGCCGGCGGTTTCGAAAACGCTGGCCATGCTCGAGGAAGGTCTGGAAGTGACGCTGTTCGACCGCTCGACACGCGGGATGGAACCCACGGAACACGGCGTTTGCCTGATTCGTCACGCGCGCACGATCCTCAACCAGCTTTCGAGCGTGCGCGACGACTTGCGGGACATTAGCGAAGGCCGCGTCTCGCGCCTGTCGCTGGGCGTACTGCCCGCCGCGACCACCGTACTGATGCCACGCTTCATCGCGCGACTCGAAGAGACCTCCGTCGAGACCGCCGTCTCGCTCGTCGAAGCCAACATGGATGCGTTGCTGCCGGCGCTGCGTGCCGGCGACATCGACTTCATCGTAGGTAATCTGCCGCCGCGACCGCTCGGCGGTGAGTTCGAGAGCGAACTGCTCTACGAAGACCCGATCGTCGTGGTTGTCAGGCGCAATCATCCGCTTGGCGGCGTGAGGCGCGTGCGCTGGGACATGCTTAACGGCTATCCGATGGTCCTTCCGCCCGAGTGGACCTTCACGCGCGCGCCCATCGATGACTTCATGGCCCGCAACGACGTGTCCATTCCACGCCGGCATGTCGAATCGATTTCGACGCTCGCCAACGTGGGTGTCCTGCAGCTCACCGAATCCATCGGCTTTCTCGCGCGCAGTGTCGCCCAGCATTTCACGGCGCTCGGTCTCCTTGTCGAGCTGCCGCTGGAGTTGCCTAACGTACTGATGCGCGTGGGGCTCGTGTGGCGCAAGGAGCGTCACGAAACGATTACGCATCAACTCGTGCGGCGCGTGTTTCACGAGATCCGCGACGGCGTGCAGGCGCCGCTCGGCAAAGCCGGCAGTCAGTCACCCGACGAAATCGGCGACTGGAACATGTTCTGACGCGCCGACCTTCAAGCTCACAGGCGCGCTAAAGGACAGGACAGCGTTCCATACCGCACGCGCCGATGATGAGCAAGCGATCACGTGAGCCATGCAGTGTCGCTAGTGTGCACGCGTCGAATTCCACGCGTGCGGCCCGCCCCGGGGCGCTCAATGTCACCGCGCCAGGCCAACGCGCATCACGCGTCGCCCGTGTCTTTCGAAAGAAACGCGCCGATTGTCTCGTCCGTGTGATAAACGGGCTTCTCGTGGTAATGCGGGCCGTCGTAGATCTCGATTAACACGCTGCGCTCGTGCGCGATCGTCGGGCCATGCGGATTGTCCTTCGGGTTCATGTAAAACGAACCAGGGCGCAGGCGAAGCCCAACGTCGACGTACTCGTAGTCGCCTTCGAGGCAATACATGAACTGGTTCGACGCGTGCGTATGCTTGACCGGAATGCGCCCGCCCTTCTGATATTCGAGCAGTGCGATGCTGGCCCCCGTGGATTCGTTCTTCCAGAGAAAATACTGTCGAAACCCATACTCGGGAAAATCGATCCACTTCGCCTCGTCGAGGCGATTGGTGTCGATCAAAAGCTCAAGCGTCTTCGCGATTGCCGCGGGATCGTTCATGGCTGATTCTCCAGTGGGGGGCGGCCGGCGCGCAGCCAACGTTCATAGGCGACCCGGCTTTCGGGACTGGCGGGAAACATGCCGATCAGCGAATGTCCACGCTCGATGTGCCACGCCGCAAACGTTTCGTACTCTTCGGATTCCAGAGCATCAAGTGCCACCGCTTCGGCGAGATGGCTCGGAATCGCCACCAGGCCGTCGCTGTCGCCGACGATGATGTCGCCCGGATAAATCGCGACGCCCGCGCAGCCGACCGGCCCGTTCAGCTCGAGCGCATGCATGGTCAGCGGCGTCGCGGGCTGCGTGCCCTCGCGCTGGTACGCCGGAAGCCCGACCGCCAGCATGCCCGGCACGTCACGAAAGCCGCCGTCCGTCACGATGCCCCGCACGCCGCGGTGCTTGAGCCGCAACGCCATCATGTCGCCTGCCGAAGAGGAGCGCGTGTTGCCGAACGCATCGATGACGAGCACTGCGCCTTCCGGGCAATCCTCCATCGCGCGGCGATGAAGGTTGTCGTCGCTCGCGTAGTGTTCGAGACTGTCGAGATCTTCGCGGGCGGGAATGAAGCGCAGCGTGAAGGCCGGTCCGACCATGCGCTGTCCCTCTCGAATCGGGCGGATTCCCTGCAAGCACACGTTGCGGAATCCACGCTTGAGCAGCGCGTTGGCGATGTTGGCTGTCCCTACGCGCCCGAGAATTTCGCGCGTTTTGGGTGAGAGCGGAACGGGCTCTTGGCGCGAGGCGGCCCGCACAGGAAGTGCCTGCAACATGGAAGAACTCATGATTTTGAGGTTAATTGATAGAAACGATGGCCTCACGGCAGGATGGCTGGTCTGGCTGCAAGGCACGCGCCAGGGCGCGCTTTGCGGCAACTTTCACGAGCTGCGCGCGGTAAGCGGCGCTCGCATGCATGTCTGCGTTAAGTCCTGCTGCGTCCTGCGCGCAGTGCTCCAGCGCCGCCAGCTCGAAACGCGCGGAAAGCGCTTCTTCGAATGCGCGCTGGCGAAACACGCACGGACCCGCACCGTTCACGGCGACGCGCGTGTCCGCCGCGAATTGCGCGATGAAGCATCCGGCCATCACATAGCCCGAGGCCGGATTCGGCAGCTTGCAGTAGCCCGCGCGCCGCGGCCGTGCAAAGCGCACGCGCGTGACGATCTCCGAGTGTTCAAGCACGGTGCTGAAAAGACCGGTGAAAAAGTCGTCGGCGGCGATCACGCGGTGCGTCGTCACGACTTGCGCGCCAAGGCCCACGACTGCTGAGGGGTAGTCCGCGGCCGGATCGTTGTTCGAGATCGATCCGCCGATCGTGCCCTGATGCCGGACCTGGGGATCGGCGATGCCGCCCGCGAGAAACGCCAGCGCCGGAATGGCGGCGGCAATGCCCGGATGCGCGGCGACCTCGGCGTGGCGCGTCATCGCGCCCACGCTGACCCACTCGTCGTTCACTTCGATGCCGCGTAACGCATCGATGGCCTGCAGGTCGACGAGCAGCGCGGGCCGGTTCAGCCGCTGCTTGAGCGCCGGGATCAAGGTCTGGCCGCCCGAGAGCGGGCGCGCCTCGGGATTGTCGGCCAGCAGCTTCGTGGCCTCGTCGAGCGTGGCCGGCCGCGCATATTCGAAATCGTACATGGTCAAGCCTCTCCGCTCGATTCGGGCGTGTGGCCCTGCGCCTGCGCTCGACGCCCTGCACAGGACGCAATCGCATCGACGATGTTCTGATAGCCCGTGCACCGGCAAAGGTTGCCTTCGAGCTCGTGGCGGATCGTGGCGTCGTCGGTCGCGCGTTCGCGGCGCAGGATGTCGATGCCCTGCATCACCATGCCCGGCGTGCAATATCCGCACTGCAACGCGTGTTGTTCGTTGAACGCGCGCTGCAAGGGATGCAGTGCCTCCACGCTGCCCACTCCTTCGATCGTTCGCACCTCGTGACCGTCGGCCATCGACGCGAGACAGGTGCACGACTTGATGCTCCGCCCGTCGAGATGAACGGTGCAGCAGCCACACTGGCTCGTATCGCAGCCGACGTGCGTTCCCTTCAGGCCGCAGTGCTCGCGCAGAAACTGCACGAGCAGCGTGCGCCCTTCGACTTCGTGCGTCTGCACGATGCCGTTGACGATAATGGTGACTTTCGGCATGTCTATGCGCCTTGCGCCGTTCTCAATGGTTCATGTCAGTGCGCGCCGTACCAGCCGGCCAGCGCGGCGAGCGCCGCGATCGTGAACGCCCACGTCCACGCGGGCATCTGCAACGTGACCATGCCGCGTAGCGGTTGCCCCGGCGCTTCTCGCGAGACGCCAGCGGTGACAGCGGCAGCGGGCGCGGCCACACTCGCCGCCTCCGGCTGACCCGCCCGCGCGGCAGCGCCCTCAGGCGCACCAAGCAATTCCGTAAAGCGGCCGAAGAACTGCGCCGACAGCTTCGCCGCGCTCGCATCGACGAGGCGCGCGCCGATCTGCGCAAGGCGGCCCCCAATCTGCGCCTTGGCCGCATAGCGCAGCCGCGTTTGTTGCTCGTCGAGCGCCTCGAGCGTCACTTCGGCGCTCCCGCGCGCGAATCCCGCCACGCCGCCGTCGCCTTCGAAGCTCATCACGTAGCCCTGCGGGCGCTGCGGGTTTTCGAGCCGCAGCCTGCCCTTGAACTGCGCCTTGACGGGCCCGATGGCGGTCACGACAGCGACATCGTAAGCACCGTCGCCGGCGCTCGTGATCGACTTGCAGCCGGGTATGGCCGCTTGCAGCATGACGGGGTCGAGCAGTGCATCGAACACGCGCTCGCGCGGCATCGGCAGCAGTTGTTCTCCAGTCAGATCCATGCGTTGTTCATCCTGCCTGTATGGGTTGAAGGTGACTTCGGCGCATCAAAGCGGCGGCAGGTCCGCCGGGCGATTCGTCTGCCAGCGAAACTCGCTGACCTCGATGCGCTCCGAAAGCGCCGCCTGTTCGAACGGATCGTTGCGCACGATGGCCCAGACTTCAGATTCGCTTTCCGCCTCGATAATCATGGCGCCCCCGAACGCATCGCCGGAGGGATCGAGCAGCGGCCCGCCTGCACGCACGCGCGCGCTGAAGCCGCTCATGTAATCCCGATGCAGCGCGCGGGTTGCCCCGCGAATGGCGGCAGCTTCGCCGTCGGTCCGGTCGGTGCGGTAGACGATGAATAACTTGTTCATGCTTGACTTCTCACTCAGCTCGCATTGGAATCACGCGCGCTCTTGCGCGCTCCGGATGGCTTCCCAGACTTTCAAGGGCGTGGCCGGCATGTCCAGGTGGCGCACGCCGTAAGGCCGAAGCGCGTCGATCACGGCTGAAATGATCGCGGGCGGCATGCCCACCGTTCCTGTTTCCGCGCCGCCCTTCACGCCGAGCGGATTGGTCTGCGTCGGAACCGGCCGCATGCCGAGCGTGAAGCGGCAAAAGTCGCTCGCTTTCGGCATCGCATAGTCGGTGAACGCGCCCGTGAGCAACTGGCCGTCGGCCGAGTGCACGATCTCCTCCTTGAGCGCCTGCCCGGCTCCCTGCGCGATGCCGCCGTGCACCTGCCCTTCGAGCACGAGCGGGTTGATGACATTGCCGACGTCGTCCACCGCCGTGATGCGCTCCAGCGCGACGTCGCCCGTTTCCGGATCGATCTCGACTTCGGCCACATAGCAGCCGTTGGGATAGTTCTGCGGCGACGCCGTGAAAAAACCGCGCCCTTCGAGGCCGGACCACAGGTCCGCCGGCAGCGGCTTGGGCGCGCCCCACGCATAGGTCGCGCGCGCGACGCGGTCGAGCGTGATCTCACGGCCCGCGCCGCCCGCTTCGCGATACACCCCCGCAGCGAACGTCAGCGCTTCTTCGTCGCAATCGAGCAGGATCGCGGCCACCCGCTTGCCCGTGGCGATCACCTCCTCGCACGCGCCCAGCAGCGCGGAGCCGCCGACCGTCATGCTGCGCGAGCCGAAGCTGCCGCGGCCATTGGCGATCTTGTCGGTGTCGCCCTGCATGAAACGGATGCGCTCGATGGGCACGCCAAGCCATTCGTGAACCATCTGCGCGTAGCTCGTCTCGTGGCCCTGCCCATAGGAGAACGTCCCGGCCAGGATCGTGAGGCCGCCGGTCGCGTCGAAGCGGATCTCCATGCGGTCGCTGATCGTCCCGCACACCTCGATATAAAGTGCGAGCCCGCGGCCGCGCAAACGGCCGCGCGCCTCACTTACGGCGCGGCGCGCGGCGAAGCCGTTCCAGTCGGAGAGCTTGAGGCCCTCATCGAGGATCGCTTCGAATTCGCCGCAGTCGTAGGTCTCGCGAATGGCCGTGGTGTACGGCATCTGCTCGGGACGAATCAGGTTGCGGCGGCGGATTTCGACGGGATCGATGTCGAGGTCCAATGCGGCCAGGTCGAGCATGCGCTCGACGATCAGCGTCGCCTCGGGCCGCCCCGCGCCGCGATAAGTCGTCAACGTCCGGCTATGCGTGAAGACGCCGTTGATCGCGACATGCATGGCCGGAAAGGCGTAGACGCCCGAGAGCATCCGGCAGCCGACGAGCGGCGGATGCGCAGTGGACGGCCCCAGCTGGCAGCCGAGATTGTGATGTACCGTGACCCGCATGCCGAGCACGGTGCCGTCGCGCTTGAGCGCGAGTTCGGCGTCGGCGATCTGGTCGCGGCCATTGAAGTCGGAGAGGAACGCCTCGCTGCGGTCGCTGACCCACTTCACCGGCCGGCCCAGCCTGCGCGCGGCCCACAGCACCAGGATCTCCTCGGGATAGATACCGCCCTTGGTGCCGAACCCGCCGCCCACGTCGCCGGCCACCACGTGAACGCAATGCGCCGGCACCTTGAGAATATGTTCCGCGAGCAGCAGGCGAATCCGGTGCGGATTGGCCGTCGACGAAGTCAGGTGATAGCGGTGCCCGGCTTCGTGCCACGCGCCCAAGCACGCACGCGGTTCGAGCGGATTACCCGCGAGGCGCTGGTTGCGGATGCGCGCGCACACGACGTGATCGGCGTCGGCAAAGGCGGCTTCGGTGCGCGCCGGGTCGCCGAGCTCGTGCCGAAAGCAAATATTGCCGGGCGCCTCGTCCCAGACGAGCGGCGCGTGGTCCGCGATGGCGGCTTCGAGCGTCGGCGCGGCGGGCTGCGCGTCGTAATCGACCTGGATGCGCTCGGCGGCGTCCATGGCCGCTGCCAGCGTTTCGGCCACCACGAACGCGACGCCCGAGCCGATCGCGAGCACGCGGTCTTTCTCCAGCGGCGCAAACGGCGTCTTGTGATACGTCTTGCCGGTGATCGTCGAGGGAATGCTCACGCAGGGGATGAGACCCAGCCCGTCCGCCGCATAGTCCTCGCCGGTCAGCACCGCGAGCACGCCCGGCACTTCGAGCGCCCCGCTGACGTCGATGCTGCGGACGCGCGCATGGGCGACCGGCGAGCGCAGCACGTAGCCGCGCGCCTGATTCGGCAGGTTGGTGTCGTCCGCGTAGTGTCCCTGGCCGGTAAGCATGCGCAGGTCTTCGACGCGCGGGAGCGGCGCGCCGATGCCCTGGGCAACCTTCGAAATCGGTTCGACTTTCATGGGCTTCGCTTGTTTGATTCGAATTCCACTCAATGGCTCAACGCTGCAAGCGTCGCATAGCGTCCGCCATGAAACAGCAATGGCGCGGTTGCCTCGCCCGCCGTGACGAGCGAGCGCACTTCACCGACGAACAGCGTATGGTCGCCGCACGCATAGGCGTGCCGCAGTTCCGCGGCAAGCTGCACGTTCGCGCCTTCGACGACCGGCACGCCGCCGATGCGTTCGAATGCGGGCTGACGGTCCGGCGAGGGCTTTCCTGCGAAATGGTTGCTGCACCATTGCTGGCAGTCGGCCAGCACGCTCACGCCGAACACGCCAGCCGCGCGGATGCGCTCGTGCATTTTCGCGGTGCAGGCAATCGAGACGAGCACGAGCGGCGGCTCGAGCGAGCCCGACATAAACGCGTTGGCCGTCATGGCATGCGGCAGCCCGTCGACCTCGGTGGTCACGGCGACGACGCCGGTTGCGAACCGGCCCATCGCGTCGCGGAACTGGCGCGGCGTAAAGAGACGGCCCGCTGCGGACTCGGGCGACTCGTCAGAATTCATGATGCGTGTCCTGTGTGTTCAGTGCGCCGGCACGGCCCCAGACCGGCAGCCGCGCACATCGTCGGCAATCAGGCGCCGCTGCCCGCGTGGGCAATGCCGTCGATCTCAAGCAGGATTTCCGGCTTCGCGAGGCCTGCGACCTGCACGAGCGTCGAGCACGGAAAATCGCCTTCGAAAAACTCCTGGCGCGCGCGCCAGATTTCCTTGTTGTCGGCCATGTTCGTCACGTAGATCGTCATCTTCACCATGTCGGCGAGCGTGCCGCCCGCCGCTTCGATGCAGTGCTTGATTTTCGTGAAGATGACCTTGGCCTGTTCGTAAGCGGTTTCGCCCTGAATGCTTTGCAGGTCGTTCGCGCGCGCCGTCATGCCCGACACGTAGATCGCGTCGCCCACCCGCAGCGTGTTGGACCAATGGCCCGGCGGATACTCGGCGACGAGCGGGGAAACGAAGCGCTGTTTCTTGTGTGCCATGTTCTGTGTTCTCTCTGAAGTTAAAAGACCAAGCGAAACGCGATATCAGTCGAAGAATTCGGGCGGCGGCTTCATGCCCCATTGGGTCGTCTGGTCCGCGGTCCCGACGAAATACGAAGGCTCGAACGCGTTGTTCACGACGTCGCCGTCGGTGTAGTGCTCGACGCGAAAGCCGAATGGATCGCGCCAGTAGTCGTAAATCTGGCTGCCGAGCAGATGGCGCCCCACGCCGCATTCGAGCCGGTGGCCGCGCGACACGAGATAGTCGTGCGCGCCCATCACCGCGTCCACGTCCTGAAGCTCGAACGAGCAGTGATGCACCCCTGTCTGCTGCGCCTGCACGATGAGGATCGAATGGTGATCGACGGGCGTGCCGCCGCGGTCGACGCGCAAAAACGTGCCGATCACGTTATCGCGCATGCCGGCGCACATGTAGTCGCTCGGCAGCAACCCGAAACGCTCGCGGAACCACCGCACCGTTTCGTCATGGTTCGTCACGCGCAGCACGAAGTGCCCCAGCCGCAGCACGAGGCCCGGCTCCCGTTGCGTGCGCAACGAGGCGTTCACGCGCGCCTTCGATTCCCCTGCGTTGAAGGGATGCGGCGTGCGCAACGGCAACGGCGATGCATCCTGCCCCCAGACCGCGTCGATCCGCACGCCATCCGGCGTCTTCATGCGCACGCGCCACCCGCCGCCCGGCGCGTCGATCGGCTCGACGGCCGAGGAGCCTGCGAGTTGCGCTAGCGTGTCGAGATCCGCGCGCGAGCGCACGCGGAACCCGCCGCCGACGAAGCGGCTCTCCGGGCCCAGCTCGGTCACGTGCGCATACGGCTGCGGACCGGCGCCGCGCATGTAAAGGCACTGGGCGTCATGGCGCGCGGTGACGAGACCGAAGTCCTCCATGAAGGACTGCATCTTGTCCAGGTCGCTCACCTGGTAGACCACATACGAAATGTCTGCCGCCTTGCTCATGTTCTGATGTCCTGGTGCTGCCACCCTGAAATGACGAAGCGTCGTTCAACGCGACGTCAGCACGCTGACGTCGTCCGGATTGATGAGATCGGGCACGGTCCAGCCGTTGATGTCGTACTCGCCCATGCACTTCTCGACGAACGCCTTCATGTGGTCGAGATCGCCGCTCGTCTGCGCGTCGTACAGGTTCGCGAGGCGCGTCACGTCGTTCGAACCCAGGTAGTTGATCTCGTAGAGTTCCGAGCGCGCGCCGAATTCGGTGCCGATCGTCTCCCAGAGCAGCTTCATCGTCTTGACGCGGCCCTCCGCGTCGACGCCGCCCGAGCCGCGCACATAGGTGTCGAGATAGCCGCGCAGCATCGGATCCTTGAAGTCGTTCGCGTGCGAATTCAGATAGATGAGACCGCTTGCGACGATCGTCTCGATGATGTTCTTGATCATCGGAAAGCCGATCTGCGAGATCACGCGATAAGCCGAAGCGAAGCGCGCGTCCGGCTGCACCATGCCGTGCCACGGCACTTCGCTTTTCGCCATCGCGTCCGAGAGGCCCCACATCGTGTTGCGCCAGGCGAGCGCCTCGCCGAAACGCGACTGCACGCCGTGAAAGCCATTCGCGCCCGTGATTTCAAGCGCCTTGGCAAGCGCACCGCACATGAAATCGAGCTTGACCGCAAGACGCGTGCATCCGTGCATCGAAGCGCGATTGTTGAAGCCCGAATCGAGCGCCCAACGGTTGGCAAGGTCGACGTCGCCGTACATGAACACGTCTTCCCACGGGATGAACACGTTGTCCAGCACCAGGATCGCGTCGTTCTCGTCCAGGCGGCTCGAAAGCGGATAGTCGAACGGGCTGCCGAGAACGGCTGCGCGATATTCGTTCGAGACACGCGAGATCATCTTCACGCCGCGCGCACCCGTCGGCACCATGAACACCGGCGAATACTTCGGGTCCTTGATCGGCACCTGGCCCGCGTGGGCAACAAACGTATAGTGCGTGAGCGCGGAGTTGGTCGCGACGACCTTCGCGCCGCTCACGTAAATGCCCGCGTCCGTTTCCTTTACCACGCGCACGTACACGTCGCTCTGGTCGGCGCTCGGCTTGTTGCGATCGACCGGCGGATTCATGATCGCGTGGTTGATGTACCACGTGCGCTCCTGCGCCTTGCTGTACCAGCGCAGCGCGTTCTTTTCGAAGCCTTTGTAGAAGCTGTTGTTCGCGCCGAGCGTACCGACGAAGGATCCCTTGTAATCCGGCGAGCGGCCCATCCAGCCGTAGGACACGCGCTGGATTTCCGCAATGGCGTCGCGCTGGGCAAGCTGCTCGGCACCGTTGCGCGGCGCGCGGAAGAACCGGTGCGTGAAGCCGCCGGAGTCGTTCTCCGTCGTCAGCACGTCGCACCGGGCCGGATCGTGCAATGCGTCGTACATCCGCGCGATCATACGAGCCGAATTGCGGAAAGCAGGGTGTTCGGTGATGTTCTTGACGCGCTCACCATAGATCCATACTTCGCGGTCGTCGTTCAGGCTCTCGAGATACTCCTGGCCCGTGAACGGTACGTTCTTTGCTTCACTCATTGCCCGACACTCCTTGATGGGGAACCTTCCGGTTCCCGTCTGTTTTCGAACCCTTCCCTGCTGCGTGGTTTCCCTGCAATCTGCACCGCGCTCTTGCGCTTACCGCTGCCGCGCAATCGCCATCGCGAAGATCAGGATCGCGCCGATCGCCATGGTTGCCGCATAGGCGCCTACCTGCATCAGATCGAGACCGTTCTGCACCAGCGTGATGAGCAGCGTGCCGATAACGACCCACAGCGTGCGACCTTTGCCGCCCGCGAGACTCACGCCGGCGATGACGCAGGCCGCAATCGATTGCAGCGGCAGATTCTGTCCGACATTGGTCTCGCCGGTGCCGAGCTGCGCGGTGAGAAGCATGCCCGTCAACGCCGCGAGCACGCCCGAGAGGACGAACGCGAGCAGCCCGACTCGCGCCGTGCGCACGCCCGAGAGCGCCGCCGCGCGATGGTTGCCGCCCGTCGCATACAGATGGCGGCCGAAGCGGGTGCGCTCGAGCAGCACGTAGACGAGCACGGTCAGCACGATCGCGACGACGGCCGGCACCGGCACGCCCCACACGCTGCCGAAGCCGAAGACGGCGCCAAGCTCCTTCGGTAGACCGTCCACCGGCACGCCGCCGCTGATGAAGAGCGCGACGCCGAAGACGACCGACGACATGCCGAGCGT
This sequence comes from Paraburkholderia sp. J63, assembly GCF_905220245.1. Taxonomy (NCBI): domain Bacteria; kingdom Pseudomonadati; phylum Pseudomonadota; class Betaproteobacteria; order Burkholderiales; family Burkholderiaceae; genus Paraburkholderia; species Paraburkholderia sp. J63. The sequence continues at coordinate 9,650 of NZ_CAJMZF010000040.1, read as the reverse complement.
CATCATGAAGGCAGGAATCCTCAACACGGTGACGCCGATGCCATTGAGCAGACCGACCGATGCGCCGAGCGCGACCGCCACCGCGCAGCCGGCAAGAATCGCGAGCAGCGGCGCGTCCGGCAACGCATGATTGACGGCGACCATGACCATCGAACCGACCACGGACACGAGTGCCGCAATCGTCCCGACCGACAGGTCGAGGCCGCCGACGACGAGCACGATCAGCTGCCCGAGCGACGCAATCAGCAGATAGACCGACTGCCGCGCGACGTTGGTTAGATTGTCGAGCGTGAGGAAGCCAGGGGCCAGTGCGCCGAAGAGCGCGACGGCCACCACGAACATCAGCGGCAAGGCCAGCGCCTCGCGATGCGCAGCCAGGCTGCGGAGCAGGCCGCGGTTCTTTATGGAGCCGCCATGCTCGACGCGTGCGGTCGGGATATTCATCTCTTTACACTCCAGCTCAGAAAAACTTTTCCAGAATCCTTCGTTCGTCGAACGCGTCGCGCTGAAACTCCGCCACGATCCGTCCGTCGTTCATCACGAGCAGACGATGCGTGAGGCCGAGCAGCTCCGGCAGGTCCGAGGAAACGAGCACGATGGCCGCACCGTTCGCGGCGAGCTCCGAGAGGTATCGGTAAATCGCCGGGCGAGCCCCCACGTCCACGCCGACAGTCGGCTCGTCGAACACATAAACGCCAATGCGTTGCGCGAGTCCCTTCGCCAGCATCACCTTCTGCTGATTGCCGCCCGAGAAGTTGCCGACCGGTTCGTCGAGACGCTCGGCCGCGAACGCGACCCGCGACGACAGCCGTTCGAGCACCGCGCGCTCGCGCCGGCGCCTGATGAGGCGTCCACGCATGTCGCCCCAGAGGGTGCCGGAGAGCGCCATGTTCTCGCCCGCGCTGCAGCCCTGCATGAGGCCGTCGTTCTTGCGATCCGCCGGGCTGTACCACAGGCCGCGCGCGATGGCGTCGGCGGGATGGCGTGCGCGCAACGGCTTGTCGTCGAGCACGATATGCCCGCTTGCGACGGGCCGCAGACCGAAACACGCCTGGCCGACCTCGCTCTTGCCGCAACCGACGAGACCCGCGATCCCCACGATTTCTCCCGCGCGCACCGCGAGATTCACGCCCTTCACCTGCGTCACGCCGGGTTGCGCAATCAGCGTCAGGTCGCGCAGCGCAAGCCGCACGTCGCCAAGATGCGTTCCCGGCGGCGGAAACAGGCTCGTCACGGCGCGCCCCGTCATCAGCTCGATCAACTGATCGTGTGGCGTGTCCGCGCCGACCGTGGCGATCGACCTGCCGTCGCGCAACACCGTCACCTCGTCGGCCAGCAACGCGATCTCGTGCATACGATGCGTGATGTACACGATGGCCGTGCCGTCCGCCTTCAGTCGCCTCACGAGCGCGAACAGCGACTGTGCATCGTGCTCGGACAGCGAGGCGGTCGGCTCGTCGAGAATCAGCACGCGCGGCGGCCTGCGCAGCGCCTTGCAGATTTCGACCATCTGCTGCTTGCCGCGCGCGAGGTCGCCCACGCACGCATCGACGCCGAGATCGAAACCCAGCTCTGCGATGAGCGCCAGCGCCTGATCGCGCGCGGCGCGCCGCTTGAGCGTGCCCGCCGCGCCGACGAGCTCCTCGCCCAGCACGATGTTCTCCGCCACGCTCAACTGAGGCACTAGCGAAAACTCCTGAAACACCGCGCGTATGCCGTGGGCGCGCGACTGGGCGACCGACTGGAATACGCCGCGAAAGCCGTCCATTTCAAGCTCGCCGCTCGTCGCCAGATTGGCGCCGGCGAGCATGGTGATGAAGGTCGACTTGCCCGCGCCATTCTCGCCGAACAGAACGTGAATCCGGCCGGGATGAAAGTCGAGGCTCACGCGGTCGAGCGCCGTGTGACTGCCATAGCGTTTCGTCAACTCGCGCACGCTCAGCACGGGAGCGGCGCAGTCGCGCGCGCCAGGCTGCGGAGCGTGCGCAGCGCGATCTCCTGCTACGGACATCTGTGAATTTGCAACGAGTGACATGATCGGTGCCGGGCGATTGCGGGTCCAAACTTTCAAACTTCAACAGGCGCGAGCCGGAAGGCTCGCGCGTCTCACATCAACTGCCCGCGTAGCGGAAGGCCGGCTTGAAGCCTTCCGGCGCCAGTACCGTGTTGACGTCGAGCGTGCCGATGTCTTTCGCCGTGTAGACACGGCCGATCGTGTCGTACTGCACGAGCGGCGCGGCCTGCTTCTCTTGCAGCAGTCCGACTGCGGTGTCGATCGTCATGCGAGCCGTCGTGACCACGGGCGACACATGCGCCGCCTCGACGCTGCCGTCCTTGAGCCCCACCAGCACGCCGGGGGTCAGGTAGAGCGACACGAGCTTCACCTGCTTTTCGAGTTGATGCGCGCGCAGGAGCGGGATCGCCGCTTCGATCGTGACCGCCGTCCCCACGATGTAGTCGATATCCTTATGCGCCTGCAACACATTCTCCACGAGGCGCGCCTGCACTTCCTTGCCGACGTCGCCGTTCTTCGTCTCCACGACCTGCACGGCGCTGCCCTTGATAGCCGTCATGAAGCCGTTGTTGAACGCATTCACGAAACCCGCGCCGGCCGGGCCCGGCAGCCAGGCGACACGCACCGGCGGCGAACCGGCCGGGTGCAGCTTCGCGAGGTATTGCCCCGAATGCAGGCCTTCGTCATAGGGGCTCGTGAGCACGCGCGCACCCACGTCCGTCGAGGTCACGCCGTTGATTGCGTCGACCACGACCACGTTCTTCTGCTTGAGCGTGTCGAGCAGATTGCCCATCCCTTCACGCGAGATCGCCACCATCACGACCGCCTTCGCGCCGCCCGCCACGCAGTTCTGGATCTGCGAAATCTGCGAGGAGAGTTGCGTGTAGCCGCCCGCGTCGAGCACCTGGACCTTCACGCCGAGTCGCTTGGCCTCTTCGATCACGCCATAGTCAGCGGCCACGAAGTACGGATCTTTCATATGCGGAAACGACACGCAGATCTGCCACGGCTGGGTCGCCTTGTTCTGGCCCGTGTAGTCGATCATCTTCTGCGTGCCGTCAGCGGCCGTGACGCGCACGGGCACGGGGAAACCATCGGCAGCATAGGCGCCGGCTGCGCCAGTCATTGCGGCTGCAACGGCGAGACATCGTGCATAAGTCTGGAGACCCTTCATGTGCTGCCCCGTATCAAGGTTTAAAAGTTGTGCCCGCATCGATTTATGGGCACCGCATGAATAGCATCGTAAAAACCCCCACCTCGATGGTCCATTGAAAAATAATTCGGAGCGGTATGTCGTTTTGGTTATGTCCGCGGTACGCCAAGGCTGGCGACGCGTTCGGCCGTTTTTTCATTTCACCCCTTGATTTCCCTGTCTATTCTGGAGAATGTGTCCACCCGGGTTATTACCTTGAGGGAATACCCGAACCAAAAAGAAAGCCGGCTGCGAATCCGCAGCCGGCTACAGACAACGTCATGGACCAGGAATGGAAACCGCAGGCTCAGCGCAGGCTAAACGCGACGTCCTTCAGCACCTCGGGGGGCGGGTAGGCTTTCGCGCTATGAGCGAGCCCGAGATCCAGAAACATCTCGCACATCTTGTACGCAATCACACCAGGGTTGAGCACCGGAACCGGCAAGCGCGAAGCAAGATAGGCATGGGACTGATGCATCGTGGTCGAGCCCAGCACGATGACGTCGGCGCCGTCCTCCTCGATCGCGCGCCGCGCCTCCTCTTCGAGTTTCGCGAACACGACGCTCTCCTTGCCGGACAGCAGCGCCTCCGTGTCCGGCCTTACGCCGATCTGCCGGATCGAGGCGACCCGCGATTCCAGGCCGTATTCGCGCAGGGTCTTGCGATAGAGCGGAAACCACCGCTCCCACATGGTCAGGATGCTGAACTTGTGCCCGAGCATGCAGGCGACGTGAAATGCGCTCTGCCCCGGCGAGAGCACCGGAATGGAAAGGCGCGAGCGCAACGCATTGAGCCCCGAATCGCTCACCGTATTAATGCAGACGGCGTCGAACCCCTCTTCCTCGGCGTGCAAGCCGGCTTCGATGACGGCCAGTTCCGCGATCGCCATGTCGTAGTAAGTATCCGTGAGCGTCAGCACCTGCCCCGCACCGACAAAGCTCACTTCGATATCGTCGCGCCGGTATTCCGGCGGCAACTGCGATTCCACCATCCCGCGCGTGGCGTCGCTCAACGGCACGGGAAAAATCATCTTGATGCGTTTGCTCATGACTTCCTCACTGCGCTCCTGAAAAAACGGTCGAAGGCCGTCCACCCGCCCGCCGTGCCTTAGAACGAGGTACGCATGCCGATGCGGACGATGCCTTGCTTGTTGCTCGACGAAACCATCGTCGGATCGAACAGGCCGTTCGCAAGCGCATTCTGCCCCTCGTTCGCAATCTGGAAGATCCCCGCGAGATAGACCAGCGTGCGCTTGGACAACGTGTAGTTCAGCGTGCCACCAAACTGGCTGGCGTGCGCGTTCTCGAGCGCGTCATTGCCCTTCATGTAGGTGTACGCCAGGCCGATCGACCAGGCGGGCGAAAACGAGTAGAGGCCGCCGGCCGAAGTCTGCCATGCGTAAGCGCCGTTCTGTTCGTTTCGCACGGTCGTGAAGTTCGCGATAGCGCGCAGCGGGCCGAAGTCATAGTGCGCGCCCAACCCCCAGTTACGGATCGCCGTGATCTGCGTCCCCACGAGGTAACGCACTTCCGTGTATGCCGCGCCTGCGCCGAACTTGCCGGTCGCGTAGTTCAGCCCGAAGCTGACGGCGCTGTTCGCGCGAAAGTCGCCGGCCACGCCGCCGAACGAATAGAGCGCCCCCACCTTGAATCCGGCGACATCGGGCGAAAGATACTTGACCGAGTTGTGCACCTGCTCCTGCGCTGTGCGGTCCCAGTCGGACCAGCCCGTGGCATTGTTCGGTATGCCGAGGTTATGAAACGGACCTGCGGGATAGTTGTAGAGACCGCCAGCCACGACCCCAGGCACATTGCCCGACATCGTCAGGGAGTCGTTCATAAAGTCGAATTGATTGCCGAGCGTCACCGTGCCGAAACGCTCGTCCTTGAGACCGACATAAGCATTACGTCCGAAGATGCCCTGCCCCGGTATGAACTCGCCGTTCGCAAGCATGAACTGCGATTCGAGGTCGAAGATGGCCTGCGTCCCCCCTCCCAGATCCTCGGCGCCGCGCAGGCCGATGAATGAAGGCACCGAAATACCGTCGTCGAACTTCACGACACTGTGCCCACCCTGGTTCGTGACGTAAGACACGCCGGCGTCGAGCAGACCATACAGTGTCACGTTGCTCTGCGCGAACGCGGCTGGCGTGGCCAGCGCACCGATAACCGCCGCCATTATCTTCATCCTCATTCCTTTCCCCTAAATCGAGTAATTTCAATATGGATTACTAATTTAAAAACAACCTTCCCCTCCCATCAACCCGATCAGGTGTGCCGCGCCCTTTCTTTGACTACGCTATTGCGCAGCACGCCGAGTCCCTCGATCTCGACTTCGACCTCGTCGCCGTGCTTCATGTAGAGCGGCGGCGTGCGGCGTAGACCCACGCCGCCGGGCGTGCCGGTGACGATCACATCCCCCGGCACAAGCGTAGTAAAAGTCGAGATAAAACTGATGAGTCGCGCCATCGGAAATGTCATGAGCTCCGTCGAAGTGCGCTGCACCTCTTCGCCGTTCAGGCGTGTGACAAGCGTGAGATCGCGCGCTGGGGACAGCTCGTCGGCGGTGACGAGCCACGGACCGAAAGCGCCCGTGGCCGGAAAATTCTTGCCGGCCGTCCACTGCGTCGTCGCAAGCTGCCAGTCACGTACAGAGCCGTCGTTGTAGCAGGACATGCCGGCGACATAGCCGAGCGCATCCTCCTCGGCGATCCGGCGCCCGGCCTTGCCGATGACCACCGCCAATTCGCCTTCGAAATCGAGCTGGTCGGATTCGACCGGGCACACGAGCGGGCGGCCATGCCCGGTCTGTGATTGCGCGAGTCGTATGAAGATTGGTGGTTCCGTCGTTTCCGGACGATTGCCTTCGGCGCGGTGCGCGTAGTAGTTCAGCCCGGCGCAGAAAATCCGCGACGGGTTCGGCAGCACCGGCAGGAAACTCACCTCGTCGACGCGGAAATCGGCCGGAGCACCGCTGATGAGCGCGGGCAATCGGTCGACCCAGCCCGCGCACAGGACGCTCTTGAGATCGGTGCAGGTGTGGACCAGTCGCGGCCCGAGATCGAAAATACGATCGCCGTCGACGATGCCGAAGGTGGCTCGTTGCGGCGTGACGAACGACATCAGTTTCATGCGTGGCTCCAGCCAATGACGCGTAGGTGAAATCCCTTAGCAGCCCTGCACGCAAGCGAAAGGCGGCGTGGGGATTGGGTTAGGGCGCATCGTAGGAACCGCGGGATATGACGTCCATTGAAAAAATATTGAGACCAATATTCTCTTCTGGTTATACTGCGCCGAACTCGTCCTCCGCCAGCCATGTCTAGATCCGATTGGTACATCCGGGCCAACCTCAAGTTGCGCCACCTGCAACTGCTGGTTGCGCTCGACGAACTCCGCAGCGTCGTCAAGGCCGCCAACCTGCTATCGATCAGCCAGCCGGCAGTCTCGAAGATGCTGGGATCGCTCGAATCGGGCCTGGGCGTTCGGCTGTTTGATCGTGGTCCTAACGGTATGACGCCGACCGAGTACGGCACGAGCTTCTTGAGCCACGCGCGCGAGGTCCTGTTCCAGCTCACGAGTGCTCAGGAGGATTTGCGCGCCCTGCTTGAAGGAAGGATTACGCGCGTCGCGCTTGGTGTCATGCCCGCTGCGGCGCTCGTGCTGGTGCCGCGTTTCATCGTCGAACTCGAAGCCAGTGCGCGGGAAGTGGCCGTCTCAGTGCGCGAGGGCCCCGTCGAGATGTTGATGCCAGCGCTGCGCAACGGGGAGCTGGATTTCCTGGTGGGCGTCCTGCCCAATCGCCCGCTCTCCCCCGAGATCGCGAGCGAAACGCTCTATACCGACCCGTTCGTCATCACGGTGCGCAAGGATCATCCGCTTGCCCTTCGCGAGGAGAAGGAGCTGGACTGGAGCGAACTGCGTGGGTACCCCGTCGTCTTGCCGCCCTCGGGCGCGCTGACTCACGAGATGATTCTCGACATGCTCGCGCGGCATCGCGTCAGCATTCCGCTACGTTATGTCGAATCGCTCTCCACTCTCACCAATGTCGGCGTGCTGACACAAAGCGATTCGTTCGCCCTCATGCCGCTCGAGATCGCCCGCTATTTCGAAAATTTCGGAGCCCTTGCGATTCTTCCCATTCCGATCCCCGACCTGCGACGAAATGTGGGCCTCATGTGGCAATCGCGGCGCGGCGACCGCGCCACCGCCACCGTGCTCGAACTCTTTCGCACGGTACGCAATCTGACGATGCCGCAGACCGCGCCGGAGGCCGCCTGAACGGGACCGGATGAACGGGTTGGCGTTGGCGAATTGCGGCGTTCCGCTTTCGCGCGACAAAAAGACTTAACGGCCTGGAGCCGCTGTTCGGCGGACAACGCTTTGATCCGAAGATCACCTCTTCGCGTGTTCGCCGATACATGCGCTGCGAGTCCGGCCGACGCGATCGGCTCGAGATAATGCCGGAAAACATAAAGACATCGGCTCAAATTCTAAATGCGGCGGCGGCTTCCTTCATCTTGCCCGCCTGCGCCTCGAGCGATTGCGCGGCTGCGGCCGCCTCTTCCACCAGCGCCGCGTTCTGCTGCGTTACCTGATCCATCTGCACGACAGCGCGGCCGACCTGGTCGATCCCCCTGCTCTGTTCATCCGATGCGGCCGAAATCTCGCCGACAATGGCGGACACCCGGTTGATCGCCTGCCGGATGTCCCCGACGATACCGCCAACGTGCGTCGCCTTCGCCGAGCCATTCTCGACCAGCGCAACCGATGCCTCGATCAGCAGCTTGATTTCCTTGGCCGCAGCAGCGGAGCGTTGCGCGAGACTGCGGACCTCGCTCGCGACGACGGCAAAGCCGCGCCCCTGGTCTCCCGCACGCGCCGCCTCGACCGCAGCGTTGAGCGCGAGGATGTTGGTCTGAAACGCAATGCCTTCGATCATCCCCGTGATGTCGGAAATTTTCGTCGAGCTTTCTCTGATGTCTTCGATCGTCTTGAGCATCGTATCGACGGCCACGTAGCCCGAGTCGGCGAGTGCGCTCGCCGCGCCCGCCACCGTCGCGGCCTCACGGGCGTTGGTGGCATTCTGGCGAACAGTACCGGTGAGTTGGGTCATGCTTGCGGCCGTTTGCTCGAGCGAGGCAGCCTGCTCTTCGGTGCGAGCAGACAGGTCCAGGTTGCCAGACGATATCTCGCGAGAAGCGGTAGTCACCGAGTCGACCGAACCGACCACGAGCCCGAGCACACCGCCCAGCCGCTCGGTCAAACCGTTGAACGCTATCGCGGTCCGGCCGATTTCGTCCATACGCATGACGGGCACGCGGCGCGTCAGGTCGAGCGTCTCGCTGACCTCCAGCAGCGTATTCTGGAACTGTCCGACGCTGCGGTCGATCGAGCGAATCTGGACCCATCCGTAAAGGCCCGTCGCGAGCGAGCCGATGACGAAGATCGTCAGGATCAAGACCATCGTGCGACGGTACGCGGCCAGGTCGGCTTCGTGCCCCGCCTTGGTGGCGCTTTGAAGCAACCGGGTGAACTTGTCGACGTTCGCGGAGTAAACCATGCCCGCTGAGCGCACCGTGGTCGATTCCAGATCGATGGCGGCCGCCGTGTTGCCCTCCCGGAAGAGTGCCATGCTCTTTCCGAACGCGTCGGCGAGCGCCGCGCGATTGCGGACCAGTTCTTCGGCCAAAGGCCGGATCGCGTCGACCTTCGGACTCTGCGAGAACAGGGCGAACTGGTCGTCGCTCGACTGCTGGAGCCTCTCGATGAGCTCGAAGCGCTCCTTTCTCGCGTTGGGATCGGTTAGCTGCATCGACTCCATCAGTTGAATATCTTCGACGAGGGTGGTGCCATACGAAGTCTGGAGGTATTGCCCCGGCAGCGTTATCTGCCGATACGAAACGAGCGCGCGATTATTCGTGGCCTGGATGCCGTACACGCCGACGCCCGCGATGACGAGGCACAGCAGCGCGAATGCGGCGAAGATTAAGAGAAGGCGGGCTTTCAGGCTGAGATCGGGTCGAGACATGGATTTATTATTCAAGGCAGACAATGGACGATATGGCGGACGCACTGTAGCGCCGCATGTATTTGCGGCGACCATTCGCATCGTCGTGTGATGTCGGCTGTGGCGGTGGCTTCCTTTTGGCGAACGACTGAGGCGACACCAGGATCCGCGTTCGCAGAACTGTGTCGATTGATTGCTACTGGTGAGTTTACGGCGCGTTTTCGCGAAACTGAAGTGCGCGCTCACACGGATCGACAAGGGTTTAACCGCGTATTACTTCGCATAACGAATAGCACGCGAAGATTTTCGATCGCCTTTTGCGCAACGCGCGGAATCACATAACGTGTTCCGGGCGGTCGGCCCGGAACATTCGAAAATCACGCGGTGTCAATCGACGTTTATTGCTTTGAACGCTCCGTCATGAACTTGCCCTGCGGT
>NZ_CAJMZF010000039.1:0-78032 GCF_905220245.1 Paraburkholderia sp. J63 | reverse complement strand
AGTGGCTTTGCCGTTCGAGCCAAAGAACGTATCCACGGTTTTGAAGCCGGACGCGTTAAATTGGGCCATCTCGACGATTTGCCCGGTCGTACCGTAGAGCGTGGCGGTTTGCGAGCCGTCGGCGGCAAAGTCATACTTCGTGTAGCTCTTGTCGGTCTTGAATTCGAACTGCTGGGTAGCTTTGCCGCTCGAGCCGAAGAAGGTGTCCACGAGCTTGAAGCCGGAAGCGTTGAATTGGGCGATCTCGACGATTTGCCCGGTCGTACCGTAGAGCGTGGCGGTTTGCGAGCCGTCGGCGGCAAAGTCGTACTTCGTGTAGCTCTTGTCGGTTCTGAATTCGAACTGCTGGGTGGCTTTGCCGTTCGAGCCGAAGAAGGTGTCCACGAGTTTGAAGCCGGAAGCGTTGAATTTGGCGATCTCGACGATCTGACCCGCCGTACCATAGAGCGTGGCGGTTTGCGAGCCGTCCGCAGCGAAGTCGTACCGCGTATAGCTGTTATCGAGCTTGAAGTCGAACTGTTGTAACGGTTTGCCGTTCGAGCCGAAGTAGATGTCCTGGACTTTGAAGCCGGAATAGCTGTACTTCAGTTGCTCGATTATTTGGCCGTTCATGCCAAACAGGCTGGCAGTCAGATAGCCGTCCGAGACGATCGCGCCGGAGATTTGCAGGGTCGCTGCGGTGCCGCCTGATCCGGGCAGGAAGGGTATTTTTTCGGTGTTGATGAGGCAGGCGGGTTTTCCGTTGACGGTCGTGTCGGAATAGGTGATTGTCGGCCCCTTGATCTTGGGCCAGTCGACGGTTTGAGGGGTGATGCCGCAGTGGCCGAGAATCCACCAATCGGCTGCGTATTGGTCGTAAGTGAGATAGGGCGCACCGGATGGGGGGAGCGTGCTGTAGAAAGCGCCGCCTGCCTCGACGAACTTCGAGGTCGGGCTTGTCAGCTTGAGCGCGTCGGATGAGCCATACAGCAAGGTGCCGACGTTTATGCCCAGCGACTTTGCGATGCTGCTCAACTGTGGTGTGAGTACGTTGCCACCGTCGGAGTGCATGTTGCCGGCGGATCCGCCGATCAGGCCGAGTTGGACGGCAACGATGTACTCCGATGTCAGCGCAACGCCTTCGTTTACGTGCATGTTGGCGATCGCGTCTTTCGGCGTATTTGGAGTTGGGCCTCCGGAACCGTTTTGAAGCAGGGCGTGGCCGAGTTCGTGGGCAAGCGTGGTAGCGAATTTATCGCCGGATTCGTTCCAGTCGCTGGCGATGACAACGATTCCCTTGCTGGGATCGGTATAGACTCCTTTCCCCGCTTCGCCAATTTTTATCTCCCAGTTCTTGTCGACCCCAAAGGCATTCAGTTCACCAGCTAAATACGAGGATTTTTCGGCAGCGGCGACGATGGCTTTGTACTTTGATGAATCTTTTTCGAATGCACGTGACAACTTTCCAAGGATATCGGTATTAAGGGTGACGGCCATTATTGATGCCCTCCGATTTCATAGATCTCAACGAGCATCGACTCGAGTGTGCCATCGGACAGGAATCCAATTACGAGTTTCTTCTTGAGATGTTCGGTGGAAATCTCATATCTCCAAGTTTCGTCTCCATGCGGGCCGGTAACCGGGATAGGTATCTTTCCGTGAGGAGGCATTTCAATGGACTCTGTCAGATTGACATTCAATATCTGGACTGTTTTCATAAAATCTGGCCCGCCTCTTTGCGTGGTGAAATTAATCCCTCCGCTAACCACCCCATTCGGATCGATTCGGTTATCGATTAGGATTTGTGCGGTAGATCTATGGCCGGCGTGTTTTGGGTGGTGATGCTGAGTGGAGTTGGGTTGATTTGAAATTGGTTCTTGGGCGAACATTTCAATATTCGCGCCAAGCGTCATTCCATGCGTGCCGTCCGGCAGATGAACTTCGTGTGGATCGCACGCTTTCTCGTCTATGCTAAATGCCTTGCAAACATTGCTTTTTTCAAAAAAGCGGTCATCCAGAAATAAATTATTATCAAAGGCATACTTGATATTTTTGATGAAATCAGCGGCCGTCTTGGGCATCGAAATTAATTCGTGCATTTTTGCGTCTCCGCTTCGATTCTCGGGACTAACGACAATGCCAGGCGTTGGTATTTGAGCAAACGCCAGACTGCTGCTCAATGCAGCGGTGGTTATCACGATGGGTGTTGCTGGTTTCATACACGTCTCCTTCTCAGGTGAACTACACGAAACATGAAATTTTTGGTGTGGTCATCGGACACGCCAAATATCCATGCATCTGATGAACTGCAGTAAACGATCCTGTTTGCTTTTTGCGGTATATATCTCCTCCTCTTGATGGATTCATCCATAAAGTAGCCTGCTCCCAAAAGGCACTATCCAGCCATCAATCCCGCATCGACCTGCGAATTCCTTCCAGCACGGGTTCAAGCAGATAATCGAAGGCTGATCGCGCGTGCTTGCGGATAAACAGTTCGGCACGCATGCCCGGGCCAAGCGAGACCGGTTCGTGGGCGAAACGGTTGACGCGTTCCACTTCTCGCGTCGGAACCTCAACTCGCACGACGTAATAGCGGGCCCGGGTCTGGTTGTCGGAGAGGGCATCGGCGGACACATAGGTCACCGTGCCATCCAGCACGGGCGTCGTTCGTGGGTTGTACGCAGTAAGCCGCACGTCCGCGTGTGAACCAGGCCTGATTTCGCGCACGTCGTCGGGCCGGATATTCGCTTCCACAATCAGGGGAGCATCGGCAGGTACGATATCGAGCAGTGCCTCGCGCGGACCGAGCACTGCACCGGAGGTATGGACGCGCAGACCGACAACGGTTCCGGCCACGGGCGCGCTCACTGTCGTGCGCGTGGCGAGATCCCGCGCCGGCCTCAGACGTTCGTCAAGTTGAACAGCGCGGTTATTGGCGTCCTTCAGTTCGTCGTCGGCGGCTTTGACATAGTCGTTACGCGCGGCGGCGAGTCGCCGCTCGAGATCCGCCTCGCGTTGCCGCGCGCGATCGAGTTCCGCTTCGCTGGATTGAACGCGCGATAGCGCGTCGGTTTCCGTCCTCTGAAGATCGAGGACTCTCGCGGTCGACACGAAGCCTTCTTGCTGCAACGTTTCACTGGTCTGTCTTTGTTGGGTCGCGATCTGGAGGCTGCGCCTCATTGTTTGACCCATTTGTGAGCTGACCGTAATCTCGCGTCGGACGTGCGAAAGCTCCTTGTGCAATGTCGCGGTCTGATCGGTCAGGCTACGCTTATGTGTAACGAATAGCGTCGATTCGCGTTGCAGTAGTTCTGCGATCCGTGGGTTGCGGTAGCGTTCAGTCAGCGAGACCGGGAACGTCACCGTTTCCGCGAGGTTTCGTTCCGCAGCCAGGCGTGCAATCTTTGCCTGTTCCGCGTCGAATTGGGCTTCCAGCGCGGACAATTCGGCAGCCGGTACGACATTGTCCAGTTCGATCAGCGGCTGCCCAATCTTGACGCGCTCGCCGTCCCGAACGAGGACCGCTTTCACGATGCCCCCTTCCTGATGCTGAACGATCTTCCGTTCCCCTTCGACACGCACGACGCCTTCCGAGACCACGGCACCTGATAGTGGCGCGAGCGCGCCCCACGCGAACATGAGCGAGATTCCGGCGGCGACGCCAATGCAGGCTGACAGGATCACGCGACGCGGCAGTTGCAATGTTCGCGCAGCGGGATTTGCCGATATTGCTGAGCGCGCTGCAGCGAAGCGGCCGTCCACATTGACGATTTTGCGGGGTGGTTTCATGAGCCGCTCCCCATCAACTGCTCGATGGTGGGCGGCTGAACAGGATGGATGCCGCGAGGCAACGGTCTCCTCGCGGGAAGGTCATCGCGAATCGGCGTGTCTGAATTAGCGGCTGATTCGGCAGCAGGCGGAGGGCCGAAGTATTCGATCTGTCCGTCGCGCAGTGCCACTATCTGATCGGCGAGTGTCAGCAGAGACGGGCGGTGGGTGACGGCGACTACCGTAACGCCTGCCGACTTTATTTGCTGCAAGACCCGGACCAATGCAGCTTCGCCTTCTCCATCGAGACTGGCGTTGGGCTCGTCCAGCAGCAGTAGTGACGGATTGCCGAAAAGCGCTCGTGCCAATGCTATGCGTTGGCGTTGGCCTCCCGACAGGAGTTGTCCGCCTTCGCCTCATCGAGGACGTCCGCATTGATGCGCACCCCAGCCCGGTAGCCCGTGTTGTTGGAGCGCAGCGAAACACAGGCCGATTGAACCGCAGTCGTCAGTGCGCGAACCAGTGCTGCGCCCTGTGTCACTCCTGAGTACGCGTCTCGGGTAGCAAGCTCAGCGTCGCTCAGGGTTTCGTCGAGTTCATGCTGTGCTTTGTCGCGCAGGGCAAGCGTCTCGCGTATGCGGCTGCGGGTCATCAACCCGTCGGTGAGTGGCAGGGAGATCTGGACGCCGATATAGCCGGCAGTGCCGCGGTTGCCGCCCGTGTAGAAGTTGGCCTGTCCGTTGATGAACGCCGCGTTTCCATTGTTGAGCGTGCCGACCAGTGACACGGTGGGGTAGTCCCCCGAACGCGCCTTGGCGCGCTCGTGCTCGGCGAGTTGCAGGGCGATGCGCTTTCTGCTGACGCTGTAGCTACCGGAAGATGCGTTGAGCCATTGGGTCAGTCCGGCGGGTTCGAGGCCAGGAACGGGAACATCGTCGCGAAAGTCATCTACCAGCGTGATGGAATGACCGACGATTTTCGACAGCGCCGCATATTTTGCCGTCAGGCGTGTCTGTGCGGCAATCTCGTCGGACACCGCCATATCGAAGCTTGCTTTTGCCTCGTTCTCGTCGACGATGGTGGCGTCGCCAAGGGCGAAGCGACGTTTCGCGAGTGTCAATTGTTCGGCGATCGAATTGCGATGCCTGACGGAAAGGGCAACGTCGATTTTCGCGGTGAGCGCGTCGAAATAGGCTTGGGCCAGCCGCAGGAGCAAGTCTTGTTGTGCTTGTGCCAGTTCCAGATCTGCATCGGCTGCAAGGAGTTTGCCTTCCTGCCAGTTTTCCCACGCTTGCAAATCGAAGAGCGGTTGATTCAATGTGATTGTGAAACCTACTGTGGAATAGCCAGGTACTGACTGTCCGGGAATACGAACACCATTCCGATTGACCAATTGCTGAACGCCAATTTGCGGAAGTAATCCCGCGCGCGCTTGTGGCTTTCGCTCGATACCTGCTCGCTGTGTTGCCATTGCGGCCTGAAATCTGGAGTCTGCAGACAATGCATCCAGGGCTGATTGACCAAGGCTCTCGGCCCACGCCGCATTACCCAATACGGGTATTGCCAAGACTGTGAGATGTCTCAGGAGGCGTTTGATTGCGGCGTGCCTGGTCGGTCGGCAATGGAATAAAGACATGAGCAGCCTTGGCGTAATTGCACAAAATTTACATTCTTCTTGCAATCGGAATGTAAGGTGCGTTAACAATCCATGCTGCACTTATGCGAGGATGTCTGTGCTGCATCAATGGCCTTATAAGCCAATGAGGTTCTGTCCGACGATGTGGTGGAATTTCCCCACAAATAGAGTCTGCTTACCGGTTGCGGTAGAGCAAATATTCGATCTCACGGAAATAACGAGCACTGCCACTCAGACGGAGTTGCCGGCAACGACACGTGTTCGTGCTTTACGCTCGGCGCGGCTTGCTTGCGCTCCAACGTGATGCTGCGCCTCGGACATTTAAACTTGCTGCGTTACATAGATTATTTGCGACGGAGTGATATTTTGGAGTATTGAATAAAGAAAATTTCAGGCGATAGCAACGAGACGTCCCGCACGCCGCGGCTGTTGGCGACGCACCGTTCGCGATGAAGAATGGCTGTCGAACGGACCGATGTCATGGAACCGGACTGGCAATGCTCGGTCGAGCGGATGCGGACATGCGACGTGGTGCTGAGCCAGGATGACACGACCGAGTTGAACTTCAACGGACTGGGCATCGCCGGACTGGGTCCGTTGTCGTATGCAGCGCAGCGCGGCATGTACGTTCACGCGACCTGCGCGTTACGCCGCGGCGTGAATCGTTGGGCGTGTTGAATGCGTGGATGTGGGCGCGTGAGCGTAAGGGAGCCGATGGGGTGCGTGGCGGCGAGAAGGGAAGCATGCGTCACGCCACGCAAGCCGAGCTGCTCGGTGAAATCCGCTTCAGATTACCGGGTCGCCAGCGAGAGAAGGCGCGGGAGATTCATCAGCAAATATGGAGTCGACGGATCGATCTGCCCGATGCGCAGGGTAGGGTGGTGTCGATCAGTCGTCTGGCCGCGCGCGAGATAGACGCGCCGGCTGGCGTGACGCCGATCGAATGGCGCTAGCTGAGCAATTGCGACGTGCCGGATCTGGCCGAGGCCGCGCGGTTGATTGGTGTCGTGCCCGCTGGGAAGTGGAAACCTTCTTTCACGTGCTGAAGAATGGTTGCCGAGTTGAGGCGCTACACCTGGGCATGATCGAACGCGCCGAGCGGGCACTGGCGGTGTTCATGGTGTGGCGTGGCGCATCGCTCGTCTCATGTGCTTAGGCCGTACCTGCCCGGACCTTGATGCCGGACTGCTGCTTGAGCCCGATGAGTGGAAGGCCGCGTTCATCCTCAAGAGGACCCCGCCCGACAAACCGCCGCAACTCAATGAAGTGGTACCGCTCGTCGTCAGGCTCGGTGGCCTCCTCGCGCGCAAAGGCGATGGCGAGCCTGGCGTCAAAACCGTCTGGCCAGGCAAGCAGCGAATCGTGGACTTCGTTGAAGTTAATATAGCCTCGGGGATCCAAACGATACCGCACTACCGAGGAACTCCCATTTCTGCATTGCCGAATTATATTTGAAGGCGAATGTATTGCCCGTTCGAAGGACGGGGATATTGTTCGTCGCTACGTTACGTGTGCTTATCTTGGCGTCGTACTGAGCGCTAGATGAAATTAGCTGGATACTGTCTCCGGATGCGCCGTATGGTAGTGTGATTTCGGAAGACCACAAACCATCCTGGATATAAAATCTGCTGATTTTTTCCCTTGGAGACGGTATGACGGTAGACCCGCCGTTATAGGGAGGCGTGCTTGTTGTGGCATCGGCAAGCCATAATCCCGTGCCGGCGCTATATCTAAAGCGGACGCGGTCTCCCGTATATAAAGTTATTGATTTTGTTGGAATATTTGTATTTTTCGTCATCAACTTTGAGCTATAAGTTGCCGATGATGATATGTTAATCACGTCCCCCTCTCTGGCTGTGCTTGGGAGCCAGAGTGTCTCGGTCCAGTTCCCATCGCTAGTGTAAAAATTAACATTCCCATCGGCATTGGGAATGTTCCCGCCGCCAATTGTATTGGGACTCAATTCTAGCGAATAGGCGGGAACTGATATGCACAGGAAAATCGCTAATGCCAGGGCGCGGTTGAAATTCTGTTGCATGAATTCTATCCGAATAATATTTTTCGAGATAATGGAGAGATAAAGCGAATCTCCCGGTCAAGCACAAGGCGGCCGAGAGGTTCGACCTTGTTTTCTGTCCGGACTGAGGTGCTCGAGTTTTAATACGTTCGTTACGTGTCCAATCAAGTTAATGTCAGGGAGCCAGATTCTACGCTTTTTATAAAATTTTTCTTTGATGCTCGCCCAGGAACTTTGTAGTTGCCGTATCAGTTGAATGTGCTTGGGTTGGGATGCTGCGCGCAATGGATTTTTAATTTTAATTCGAATTGTTAAATTGATTCTGAGTCAGCGCGTATCCAAATTTTCATCCTGCCTGTCGAGTGCCATAGCTGAAGCCATCAGGCCACTTCCTGTTGTGTGAGCGGCACCCTGGTTTTTGCGAGTTCCATAGGGCAGCACACTTTAGCTCTCAAAACTACCGCTCGGCATTGAAAAGCGAGATTCGATCAAATTGCACAGGGCAGGTGGCACGCGATGCGCCAGCGTGTGAGGCGCTTCAACTCCACCCGTCGATCTTCAGCCCGCTCGCCTTTTCGGCCTCTTCGCGAGAGACCTCGCGTACGGTCTGGCCGAAGCTCCACACGTGGCCCTCCGGGTCGCACGCCACGTAGACGCGGTCGCCGTAGAACTGGTCGTCGGGCTCGCGCACGATCTTCCCGCCCGCCGCGCGTGCGCGCTCGCAATGCGCGTCGAGGCCGCCCTTCAACTGCACGTGCACCGACTGCGTGTTTTTGCCCTCGAGCGAGGCGGGGCTCGTGGCCGGCATGCCGGGCCACTCGCCGCAGATCATCACGTAGCCGTCTTCGAAGCGCATCTCCGAATGGCAGAGCTTGCCGTCCGGCGAGGTCACGACGAACTGGCGCGTGAAGCCGAACGCCTTCTCCAGCCAGTCGAGCGCGGCGAACGGATCGCGATAGTAGACGGCGGCGCCGAAGGCCGGGCGCTGAGAGGTGCTGCTCATGATCGTCTCCTGGGTGTGCGCGAGGAGCGCGTTGCGATGCGAGCCACGAATCTAGCACTGTCGCCACGGGTTTGCGCGCGGCCTGCTTATGGCGCATCGGCGGCCGCCTCATTACCTGCGGGGTAATCGCCAGCGCGCACACGTTCGCCGATCATGGGTTCATCCGCCGGGTAGCCACTCTGCGAATGAAAGCGATCAACGAAAACGACTAACGACAGCGACGAACGAAAGGAGCGACCGCCATGAACCCCGATCCGCGTCTTGCGACCCTGCCTGGCTTTATCCGCGCGAACGACGATACCGCGCTGCACTATCGCGACTGGGGCTCCGGCGCGCCGCTCGTGTTCCTTTCGGGCTGGACGCTCAACGCCGACATGTGGGCATACCAAAGCGTGCCGCTCGCGCATGAAGGTTTTCGCTGCGTGGCGTACGACCGTCGCGGGCACGGACGGTCGAGCGATCCGGGGCGCGGCTACGACTACGATACGCTCGCCGACGATCTCGAGGCCGTGCTCGACGCGCTCGATCTCTCGGGCGTGACGCTGGTCGGGCACTCGTTCGCGAGCGGCGAAATCGTGCGCTATCTGAGCCGTCATGGGGCACGGCGCGTGGCGGGCATCGTGCTGCTGTCGCCGGCCTCGACGCCTTATCTGCTCAGGACCGGTGACAATCCCAATGGCCTCGACGCCAGCCTCTTCGAGGCCTCGCTCGACGAAATGCTGATTTCGTTTCCCGACTGGATCGAGCGGCGCGCGCAGGCCTATTTCGAGCCCGGCACCTCGCGCGCGGTGATCCAGTGGACCATCGACATGATGCTGCGCGCCTCGTTCTGCGCGGCGGTGCAGTTGAACCGCATTCAGACCTCGACGGACTTTCGCCGCGAACTGGCGCGTATCGACGTGCCCGCGCTCGTGCTGCATGGCGACAGCGACGCATCAGCGCCGCTCGAACTGACCGGCAGGCCCACCGCCGAACGGCTTGCGCGCGCCTCGCTAAAAGTCTATGAGGGCGGCACGCACGGCATGTATCTGAATCAGGCTGCGCGCGTGAACGCGGATATCGCCGCGTTCGTCAGGCTTTGCAGGGCATGATCGGTCGATGGGGAAACAAAAGCACACAGCGGAAATACCTTGTAAACAGGGTGCGGAACACCTGGGCGCCGTGCCAGGAATAGCCGTGCCATACGCTTCGTTTTGCAGATGACACGTGCGCGCGGGCGCCGGCGCAAGCCATCTGTGCGCGTTTCGTGCGAGGCGTATCGATGGGGTCTACACGGCGCTGGCGCGCACCGCGCGTCCGCAGAGCCGGTCCATCGCGAGGGGGCGCATCATGCGCAATCTTTCCTTTACGGGCCTGCTGTGCGGCGTGCTGGCGGGCTGCACGACGCCGGTGGGGTCCCAGCAGGCAGTGGACGTGCCGATAGCGGACGCACCGGTCTGCCGCACAGTTACCGGCACAGCCGACATTGACGGCACGCCGCAGCAGATCAGCGGCCTCGCATGTCGCCAGCCCGACGGTAGCTGGCAGATCGTGCAAGGCGATAACGACACATTGGTCTATCCGGTTCCGTGGCCCGACACCATCGATTACTACGGCGCGCCCTGGTACGGTGTGTGGCCGCCGTTTTTCGTGGGCGCGTCGGTCGTGTTCGTCGACCATTTCCATCATTTTCATCACATGGATCACGTCCATGCGGGCGGTCCAGGCATGCCGATGATGGGCGTTCGCGGCGGCTTTCATGGCGGCTTCCACGGCGCGCATACGGGCGCCGTATGGAGCGGTACAGGTGGGATGAGCGGCGGCCATCGGCGCTAGACCGGTGCGGGCCGCCGCCCGCGGCGAATCCTTTATGATGGAGCGCGCCCACCTTCCCGAGCCGCTCCATGTTTTTCGCCGCGAACTCCCTGCACCGCCGCCTGAGCATCGCCATCGGCACGCTTGCGATTCTCGTCGGCGTGCTCGGTTCGCTCGGCACGTTTCTCGTGGTGCGCAGTCTCGCGAGCGAATTCAGCTCGAGCTTGCGCGACGCCGCCGCGCACGTGCAATCGGGCATGCCGCACCGCGACGCCGAGGCGGGCGGCGAGCCCAACGGCGTGCGCCGCCCCTCGGACGACCTCGTCGTGCAGATCTGGTCCGCGGGCGACACCGCCACGCCGGGCCGCACCAGCGATCCCGACATTGCGCTGCCGCGCGCGCAGTCGGGTTTCTCGTCGATCCAATACGACGGCGATGCCTGGGACGTCTTCGCGCTCGCGGCCGGCGACGAGCAGATCCAGGTCGCGGAATCGCGCAGCATGCGCAACCGCAATGCGCTGCGCGTGGCGTTCTGGAGCCTGCTACCGGTGCTCGCGCTGCTGCCTCTGCTCGCGCTGACGATCGCTGTGACGGTGCGGCTTTCGCTGCGGCCGCTCGAGCGCGTGGGCCGGCGCGCGGCGAAAGTCGATCTGCACGAACTCAAGCCGCTCGATGCGCAGAAGGCGCCCGTGGAGTTGCGCCCGTTCGTCGAGTCGATCAACCGCATGATCGAGCGCCTTTCGGTGCTCGTGAACGCCGAGCGCAAGTTCATCGCCGACGCCGCGCACGAGCTGCGCTCGCCCATTTCGGCGATGCAGTTGCAGATCGACAATCTGCGCGACGCGCCGCCCGATCAGTACCACGAACGTTTCGACGAGCTGCGGCGCGGCGTGGCGCGCACGGGCTCGCTCGTATCGCAACTGCTCGGCCTGGCGCGTGCCGAGATCGGCGGCGGCCAGCGCGCCGTTGCCGACGTCGCGCTGCCGCAGCTCGTGACCGACGTGCTCGCCGACCTGCTGCCGCTCGCCGATGCGCGCGGCGTGGACCTGGGCGTCGAGCGTCTGGACGACGCCAGCGTGCGCGCGACCGAAGCCGATATGCGCGTGCTGGTGCGCAATCTCGTCGACAACGCGATTCGCTACGGGCGTGCGGGCGGACGCGTCGACGTGACGGTGCGCCGCGAGGCGCAAACGGTCACGATCGAAGTGAGCGACGACGGCCCCGGCATTGCCGCGCACGATCTGCCGCGCGTCTTCGACCGCTTCTTTCGCGCGGGCAGCCACGACGCCGAAGGCAGCGGCCTCGGGCTGGCGATCGCGCAGGCACTGGCGCAGAGCTATCGCGGGCGCGTGACGCTCGAAAATCGCAGCGATGGCCAGACGGGCATCGTTGCGCGCATCGAGCTGCCGCTCGTCTGAAGCGACCCACACCGGCAAGCGCAAACGGATATTGAGGAAAACTGAGCGATGCGGATTCTGCTGATCGAAGACGATCTGCTGATCGGGCCCGCGCTGCTGCGGGCGCTGAAAGACGCTTCCTATAGCGTCGACTGGGTGCGCACGGGCGAGAGCGGCCGCGCGGCGATGCGCGACGGCTCGTATACGGCGATCCTGCTCGATCTGGGGCTTGGCGACATGAGCGGCCTCGACGTGCTGCGCAGCCTGCGCGAGGCCAACGACGCCACGCCCGTCATCATCATCACCGCGCGCGACGACGTGGATACGCGCGTCGAAGGCCTCGACCTCGGCGCCGACGACTACCTCGTCAAGCCGTTCGAGAGCAAGGAGCTGCTCGCGCGCATCCGCGCCGTGGTGCGGCGCAAGTCGGGCTTCGCTTCGTCGACCATGGGCAGCGCGCGCGTGACGCTCGACATGAACGCGCGGCGCCTGAGCTTCGACGGCCAGTCCGACGATCTTTCGGCGCGCGAGTATGCGCTCATGCTTGCGCTGCTCGAACGGCCCGGCGCGATTCTCTCGCGTCAGCAGCTCGAAGAGCGGCTCTATGGCTGGGGCGAGGAAGTGGAGAGCAACGCCGTCGACGCGGTGATCTACAGCGTGCGGCGCAAGTTCGGCCACGCGGTCATTCGCAACGTGCGGGGCCTCGGCTGGGCGGTGTGCGTCTGACGCTCGCGCGCGAACCGGGCCGGCAGCCGCTGCCGGAAAGAAAAAAACGCGGCGAGCGCGAGGCTCGCCGCGCGGCGTGCGAAGCGGGGGGAACGCCATCGCGCACGCCGAAACCAAAAGGGATAGAGCTAAGGGGTCTTTGCGTCGCTATCGCGCGTTCACGAGGCCAGCAAGCGTTGCCACGGATGCGCACGCCATGCGCTCGCGAGCGCGGCGACCAGGTCGGCTTCGCTTTCCGCAAGATGGCGGTCCGCATGAACCGCGACGAGGCACAGGCTCAGCACTTCGGCGCGCAGCGCCGGGTCCTCGAGCTCGCACATGACCTGCTGCATGACGTCGGAGTCGAGCTTGCAGGCATCGCTCCAGTTCAGATGCGCGCTCGTGAGCAAGTCCTCGCAGAGGTCTTGCACGATCGTGCCGAATTCGCCGGGCGCGAGGCCGAGCCGGTCGGCGATGCGCGCGCGATGCACGGCGGCGAGTTCGTTGGCGCTCAGATGGCCGTCGGCGAGCAGGGCGATGGCGACGATCCGGCCCGCGGCCTGCGGGCTGTTGC
Source organism: Paraburkholderia sp. J63 (assembly GCF_905220245.1). NCBI lineage: Bacteria > Pseudomonadati > Pseudomonadota > Betaproteobacteria > Burkholderiales > Burkholderiaceae > Paraburkholderia > Paraburkholderia sp. J63. Next base: position 65,159 of record NZ_CAJMZF010000039.1, on the reverse strand, counting down.
TGGTGTAGGTTCGCATGGTCAGGTGTCCTTGATAGTCGATGCAATGGCTGGGCGCGGGGCTGCGGGCGTTCAGTCGAACAGATCGCCGAACCACGACTTGCGACGGCGTCCGTGCCCGCCGTGACGTTCGTGCGAGCGGCGCAGCCCGTAGTCGTCGGGGCGTCTGCCGTGATGCGAGCCCTGCTGGGCGCTGTAGCCGTCGTCGAGGCGCTGCGGCGAGGCGGCGCCCGCCGCACGCTCGATCAGCTTGTCGAGTTCGCCGCGATCGAGCCAGACGCCGCGGCATTGCGGGCAGTAGTCGAGTTCGACGCCTTGACGCTCCGAGATCGCGAGCGTGGTGTCAGGGCAGTGCGGGCATTTCATGATGCGCTCCATGGAGGTTGACTGTCGAAGCCTGCGTGGCCCGGGTTGCGGGCCGATGCGGCTGCGATGGAATTCATCGTCGCAGAGAAAAATGAGCGAAGAATGAGGAGGGCGGGGGACGCATCGGGGCAAGCATATTCGCGGTTCCTGAGCCTGCCTCCAAGTCCGCTTCCAGACCCGCTTCCGAGCCCGTTATCGCGCCTCCAGCCGGCCATCGTCGCTATCGCGCGCCCGCGTTTTGAGCAGCGACGCCACCACGCCGCCCGCCAGCAGCGCCGCCGTCACGCCGAGGCTCAGCAGCGGAGGAATCTTGCCGACGATGCCCACGAGAAAGATCTTCGCGCCGATGAACACCAGCACGAGCGCGAGCGCATGCTTGAGGTAGTAAAAGCGGTGCGCCATCGCCGCGAGCGCGAAGAACAGCGCGCGCAGCCCGAGCACGGCGAAGATGTTGCTCGTGTAGACGATGAACGGATCGGTGGTGATCGAGAAGATCGCCGGGATCGAGTCGACGGCGAAGATCAGATCGGCGAATTCGACCATCAAGAGCGCGACCAGCAGCGGCGTGGCGAAGCGCTCGAGCTTGCCCGTCGCCGGGTGCGCGCGCCGCACGACGAACGCGCCGCCCTCGAGCTGCGGCGTGACGGGCAGCACGCGGCGGATCAGGCGCAGGATCTTGCTGTTTTCCACGCCCGCTTTTTCGTTGCGGTTTTTGTCGGCATTCCCGCTCGCCTCTTTCTTCGCGCCGAGCAGCATTTTCACGCCGGTCACGGCGAGAAAGAGGCCGAACACGAACAGCATCCACTCGAACTGCGCGACGAGCGCCGCGCCGAGTCCCACCATGATCGCGCGCAGCACCAGCACGCCGACGATGCCCCAGAACAGCACGCGGTGCTGATACACGCGCGGCACCGCAAGCGCACCGAAGATCGACGCGATCACGAACACGTTGTCGAGCGAGAGCGACTTTTCGATGAGGTAGCCGGTGAGGTATTCGGTGGCCGGCTGCGCGCCGAGCTGCCACCAGATGAAGCCGCCGAACAGCACGCCGATCGTGATGTAGCCGAGCGAGAGCCACAGGCTTTCGCGAATGCCGATCTCGCGGTCGTCGCGGTGCAGCACGCCCAGATCGAGCGCCAGCAGCACGATCACCACCGCGAGAAAGGCGGCCCAGAGCCAGACAGGCTGTCCGAGGAAGCTGGCGGTGAAAAGCGGCGGGAGCATGGGGTGGATCCTTGTCGTGGTGTTGCGCAGTGGTGTACCGGGGCCGGGCGATGATCGTTTGGGCCTGGCCCAACCGTCAGCGTAACGACGAAGAATGAGGCGCGAATGAGGAGGCTTTGGCGTGGACGGGCGTTGATGGTCGTCAGGGCAGGTTTTTGAAGGCGTGGCTAGGATGCCGGTTTCCAGAGCTTTGCCATGCCCATGATCATTGCGCGCCCCTTTTTCGTCCCGCTTTGCGTCGCCGTTCTGGTAACCGGCGCCCATGCCCAAACGAGTGGCGGCGCGGTGCCGCCCGACGCCCCGGCACGGCAATATCGCGCGCCTTTGCAGCAAAACCTCAACTCGGTCATGGCTGCGCCCGCAGCCGATCCCCAAAGTTTCCAGAAGCGCTGCAAGGAGATTGCCGCGGCCTATGGCGAGACGTTCAGGCCACCGGGTCCGGATCAGGCTAACGCCGTCGTTCCGAACTACGGCAACAGCGGCGAGCAGGCAAACACCATGCAGGCCTACGGCCAGCGTCGCGATGCCGAGAAGTCGTACCACGACGCTGGCTGTCACTAACCCGGAGAACACCATGCAAGCTAAGATCTTCCGCCACTTCTTCGTCTTGCTGTGTACCGTCACGCTGGCAAGCGGCGCCCTGGCCGACACGACTCCAGCGGCGGTGCCGTCCGACGCCGCAGCGAACTCATATCGGAGTCCTCTGCAACGCAATTTCGACGCGACCAAAACTGCTCCGGCGAAGGATCCGGAAGCGGTCGACCGGCGCTGCAAGGAGATTGCCGCCGCCTATGTCGATGGGGCCTTGTCGGGGCCGGGGGATCAGACCAGCGCGCTGCAGGAGTACAACCAGCGCAAGAATTTCGATCAGGCAAACGGACGGTGGAACGATGACCGCCGCAATACCGGGCAGATGAACGCTTTGCAGGGCGACTACAGCGCCGGTAACGCCGCGAAGACGTATCGCGATTCTGGCTGCCAGTGACGAAACCGGTCTGATGGCATTCCAGGCCCCTCGACGGTGCGCGAAGGGACGAGGCGCATCGCTCGAGATGTGCGCTTCACAAGCAGGCGCGCTTCACTTCAGAACTGATAGTTGATGGAAACGTCGCACACGCCATCGGTCTTCGTCTGGATGATCGGGCTGTTGGCGGCGCTGCCGAGCAGGCGCCTGAGCGCGCCGTCCGCGCTCACGAACCAGTGCTTGTTGACGAAGTACACCATCGTGATCCCGAAGCCCGCCGACTTCAGGCCCGCACTCGCGCCGTACTGCCGGTAGCCCGAGGCGGCCGCCTGCTGCGGCGTCACGCCGAACCAGCTCTGCATGTAGTTCGAGTCGGCGAACGTGACGGACGGGCCCGCGAACCAGTAGAACGTTTCGCTGCTGCCCGGCAGCGGCATATAGGCGCCAAGATCGGCGGTCCAGCCATTCGCGCCGCCGAAGCTGCGCGTGAACGCCGCGCGGAACACGAGCGGGAATTCCTTCGATATCACGTATTCGGCGGCCAGCTTCATCTCGGGCGCCGGGTTGATGTTGCCGAGGCCGTTCAGGCGCGACGGGTCGTCGTGGCCGCGCCGCCCGAGGTCATAGGCGGCGGCCACGCTGACGCGCCAGTTCGGACCTTGCAGCACATTCACGCCGAAGCCTTCGCCGGTCGAGCCGAACAGAATGTCCTTGTAGCGGAGGTCGATGCTGGGCCCCTCGAGCATGTGATAGCGGTCCGAGCCGTCGTAGCGCGGCTCGAAGGTCGCGCCGATGCCAAGGCGCGCCTCGAACGACGGCCGGTTGGGCTCGTACAGCTTTTCGAGCGGGATGCCGGCCGAGTATTGCCACTCCCCGAGCGGCGAGGGGGTTTGCGCCGCGGCGCCCGGTGCGAAGGCGGCGAGCGCGCAGCCGATGGCGGCGGCGAGCGTTCCCTGTCGGGCGCTCCGCAAGAGGACTTTTTTCTGGGCATCCCCCAAGGGGACTGCCTTTGAGGCGCTGTGCGACTTCCTTCGGGGCGTTCGGGTTGGGAAAGGCATGAGGCCTCCGTGATTGCCTGGTCTAATCGCGAAGTGTCCGTTCAGTATGATGGATCCGGACGTGCGTGCGGTGGTGCAGGTGGTGCACCTCCTGCAATTGGCGTGCCCGTGATCGGGCGCCCCCTCTGCGTAGCATTTGCGCGCGTCTCGTGAAGCGAGCCGCCGCGCATCGAAGGCCCGCGCGACGCGCCCGAAAAACGGCCGGGAAAACAAGGGTTTCCATGCGCGCGGCAGGCGCGGCATCCGTAAAAGACGCTCGCGCCACTCGCCGGGTAACATCGATACAGGTATCGCCACTACCACCCAACTCCCTGTTTTTTATCGCTTTTTTCGTCGGAGGCGGTGCGGGCGGCGCATTTCGCGTGGCATAATCGACTCACAACGCAACGCTCCCCGCAGTCACTCGCAGTCATTCAATCCCCGCATATCATGGCAAAGACGCTCTACGACAAGTTGTGGGACACCCATGTGGTCCACACGGAAGACGACGGCACGACGCTCCTCTACATCGACCGTCATCTGCTGCACGAAGTCACCAGCCCGCAGGCATTCGAAGGCCTGAAGCTGCACGAGCGCCCGGTGTGGCGCATCAGCGCGAACCTGGCGGTTTCCGACCATAACGTGCCCACCACGGACCGCGGCCACGGCATCGCCGACCCGGTCTCGAAGCTCCAGGTGGACACGCTCGATGCGAATTGCGACGCCTTCGGCATCACGCAGTTCAAGATGAACGACCTGCGTCAGGGCATCGTGCACATCATCGGGCCGGAGCAGGGCGCGACGCTGCCCGGCATGACCATCGTCTGCGGCGACTCGCACACCTCCACGCACGGCGCGTTCGGCGCGCTCGCGCATGGCATCGGCACCTCGGAAGTCGAGCACGTGCTGGCCACGCAAACGCTCTTGCAGAAGAAGAGCAAGAACATGCTCGTGAAGGTCGAGGGCCAGCTGCCGCGCGGCTGCACCGCGAAGGACATCGTGCTTGCCATCATCGGCAAGATCGGCACGGCGGGCGGCACCGGTTACGCGATGGAGTTTGGCGGCTCGATGATCCGCGGCCTCTCGATGGAAGGCCGCATGACCGTCTGCAACATGGCGATCGAAGCCGGCGCGCGCGCGGGCATGGTCGCCGTGGACGACACCACGGTCGAGTACCTCAAGGGCCGTCCGTTCTCGCCGCAGGGCGCGGAGTGGGATCAGGCCGTCGAATACTGGAAGACCTTCCGCACCGACGACGGCGCGCATTTCGACCGCGTGGTCGAGCTCTCTGCCGCCGACATCGTGCCGCAGGTCACCTGGGGCACGTCGCCGGAAATGGTCACCTCGATCGATGGCCGCGTGCCCGATCCCGAGCGCGAAAAGGACCCGGTCAAGCGCGACGCGATGGAGCGCGCGCTCCAATACATGGCGCTCGAACCCAACACGCCGATCGAATCGATCCAGCCCGACAAGATCTTCATCGGCTCGTGCACCAACGCGCGCATCGAAGACCTGCGCTCGGCCGCTTATGTCGTGAAGAAGCTTGGCCGCCGCGTGGCGTCGAACATCCGTCTCGCCATGGTGGTGCCGGGCTCGGGTCTCGTGAAGGCGCAGGCCGAGCGCGAAGGCCTCGACAAGGTATTCACCGAAGCGGGCTTCGAATGGCGCGAGCCTGGCTGCTCGATGTGCCTCGCGATGAACGCCGACCGGCTGGACCCGGGCGAGCGCTGCGCGTCCACTTCGAACCGCAACTTCGAAGGCCGTCAGGGCGCGGGCGGGCGCACGCACCTCGTGAGCCCGGCCATGGCTGCGGCCGCGGCAATCGAAGGGCATTTCGTCGACATTCGCAAGCTGGGCTGAGGCAACACGGATCATGGAAAAATTCATCGTACACACCGGCGTCGTGGCGCCGCTCGATCGCGAGAACGTGGACACCGACGCGATCATCCCGAAGCAGTTCCTCAAGTCGATCAAGCGCACCGGCTTCGGCCCGAACGCGTTCGACGAATGGCGCTATCTCGATCACGGCGAGCCGGGGCAGGACAACTCGAAGCGTCCGCTCAACCCGGACTTCGTGCTGAACCAGCCGCGCTACCAGGGCGCGTCCATTCTGCTCACGCGCAAGAACTTCGGCTGCGGCAGCTCGCGCGAACACGCACCGTGGGCGCTCGACCAGTACGGCTTTCGCGCGATCATCGCGCCGAGCTTCGCCGACATTTTCTATAACAACTGCTTCAAGAACGGGCTGCTGCCGATCGTCCTGTCCGAGTCGGACGTCGATCATCTGTTCAACGAAACGTATGCGTTCAACGGCTTCCAGCTCACCATCGATCTGGACAAGCAGGTCGTGCGCACGACCGACGGCTCGAAGGAATATCCGTTCGAAGTGGCCGCGTTCCGCCGCTACTGCCTGCTGAACGGTTTCGACGATATCGGCCTCACGCTGCGCCATGCCGACAAGATCCGCCAGTACGAAGCCGAGCGCCTCGCGCGCCAGCCGTGGCTCAAGAATCGCGTGATCTGATCGCGCGGCCAGCCACTATCCGCATTCAACGCGCCCGCGACGTGCAGCGGGCGCGAACCCCCTAGCGAGGAATCACAGGATGAAGATTGCAGTGTTGCCGGGCGACGGCATCGGTCCCGAGATCGTCAAGGAAGCCGTCAAGGTTCTCAACGCACTCGGCGAGAAGTTCGAGCTCGAAGAAGCGCCCGTGGGCGGCGCGGGCTACGAGGCGAGCGGCCATCCGCTGCCCGAGGCCACGCTCGCGCTGGCGAAGGCAGCCGACGCGATCCTGTTCGGCGCCGTGGGCGACTGGAAGTACGACAAGCTCGAGCGCGCGCTGCGCCCCGAGCAGGCCATTCTGGGCCTGCGCAAGCACCTGGAGCTGTTCGCGAACTTCCGTCCGGCGATCTGCTATCCGCAGTTGACGGGCGCTTCGTCGCTGAAACCGGAAATCGTTTCGGGCCTCGACATCCTGATCGTGCGCGAGCTCAACGGCGACATCTACTTCGGCCAGCCGCGCGGCACGCGCGAAGCGCCGGACGGCAACTTCAAGGGCGCGCGCGAAGGCTTCGACACGATGCGCTACGCGGAGCCCGAAGTGCGCCGCATCGCGCACGTGGCCTTCCAGGCCGCGCAAAAGCGCCAGAAGAAGCTGACCTCGGTCGACAAGGCCAACGTGCTCGAAACTTCGCAGTTCTGGAAGGACATCATGATCGATGTCTCGAAGGAGTATCCGGAGGTCGAGCTCTCGCACATGTACGTCGACAACGCGGCCATGCAGCTCGTGAAGGCGCCCAAGGCGTTCGACGTGGTGGTCACCGGCAACATGTTCGGCGACATCCTCTCGGACGAAGCGGCCATGCTCACGGGCTCGATCGGCATGCTGCCCTCGGCCTCGCTCGACAAGAACAACAAGGGCCTGTACGAGCCCTCGCACGGTTCGGCGCCCGATATCGCGGGCAAGGGTATCGCCAATCCGCTCGCGACCATTCTTTCGGCTGCGATGATGCTGCGCTATTCGCTGGGCCGCGCCGAGCAGGCCGACCGCATCGAAGCCGCCGTGAAGAAGGTGCTCGAACAGGGCTATCGCACGGGCGACATCGTCACGCCGGACTGCAAGCAGGTCGGCACGGTGGCGATGGGCGACGCGGTGGTCGCGGCGCTGTAAAGCTGTCGAAAAAGGGCATGTCTGGAACGGTTTCAGGCGTGCCCTTTTTTCGTTGTGCAGGCTTCGAACGACGCTGCCGCAAGGCGCGCCGTAAAAAGCGGAAAATGCGGGTAATCCCGCGCGAAATTAACGTTTTCGTGTATATTGTCCCGATGGCGACGATCCCCCAGATCACCTTCGAATCGAAAATCCACGGCACGGCCCGTGTGATTTCGCTCGCCATCATCACGAAAACGACGATTACCAAAACGATCACCATTCGTTGATCGCTCGTCGTGCCCGCTCATCTTCCCCGCGCGGCCACGCCGGGCGAGCGAAGCGGGGAAGTGTCCATATCAAGGGTTAATCATGAACGTAGGTCTCGTAGGTTGGCGCGGCATGGTCGGCAGCGTGCTGATGCAGCGCATGCAGGAAGAACGCGATTTCGACCTGATCGAACCGGTGTTTTTCAGCACCAGCAACGCAGGTGGCGCAGCGCCGTCGTTCGCCAAAAACGAGACGAAGCTCAAGGACGCGAACAGCGTCGACGAGCTCAAGAAGTGCGACATCATCATCACTTGCCAGGGCGGCGACTACACCAACGAGGTGTATCCGAAGCTGCGCACGGCGGGCTGGAACGGCTACTGGATCGACGCGGCCTCGTCGCTGCGCATGAAGGACGGTGCGGTCATCATCCTCGACCCGGTCAACCTCGACGTCATCAAGGACGCGCTCGTCAAGGGCCAGAAGGACTTCATCGGCGGCAACTGCACGGTGAGCCTGATGCTGATGGCGCTCGGCGGCCTGTTCCGCGAGAACCTCGTCGACTGGATGACGGCCATGACCTACCAGGCCGCGTCGGGCGCGGGCGCGCAGAACATGCGCGAGCTGCTTTCGCAGATGGGCGCGCTCAACGCCGCCGTGGCGAGCGATCTGGCGAATCCGTCGTCGGCGATCCTCGACATCGACCGCAAGGTGCTCGCCACCATGAACAGCGACGCCATGCCCACCGCGAACTTCGGCGTGCCGCTCGCCGGTTCGCTGATTCCGTGGATCGACAAGGACCTCGGCAACGGCATGTCGAAGGAAGAGTGGAAGGGCGGCGCCGAAACCAACAAGATCCTTGGCAAGCCGGCCATGGGCGAGCCGGGCTCGATTCCGGTCGACGGCCTGTGCGTGCGCATCGGCGCGATGCGCTGCCACTCGCAGGCGCTCACGATCAAGCTCAAGAAGGATGTGCCGCTCGACGAGATCGACGGCATCCTCGCTTCGGCCAACGACTGGGTCAAGGTCGTGCCGAACCAGCGCGAAGTCTCGATGCGTGAACTTTCGCCCGCAGTCGTCACGGGCACGCTCTCGGTGCCGGTCGGCCGTCTGCGCAAGCTGGCGATGGGTGGCGAGTATCTCTCCGCGTTCACGGTCGGCGACCAGCTGCTGTGGGGCGCCGCCGAGCCGCTGCGCCGCATGCTGCGCATTCTGCTCGACAAGTGAATGAATTAAACTACGCGCCTAATGACGCGTAGACAGGGTGATAAAAGCGCCGCGCCAGTCGCGGCGCTTTTTTATTTCCGGCTTGCTGGCCGAGGTTGCCGGAAACCGGCGCATGGCCGGCGAGCTCACCCACCACGAATTCCCGTTTCATCGACTGCCGCGCGAGCGGTGTGCCAGGGCATCTGATGATCGTTCGATTTGAATCTGTTTCCAACGAAAACATGAAAGCGCGGAGGGTGCTGCGGACCGCCATGAACCTGGCCGCAGCGGCGCTGGTCGCGATTGCCGGTACTTGCGGCGTGGCTCACGCGCAAGGCGGCGGCAGTGCGGCAACGGCAACCACAGCGGCGAGCGGTGCGGCTGCTGCTGCATCGGGCGCTTCGGCCGCTGCGGCGGCGCTGCCCGTGATCGGCCAGTACACCGTCCGTGCGGGGCAGTCGCTGCACGATGTGGCCGTCGATGTCACGCTGTCGCATGACAAGACCGTGCTCGCGCGCGCGAGCCAGGCGCTGTTCGACGCGAATCCCGCGGCGTTCATGAAGCACGACCCGAGCCGCCTCAAAGTGGGCGCCGTGCTGAACGTGCCGGGGACGCCCGATATGGCGAGCGCTGCTGCTGGTGCTTCGGGGGCTTCGGAAGCGGCGCCCGGTGCTTCGGCGCCTGTCGCTGCGGCGAGCGCGCCGGCTAGTGCGGTGGGCGCGGCGCCGGCTTCCGGTGCTGGCGGCTCGCATTCCGCAGCCAATGCGGTAGCCAACACGGCGGCCAGCGCGGCCGCTGCTGCGCCGGCTTCCGCCGCCGCAAGCGCAGGCGCGAATGCCGGTGTGCTCGCGGCGAGCGGCGCGGCTGGCGCATCGGCGTCTTTGGAGGCGGGTGCGAGCGCAGCGGTTGCGTCGACGGCATCCGGTGCTTCGGCCGAGACGAGCGCAGGGCCCGCATCGGCGAGCGATGCCCATTCGTGGAGCGGCGCAATCCAGACCGTCCCGGCTGCGGCATCGGGGGCGTCTGCGACGTCGGGCGCGGCGGCTTCGGCGCCCGTCACGGTGTCGAGTCTGCAGCAGTTGCTTGCACTCAAGAACCGCGTGCTGATGGCGTTGCAGCAGCACGGCATCGGCAAGCAGGCGCAGATGGCCGGCGCCCCGGCCGGGACGGCCGGCACGCATGGCGGCGTTCCGGTGAGCGGCGCGGTGCCCGGCGCCAGCGCCGCACAGCCCGAGGTCTCGCCGGTCACGCTCGGTGTCGTGGCTGCGCTCGTGCTGGCAGTCGTCGCGCTGATCGTGCGCTTGCTGATGCGCAAGCGCCGCAAGCCGGCGTCCGCGTCTGCGATCGGCGAAACCGCGGCTGAGCCGCCGCGTTCGGTCGCTCCGCCGTCCGCCGCACTCCAGCCTGAGCGCGAAGATGCGCCGACGCCGCCCGCCGCGACCCTCGCAGCCGGTGCAGCCGCAATCGAGGCGAAAGCCGAAACGTCCGCCGAGCCGCCGCAACACGATGCCGCACTCGACCACGCCACGGATGCCGCGAGCCTCTCAGCCGCCGCCGAACTCGGTGGCGAGGCGCTGCCGCCGCTGGGGTTCGAGGCGCCGCAGGGTTCCGCGCAGGACGGTCCCGCCGAACTGCGCGCGGACCGCGTGGAGCGCGGCACGCACCCGCACGGTGTCGAGCCGGGCGAGCCGCAGTCGCTCGCCGACGCAACCGATGCCGCAAGCCTGGCCGCCGCGGCGGAGCTGGGCGCGTCGGCGCTGCCGCCCGCAGGGCTGGCGGGGCTGCGCACGGTGGGCGAAATGGAGGAACTGGCGCGCCAGGCCGAAGCGCAGGATGGGCCCAAAGCCGACGCGGCGCACGAGGCGAATAGCGCCGAACCGCACCCGATCGAGCTGACGATGCCGGGCGCCGAGGCCGAACGTCACGCCGAACATGAGGCAAAACACCCGCCCGAACCGCAAGCGCCCACCGCCGAGACTGCGCCCGGGGCGCCGACCGAACCCGCGGGGCCTGCTCTGGCAGCGGCGCCGCATCTGCAAGAACCCGAGAAGTTGGGCGACGAAGCCGCGCCCGAAGCGTCTCCAGAGTCGTTTGCAGCACCCGCTGTCCCACTAGAACAAAAAGTAGAAATGCCATACCAGGAAGTACAGCAGCAGGAAGTACAGCAGCAGGAAGTACCGCAGGAGTTCCCGAAGTCCGCCGTGGAGGCCCTCGGCGGCCTCGACATGCCGCTGCCGCCGCGCGTCGAAACACCGATGCCGATGCCCGGCGTCCCGCTCTCGACGGAGCCGGTCGCGACGCCCGAGACGATCGCGCGCCAGGCGCCGCCGTTTGCGCAGCCGCCCGAGCCGCCGGCCGGCGAGGCCATCGAGGCGGGCACCGCGGGCGCAGGCGCGATCGCGGGTCTGGGCGCACCGCGCTTCGGCACGCTCACGCTCGATTTCGACCTGAACCTCCCGGCCGATTCGGCCGAGCCGCTGCCGGTCTTCACGCCCGACCAGCTTTCGCGCATCGCCCGCAACAAGCTCGACCTCGCGCACGAATACATCGCGCTCGGCGACCTGGGCGGCGCGCGGACGCTGATCAACGAAGTGATCGAGTCGAACGACCACGCCACGCGCGCCGATGCGCAGGCGCTGCTGTCGACGCTCTCGCCGCTCTCCTGACGCCGCCGCCCGCCCTATGCGTATCGCCCTGGGAATCCAGTACGACGGGGCCGCGTTCTGCGGCTGGCAATCGCAGCCGCACGGCAAGACCGTGCAGGACGCGCTCGAGCGCGCGCTGCGCGAATTCGCGACCGTGCCGCTGCCCACCGTCGTCGCGGGCCGGACCGACACGGGCGTGCACGGCTTGGGCCAGGTCGTGCACTTCGACACCGATCTCGACCGCACGCCGTTCTCGTGGGTGCGCGGCACCAACGCGTTCCTGCCGCCGACGGTGGCCGTGCAGTGGGCGCAGCCCATGCCCGAGGCGTTCCACGCGCGCTTTTCGGCGTTCGAGCGCACCTATTACTATGCGCTCTACGTGAACCCGGTGCGCTCGCCGATGCTGGCGGGCCGCGCAGGCTGGATCCACACGCCGCTCGACGTCGACGCGATGCGCGAGGCCGCTGCCTGCCTGATCGGCGAGCACGATTTTTCGGCGTTCCGCTCGTCCGAGTGCCAATCGAAGACGCCCGTGAAGCACCTCTATCAGATCGACATCCGGCCGCTTGGCGACTTCATTCACTTCCGTTTCCGCGCGAACGCGTTCCTCCACCACATGGTGCGCAACCTGATGGGTTGCCTCGTGGCGGTGGGGCGGGGCCGCTATCCGGCCGCCTGGATGGCCGAGGTGCTGGCCGGACTCGACCGCAGGAAGGCCGCGCCGACCTTCATGCCGGACGGCCTGTATCTCGCGCAAGTAGGCTATCCTGACGAGTTCGCGGTTCCCGCGGCGCATACGGGCAGCGTGCCGTGGAGCACGGTCTGGGCCGATGCACCCGGCCTCGGCCGTGCCGCTCCTTAATCATGTGGGAACGTCGCGCAAATCGCGCGAAAAATGCATTAACGCGGCGCTAAAGCCTGCAAGCGTAATAGCGAAATCAGCCATCGAGCTTCAACCCATGACGTCAGCCGAGCAATCCGTCACCGCCGCCACCCACCGCACGCGCATCAAGCTGTGCGGGCTTTCGACGCCCGAGGCGGTCGCGCACGCGATCGACCTGGGCGCCGACGCCATCGGGCTCGTGTTCTACCCGCCGAGCGCGCGCTCGGTGAGCGTGGCCCAAGCGGTCGAGCTCACCCACGACATTCCGCCGTTCGTCTCGGTGGTGGGCCTGTTCGTGAACGCCACGCCGCAATGGATCAGCGAGGTGGCGAGCAACGTCTCGCTCACGCTCCTGCAGTTCCACGGCGACGAAACGCCCGCGCAGTGCGAGTCGCTGGCCTCGGTTGCCGGTTTGCCCTGGTTGCGCGCATTGCGGGTGGCGGCCGATACTCGCGAGGCTGATTTGATAGAATCGGCAAACCGTTATTCATCAGCCAGCGGCCTGCTTTTCGATACCCATGTCGAAGGCTACGGCGGCGGCGGGAAGGTCTTCGATTGGTCACTTATCCCCGCAGGGCTCGCGCGTCGGGCCGTTTTAAGTGGTGGCTTGAACGCGCAAAACGTCAGTGATGCGATTCGCCAGGTGCGTCCGTTCGCCGTCGATGTCTCCAGTGGCATCGAGGCGCCGGGCGCCAGGGGCGTGAAGGATCACGCCCGCATGGCGGCGTTCGTGCGCGCGGTGCGCGAAGCGGACGCGGGATAATTTCTTGGGCCAGCCAGCGCTTGGCGCACAAGGCGCTCCCGGCTGGCAGAGCGAGTGACTTATGTACAACTTACCCGATGAACGTGGCCATTTCGGCCCTTATGGCGGCGTGTTCGCGGCCGAAACCCTCATGCAGGCGATCGACGAGCTGCGCGGCGCCTACGCGAAATTCAAGGACGATCCCGACTTTGTCGCCGAATATCAGCGCGAGTTGAAGCATTTTGTCGGCCGTCCGTCGCCGATCTATCATGCGCAGCGCTGGAGCGAGCTGCTGGGCGGCGCGCAAGTCTATCTCAAGCGCGAAGACCTGAACCACACGGGCGCCCACAAGGTGAACAACGTGATCGGCCAGGCGCTGCTCGCGAAGCGCATGGGCAAGCCGCGCGTGATCGCGGAAACCGGCGCGGGCCAGCACGGCGTGGCCACGGCGACCATCGCTGCGCGCTTCGGCATGGAGTGCGTGGTCTACATGGGCGCCGAGGACGTGCGCCGCCAGGCCGCCAACGTCTACCGCATGAAGCTGCTGGGCGCGACCGTGATCCCGGTTGAATCGGGCTCGCGCACGCTCAAGGACGCGCTCAACGAAGCTATGCGCGACTGGGTCACCAACGTCGAAAACACCTTCTACATCATCGGCACCGTGGCGGGCCCGCATCCGTATCCGATGATGGTGCGCGACTTCCAGCGCGTGATCGGCGACGAATGCCGCGTGCAGATGCCCGAAATGACGGGCCGCCAGCCCGACGCCGTAATCGCGTGCGTGGGCGGCGGATCGAACGCGATGGGCATCTTTTACCCGTATATCGAGGATAGTTCGGTGCAGTTGATCGGTGTCGAGCCGGCCGGCGACGGCATGGAGACGGGCCGCCACGCGGCTTCGCTGGCGGCCGGCACGCCGGGCGTGCTGCACGGCAACCGCACCTATCTGCTCCAGGACGAGAACGGCCAGATCATCGAGACGCATTCGGTTTCGGCGGGTCTCGACTATCCGGGCGTCGGTCCCGAGCACGCGTGGCTCAAGGACAGCGGCCGCGCACAGTACGTGACCATCGACGACGAAGAAGCGCTCAAGGCGTTCCACGACTGCTGCCGCATCGAGGGCATCATTCCCGCGCTCGAGTCGAGCCACGCGCTCGCGTACGCGGCGAAGCTCGCGCCTACGCTGCCGAAGGACAAGGTTCTGCTGGTGAACCTCTCGGGCCGCGGCGACAAGGACATGCACACGGTCGCCGAGCGATCGGGCATCCAGTTCTGAGCGCCCGGAGCGATACCCGCGATGCGCGACGAGTTCGATGAGCCGCAAATGCCGGCGCCCGTGGGCGAGGCCGGTGCCGAAGCGGCTGCCCCGCAGGCAGCCGTGGAAGTTCCGGCTAACCTCGGCCTGGCCGCAGCGCGCTTGGCGCCTGCGGTGCCCGGCAGCATCCGGCTCCTGAACCGCGATTTCCTGACCGATGCGGCGAACTTGCCCGATGCCTCGATCGACCTGATCGTCGCCGACCCGCCTTACGGGCTCGGCAAGGACTACGGCAATGATTCCGACATGCGCTCGGGCGAGAACTTCCTCGCCTGGACGTATGAGTGGCTCGACCTGGCGATTCCAAAGCTCAAGGCGAGCGGCTCGCTCTATGTGTTTTGCACCTGGCAGTACGCGCCCGAGATCTTCGTTTATCTGAAGTCGAAAATGACGATGATTAACGAGATCGTCTGGGATCGTCGCGTACCCAGTATGGGCGGCACGACCCGCCGCTTTACCTCGGTGCATGACAACATCGGTTTCTTCGCGGTCTCGAAGGATTATTACTTCGATCTCGATCCCGTCCGCATCCCGTACGATGCCGTCACGAAGAAGGCGCGTTCGCGCAAGTTATTCGAAGGCAGCAAGTGGCTGGAGCTCGGCTACAACCCCAAGGACGTCTGGTCCGTCTCGCGGCTGCACCGGCAGCACGCCGAGCGTGTCGATCATCCGACCCAGAAGCCCCTTGAGATCGTCGAGCGCATGGTGCTCGCGAGCTGCCCGCCGGGCGGCCGCGTGCTGGACCCGTTCATGGGCAGCGGCACCACGGCAGTCGCTTGCGCGCGTCATCAGCGCGAATTCGTCGGCTATGAAATTAACGAAAGTTACTGCGCGATCGCGCGCGAACGCGTGAGCGCGGCCGCTTTTGCGGCTACCGCGCCCGCCGCCGCGGCCGCCATCGATGCGGCAGGCGCATGACGCGCCGCCGCCGTGGGCTTCGCGCCGCGCGGTAACGACCGAATCTGAGGACCTTGCTATGTCCCGCATCAAAACCACGTTCGAGGCGCTTGCCGCCGTCAACAAGAAAGGCCTGATCCCGTTCATGACGGCAGGCGACCCCGATCCCGCGCGCACGGTCGAATTCATGCACGCGCTCTCGGCGGGCGGTGCCGACGTGATCGAGCTCGGCGTGCCGTTCTCGGACCCGATGGCCGACGGCCCCGTGATCCAGCAGTCGTCGGAGCGCGCACTCGCGAAGGGCGTGACGCTCAAGAGCGTGCTCGCCGACGTCAAGGCGTTCCGCGAAACCGACAACCAGACGCCGGTCGTGCTGATGGGCTACGCGAACCCGATCGAGCGCATGGGCGCCGACGCGTTCGCCGCCGCCGCGAAGGACGCGGGCGTGGACGGCGTGCTCGTGGTCGACTATCCGCCCGAGGAATCGGTGGAATTCGCCGCGAAGATGAAGGCCGTCGACATCGACCCGATCTTCCTGCTCGCGCCCACCTCGACCGACGAGCGCATCGCCGAAGTCGGGCGCGCCGCGAGCGGCTATGTCTATTACGTCTCGCTCAAGGGCGTGACGGGCGCGGGGCACCTCGACGTCGCGAGCATCGCGAGTAAAATCCCGGCGATCAAGGCGCGCGTGCCGCTGCCGGTCGGCGTCGGCTTCGGCATTCGCGATGCGCAAACCGCGGCCGCCGTGGCGCAGGCCGCCGATGCCGTCGTGATCGGCAGCCGCATCGTGCAGCTGCTCGAACAGGCGCCGGCCGAGACCGCCGCCGAGGCGCTCACGCAGTTTGTGACCGATATCCGGACCGCGCTCGACGCGGTATCGGACAACGCGAAATAAGAGTGCTGTAAAATCGCTTTTTCGCCATGCGCGGTCGGGGTCGGAACCCGGTCGTCAAGACGCTGCCGTGTAGTCTGGAACCGGCCGCCGCGCCCGCGCATCACGATCAAGGAAAGAACATCAATGAGCTGGCTCGATAAGCTGCTGCCGCCCAAGATCAAGCAAACCGATCCGAAAAGCCGTAAAAGCATTCCGGAAGGTCTGTGGATCAAGTGCCCGTCGTGCGAAGCGGTCCTGTACCGCAACGACGTGGAAGCGAACCTGCACGTCTGCCCGAAGTGCGACCACCACATGCGCATCAACGCGCGCGAGCGCCTCGACGGCCTGCTCGATCCGGAAGGCCGCTATGAGATCGGCCAGGAAATCGTGCCGGTCGACGCACTGAAGTTCAAGGACAGCCGCAAGTACCCCGACCGCATCAAGGAAGCGATGGACGACACCGGCGAAACCGACGCCATGGTCGTCATGGGCGGCGCGATCCATACGTTGCCCTGCGTGGTCGCCTGCTTCGAGTTCTCGTTCATGGGCGGCTCGATGGGCTCGGTGGTCGGCGAGCGCTTCGCGCGCGGCGCGCAGAACGCGCTCGAGCAGCAAGTGCCGTTCATCTGCTTCACGGCTTCGGGCGGCGCGCGCATGCAGGAAAGCCTGCTTTCGCTCATGCAGATGGCCAAGACCACGGCCATGCTCACGAAGCTTTCGGACGCCAGGCTGCCGTTCATCTCCGTGCTGACCGATCCCACCATGGGCGGCGTCTCGGCGAGCTTCGCGTTCCTCGGCGACGTCGTGATCGCGGAGCCGAAGGCGCTGATCGGCTTCGCCGGCCCGCGCGTGATCGAGCAGACGGTGCGCGAGAAGCTGCCCGAAGGCTTCCAGCGCTCGGAATTCCTGATGCAGAAGGGCGCGATCGACATGATCGTCGACCGCCGCAAGATGCGCGAAGAAATCGCGCAATTGATGGCGTTGCTGCAGCGTCAGCCCGCCGACGCGGTGGCCTGAGTACGCGCCCGTACTGGCTTGAAGCGGGCTGAAGCGGGTTGAAGCGCCGCCGCAAGGCGGGAGCGACAACAGAGTTGCAAAGATAGAGGCCGGCGCGCGGAACTCGCAGCGTCCGCGCCTGGTCAGACGCGCCGCGAGCGAAAGCAAGCGGCGCGTTGTCATTTCCGCGATAATGCCGTTTTTTCGCAGCGGCTTGTGAGCGTGAGCGGCGTGCAGAACCTGCGCGCCACGGCACGACCGCACGCTGTGCATGGACTCCCTGAATCGTCCCGATGAGTACTTTTCCCACCCTCGACGCGTGGCTCACGCATCTTGAAACTGCGCATCCGGTCGGCATCGACATGGGCCTTGCGCGCATCCGCCAGGTCAAGGATGCGTTGAACCTGAAGTTCGAATGCCCGATGTTCACGGTCGGCGGCACGAACGGGAAGGGCTCTACCTGCGCGATTCTCGAAACCATCCTGCTGAAGGCGGGCTACCACGTCGGCTGTCATACCTCGCCGCATCTGCTGTCGTTCAACGAGCGCGCGCGCATCGACGGCGAGCAGGCCAGCGACGCCGACCTGCTGCCGCATTTCGAGGCTGTCGAGGCCGCGCGCAACTCGCTCGCCACGCCCGTCTCGCTCACTTACTTCGAGTTCACGACGCTCGCGATCATGCATCTGTTCGCCTCGCGCGGACTCGACGCGGTGATCTTCGAAGTGGGGCTCGGCGGGCGCCTCGACGCCGTGAACGTGCTCGACACCGATTGCGCGGTCATCACGAGCATCGACCTCGACCACACCGAATACCTCGGTGACACGCGCGAGAAGATCGGCTTCGAAAAGGCCGGCATCTTCCGCGCCGGGCGTCCGGCGATCTGCGCGGACCCGCTGCCGCCGCAGTCGCTGATCGACCATGCGGAAGCCATCGGCGCCGATCTGTGGCTCTTCGGCCGCGATTTCCGCTATGAAGGCCAGGCCGGCAGCGAGCGTCAGCAGTGGAATTACGTGGGCCGTTCTCAGCGCCGCTCGTCGCTCGCGTATCCGGCGCTGCGCGGCGCGAATCAGCTGATCAATACCTCGGCGGCGCTCGCCGCGCTCGAATCGATGCGCGATCGCGTGCCGGTGTCGGCGCAGGACATTCGCCTCGGGCTCGCCAACGTCGAGCTGCCGGGCCGTTTCCAGGTGCTGCCGGGCAAGCCGTCGATCATCCTCGACGTCGGCCATAATCCGCATGCCGCCGCCGTGCTCGGGCAAAATCTCTCCAGCATGGGCTATTTCCCGTACACCTATGCGGTGTTCGGCGCCATGCGCGACAAGGACATCGCGGGCGTGATCGCCCACCTGAAGGGCGAGATCGACCACTGGTGCCTGACCGATCTGCCGTTGCCGCGTGCGGCATCGGCGCAACAGCTTGAAGACGTGCTGCGCGAGGCCGGTGTGGAAGACGGCCCCGACAGCAGCATTACGCGCTATGAAACCCCGGCCGCGGCGTTTCAAGATGCGCTAAAACGGGCGACTGAAAATGATAGAATTATCGTTTTCGGAAGTTTTTTGACGGTTGCCGGGGTTATGGCCTGGCGAAAGTCGCAGCAGCACTGATCGCACGGCCCCCAACAGCCGCTACGCACAGGCCAAAAGCAGCCATACATGGGAATTTTCTCGTTCGGCAAGAAAGACGACGCGCCCAGCCGACGCGACGCCGAAGCCGGCTCCCGCCGCCGGAGCAGTCAGAACACGCGCGTGGAGCGGCGCAGCCGCCGGCCGTCCCGCTCCGGCGACGCCGAAGCGATGCTGCTCGATCCCACCCTGCCGGAGAAGCAGCGCGCGCGCCGACGCCTCGTCGGCGCGATTGCGCTGGTGCTGGCCGCCATCGTGATCCTGCCGATGGTGCTCGACTCGCACCCCAAGCCCGTCACCGACGACATCTCGATCGACATTCCGAGCCGCCCCGCGCCGAAGACCGCTGCGCGCAGCGACGAGGACACCCAGGCGGGCGTCGCCCCGGACAATCCGTCCGCGGCCGATGCCACGATGGGCGCCTCGGGTCTCGCGGCGGCGGCTTCGGGCGCCGCGCCTGCGCAGACCGCGCAATCAGCACAATCGGCTCAAGCGAAACCGGCCGCGCCGTCCAAGCCCGCGCCGTCCGCGCAAGCGCAAGCTCAAACTCAAGCGAATCCATCGACCCAGGCCGCGCAGGCGCCGCGTAGCACGGCCGCGAAGCCGTCCGCGGGCACGACGGCGCTCGCGTCGCGCGACAAATCCGCCGATACCGCCGCAGCCAACGCCGACACCAATACCGCAGACGAATCGGGCGCGCCGCCCGCGCCGCCGGGCTCGCGCTTCGCGGTGCAGCTGGGCGCCTTCGGCAGCGACGCCGCCGCGAACAAATGGGTCGCTAAGTTGAAAGCCGCGGGCGTACCCGCATATACCGAGCAGCGCAAGGAAGCCGACGGCACGACGCGCACGCTGTTGCGCGCGGGTCCGTTCGCCGACCGCGCTGCCGCCACGGAGGCGATCGCGAAGGTGCGCGGCGCCGGCCTGATGGCGGGTTCGAACGGCTCGGCGCAATAACGGCTCCGATGTTCACGGCATTCGACTACGCTGTAATGGCGGTGATCGGTTTGTCCGCGCTGCGCGGGGCGTGGCGCGGGTTCATCGGCGAAATTTTCGGGTTGATCGGCTGGATCGCGGCGCTCATCGTGGCGTGCCGCTACGTGGATCGCGTAGTGCCCTTCATTCCGGCCAACTGGCCGGGCGGGGCGCTGACCCAGTGGCTGATCGCCTTCGCGCTGGTCGTGATCGGCGTGGTGCTCGTGGCCGGAGTGGCGAACGCGCTGCTCGGCCGGCTGGTGCAGGTGAGCGGCCTGTCCGGTGTGGACCGCTCGCTCGGCATGATGTTCGGCCTCGTGCGAGGCGTCGTGCTGGTGCTGATTCTCGTCGTCCTCGCGGGACTGACCGAGCTGCCCCAGCAGGACTTCTGGCGCAAGGCGCTGCTGCGGCCCTATGCCGTGCAGGGCGTGCACGAACTGAAACCGTTCTTGCCCGAGACGCTCGCGGCCTACGTTCACGTCTGATCAGAAGCTGATCGCGTGACGCGAGGCGAAGCCGACCGGAGTTGCCCATTCGTGACACATTCCGCGGCATATCCCGCCGGTTCTTGCCGGTCGCCGTAACCGATTTCGCTTTTTTGAAGGACCTGCCATGTGCGGCATCGTAGGCGTAGTTTCCCGCTCTCCCGTCAACCAGCTCCTCTATGACGCGCTGCTGCTCCTGCAGCACCGCGGTCAGGACGCGGCCGGCATTGCCACCGCGAACGGCAGCACGTTCCATATGCACAAGGCCAACGGCATGGTGCGCGACGTGTTCCGCACGCGCAACATGCGCAGCCTGCCCGGCACCTGCGGCATCGGCCAGGTGCGCTACCCGACGGCCGGCTCGGCGTCGAGCGAAGAAGAAGCCCAGCCGTTCTACGTGAACGCGCCGTTCGGCATCGTCCTCGCGCACAACGGTAATCTCACGAACTGGCAACAGTTGAAGGAAGAGATGTTCCGTGTGGATCGCCGCCACATCAACACGCATTCCGATACCGAAGTGCTGCTCAACGTGCTCGCGCACGAAGTGCAACTCGCGACCTCGGGCCTCGAGCTCGACGCAGCCGCGCTGTTCAAGGCGGTTGCGGGCGTGCACCGGCGCCTGCGCGGCTCGTACGCGATCGTCTCGCTGATCGCCGGCTACGGCCTGCTCGCGTTCCGCGACCCGTTCGGCATCCGGCCGCTGTGCATCGGCAAGATGGAAACGCCCGAAGGCACCGAGTGGATGGTGGCCTCGGAATCGGTCGCGCTCGAAGGCATCGGCTTCGAGTTCGTGCGCGACGTGCAGCCGGGCGAAGCGGTGTTCATCGACTTCGACGGCAACTTCCACGCGCAGCAGTGCGCCACGGCGCCCACGCTCAACCCCTGCATTTTCGAGCTCGTCTATCTCGCGCGTCCGGATTCGGTGCTCGACGGCGTGCCCGTGTACAACGTGCGTCTGCGCATGGGCGACTATCTCGCCGAGAAGGTCAAGCGCGAACTGCCCGACGTGAAGATCGACGTGGTCATGCCGATTCCCGATTCGTCGCGCCCCGCGGCCATGCAGGTCGCGAAGAAGCTCGGCGTGGAGTATCGCGAAGGCTTCTTCAAGAACCGCTACGTGGGCCGCACCTTCATCATGCCAGGCCAGGCGATGCGCAAGAAGTCGGTGCGCCAGAAGCTCAACGCCATGGGCATCGAGTTCAAGGGCAAGAACGTGCTGATCATCGACGATTCGATCGTGCGCGGCACCACCTCGCAGGAAATCGTGCAGATGGCGCGCGACGCGGGCGCGACCAAGGTGATCTTCGCTTCGGCGGCGCCGCCCGTGAAGTACCCGAACGTCTATGGCATCGACATGCCCACGCGCGGCGAGCTCGTGGCGCACGGCCGCACGGACGAGGAAGTGGCGCGCATCATCGGCGCGGATTACCTCGTGTATCAGGACGTGGACGCGCTCAAGCAGGCTGTGCGCGACATCAATCCGGAGCTCAAGGAGTTCGAGGCCTCGTGCTTCGACGGCGACTACATCACCGGCGACATCACGAGCACGTATCTCGACAACATCGAGCTGGCGCGCCTCGCGCCCCAGGCGCAGTCGGACCGCGACGCCGCGAGCGACGCGATGGACGGCGGCACGCGCTCGCAACTGCATCTGCAGCTCTCGGTGGAGTAATGCACGTTTGCGGTGGGGACGCGAGCATAAGGCTCGCGTTCTCGCCGGGTTCGAAAGCCCGCTTTTTGTCGACGCGAATGCCGACGCAAAAGCGGGCTTTTTACTGCCTTTTTCTTGTTCGTGAGTTCGTCATGACCGTCATTCGCGCATTGTTCGTTTATCCGGTGAAGTCCTGCGGCGCTATCGCGCTCGATCGCGCGCAGCTCGAAGCGAATGGGCTGCAATGGGACCGCCACTGGATGGTGGTCGACGCATCGGGTCGATTTGTTTCGCAGCGCGAAATAGCGGCGATGGCGCGCGTCGTGCCCGCGTTCGTCGAGGGCGGCGTGCGTCTCACGATGACGGGCATGGATGCGCCGCTCCCGTTGCCGTTCACGCCGCGCGGCAACGAGGCGCGCGTGCAGGCCACGGTCTGGAAGGACACGTTCGAAGCGCTCGACGAAGGCGATGAAGCCGCGCAATGGTTTTCGCGGGCGCTTGGCGCGCCGGTGCGCCTCGTACGATTCGCGCAGGACGTCACGCGTCTCGCGAGCAAGAAGTGGACGAACGACGAGGACGCGCCCACGCAATTCGCCGATGGCTTTCCGCTGCTCGTCACGAGCGAAGCTTCGCTGGCGGACCTGAACGCGCGCCTCGCGGCGAAGGGCGCGCCGCCGGTGCCGATGAGCCGCTTCCGTCCGAACATCGTCGTGGACGGCGGCGAGGCGTTCGACGAAGACTTCATCGACACGCTCTCGATTTCCAGTACGAAGGAAGGGGAAGCGGGCGCGCACGAGGTGGTGCTGCGCTTCGTGAAGCCTTGTGCGCGCTGCCCGATCACGACGATCGATCAGCTCACGGGCGAGCGCGAGGCCGGATGGCCCGCCGAGCCGCTCGACACGCTTGCGGTGTTTCGCGCCGATCCGCGCGTGGACGGCGGTCTCACGTTCGGCCAGAACGCGATGGTCGTGGCGGGCGCGGGCGAGCGTCTCGCGGTGGGCGCGCAGGCGCAGTGGGAATACCGCTTCGAGGATTGAGCGCCCAGCGAAATTCCGCGCGATGGATCAGCGCGACAGCGAGGCGTTAATGCGAAGCTTGAATGCGCGGCTTCAGTGCGCAGGCAACGCGCGCCACTGCCCGGGCGCGAGGCCGAAACGCCGCGTAAAGGCGTGCGTGAAGGCGCTCTGGTCGCCGAAGCCCACTTCCAGCGCGATCTGCGTGAGCGTGAGGTGCGGCTCGGCAAGCAGCGCGAGCGAGGTGTCGAGGCGCAGGCGCTGCAGATAGCGATGCGGGGTCTCGCCGAATGCCTCGATAAAAAGCTGATGAAAGCGCCGCATGCCGAAGCCGCAATGCGCGGCCAGATCGGCGATACGCAACGGCTGCCCGAGATGCCCGCGCAGCCAGCGGTCGATGCGGGCGAAGTCGAGGCCCGCCGCGGCTTCGAAGGCTTCGTTGCTCGCGATGCCCGTTTGTGCGAGCACGGCCGCGCACAGTTGCGCCGAGGCGTCCCAATGAAAGCGCCGCGTGCACATCGTGTCGGCGCGTTCGCTTGTGCCGGAGGGCGGCGCGGCCAGCGCGGCGCGTTGCGCGATCTTGCGCACGAGCCCCGTGAGCGTGGGGTCGATGCGCACCGCGCGCGCCGTCTTGAAGAGCCGCTCGGGCACCGCGAGTGCGGCGGCGGGCAAGTCCAGCACGAGCTGGCGGTTCTCGCCGATGCCCGCATAGTCGTGCCGCGCGCCGGCCGGAATCAGCCACGCGGAACCCTGATCGATGCGCTCGCCGACACCGTCCACCGTCATCACCATCTCGCCGTCGAGGCCCAGCACGATCTGGTGAAAATCGTGCAGATCGGTTTCCTCGACGGCGCCGTAGCCGCGCAAGGCGATGCCGGGCGCGGTGACGGGAATGAGGTGATGCGAATTCATGGCGAACGATGCAGGGAGCGCGATGCGGCGGCGCGCAAGCGCGCGGGTGCTCAGACGTCGAGCAATTCCACTTCGAACACGAGCGTGGCGTTCGGCGGAATCACGCCGCCCGCGCCGCGCACGCCGTAGCCGAGTTGCGGCGGGATCGTGAGCTTGCGCACGCCGCCCACCTTCATGCCCTGCACGCCTTCGTCCCAGCCCTTGATGACCATGCCGCCGCCCAGCACGAAGGCGAACGGGTCGTTGCGGTCCTTGCTCGAATCGAACTTCTGGCCGTCCGTCAGCCAGCCGGTGTAGTGCACGCTGACGGTCTGGCCAGCCTTCGCCTCGGCGCCGCTGCCTTCGGTCAGGTCTTCGTACTGGAGGCCGGATGCGGTGGTCACGATGGACATGAAACACTCCTGAATCGGAAAAGGGAAAGCGCTATTGTAGGCGCTTTGCAGGCCGCGCGAGACGGCCGGTCCGCGCGCTTCGCGCCTCTCGGGCACGGCGTATGCGCGGGCTTCGGCGTCCAGCGGCGCGAGACGGAGCAGCCAGGCGCGCGACGCGCCATGCTACCGCCACGACGTCACCACGATGGGCGCCGCTGCCTATAATGGGGCCGGCCCGCTCCAGGCGGGCGAAAGAAGAGGAATTCGATGGCGTCCACACCCACCCCGACCGAACGCACGGCCCGCCTGTGTGCCGAAGCCGCGTTGTTCATGCGCGATCACGTGCTCTCGCGCGTGTCGCACGACTTGCGCAGTCCGCTCAACGCAATCCATAGCTGGGCCTACGTGCTCGAGCGCAAGATCGACAGCACCGACGCCTCCGCGCAGCGCGCGCTCACGGGCATCCGCACGGGCGTCGAGCAGCAGGTCTATTTGCTCGAAACGCTCGTCGATACGACGCGCGCCGAGACGCGCAAGCTGCACGTCGAACGCGCGCCGTTCGCGCTCGATGCGCTGATCGACGAGACCGTGGACGACGCGCGCCGCGCGCTCGCCGATGCGCGCGGCGTGAGCCTCGCCGTGCAGCAAGCATCCACCGGCGCGACGCTCGACGCCGGGCGCGAGCGCATCGGGCAGGCGCTCTGGCTCATGCTCGCGTTCGCCACCGAGGCGAGCGCGGCGGGCACGACGGTTTCGCTCGACGTGAGCGTCACGGCCACGGCGGCCCAATTCGAGCTGCAGTGGCCGGCGCATCGCGAGGCGCTCGCTGACGAGGCGCTGCCGCATCTGTTCGAACCGTTCGCCCGTACTCAGGCGCGCGAGCCGCAGGAGGCGGGGCGCGCGCCGTGGGTGCTGGCGTTGTGTCAACGCGTGGCCGAGGCGCACGGCGGGCGCTTCGAGGCGCCGCCGCTCGTGGACGGCGAAGCGGCCACGCTCACGCTGAATGTGCCGATCACCGGGGCTTGAGGGGAAACTGAGCGGCGCTTGAGGACACCACCCGCACGGCACCCTGAGCGATCCGCGCGCGCACCGGCTCCCCGCCGCAGGATACGCACGCAACCCGCACAAGCCGCACGGCCCCGGCGATCGGCCCGGACCGTGTACGTCTTACAAGCTTCTTTCACCCTTATACTGAGTGCTTCGATTTTTTTCGGAGCCTCTTCTCTTGATTCAGGTTATCGCTCTCGCCGGCGCGCTGTTGCTCGTTGCCCTCAACGGTTTCTTCGTTGCGGCGGAGTTCGGTCTCGTCAAGCTGCGCGCGACGCGCGTGCAGAGCCTCGCGACCCAGCACGGCTTGCGCGGGCGCCTGCTCGCCAAGGTCCACGGCCAGCTCGACGCCTATCTTTCCGCGTGCCAGCTCGGCATCACGCTCGCTTCGCTCGGCCTCGGCTGGATCGGCGAGCCGGCCTTCGCGCAGTTGCTCGAACCGGTTTTCGATCTGCTGGGCGTGCGCTCGCCGGAGTTGATCCACGGCATCTCGCTCGTGTTCGCGTTCACCGTGATCTCGTTTCTGCATATCGTGGTGGGCGAGCTCGCGCCCAAGTCGCTCGCGATCCGCGAAGCCGAGAAAATCTCGCTCTGGGCGGCCGCGCCGCTGTACGGCTTTTACTGGACGATGTACCCGGCCATCTGGGCGCTCAATTCGAGCGCCAATGCCGTGCTGCGGCTGGCGGGCCTTTCGTCGGAGCATGGCACCGAGGCGCATTACTCGACCGACGAGCTCAAGCTGATCCTGCGCAGCCGTCGCGCGGCGGCGCAGGCCGATGCGCGCGCGCTCGCGAATGGCCATGCCGCGCCGGCGGGCGGCGTGGCGCGCGTCAATGGCTTCGCGAGTCATGCTGCGAGCGCCGCGCGTGCCGTGGGCGCAGGCGCGGGAAGCGCCGCAAACACCGCAGCCAACACCTATAGCGCCGACGAATGGAACGCCCTCGCGCATTCGCTGGACTTCTCGCGCCTGACCGTCTCGGACTTGATGCGCCCCGCGCACGAGATGGTGGGCCTGCGCCGCGACCTGTCGCTTGCCGAGAACATGCAGATCGTCGCGCGCCATCGCTTCAGCCGCTATCCGCTCTTCGAGGATGCCTCGGGCGAGCGCGTCGCCGGGCTCATCCACCTGAAGGATCTGCTGCTCGCGCGCGAGGCGGGCCACGTGCTCGACGACCTCGGCAAGTTCGTGCGCCCTGTGCAGTACGTGAAGCCCGAGACGCCCGCGCTCGCGCTGTTCCGGCGCTTTCGCAAGGGCGCGCCGCACTTCGCGCTGGTCGGGCGCAAGGGCATGCGGCCGGGCGGTTTTCTCACGCTCGATAACCTGCTCGGCGCGCTGGTGGGCCAGATCCACGACGAATTCCATCAGGCCGACACCGACTGGACCCGCATGGACGACGGCACGCTGATGGGGCGCGGCAGCCTGCCCGTGGTGTCGCTGGAGCAGGCGCTCGGCATCGACATCGACGAAGGGCGCGCGGAATCGGTGGGCGGCCTCGTGATTCATGCGCTCAACGATCTGCCCACCGAAGGGCAGCGCCTGGAGTTCGACCGCTTCGACATCGTCGTGAAGAAGATGAAGGGGCCGCGTATCGTGCTCGTGCGCGTGTACCCGAAGGATCTCGAGGACGAGGGCGGTTGAGCCTGTTCGATGCCGGCTCGGGGCATGGCTCAAGCCGGCGCGAGATTCGAGAGTACCGCGACGGTCAGCGCGCTCAGCATGTCGCGCAGATATAGCACGTTGTCCTGATCATTGCGTGTTGCGGCGCGGGTCGCGTCGCTCAGCCAGTCGTGCAGATCCGCTGCCGGGCACCCTTTCGGCAACACGACCGCCGTATCGTCCCAGCGCGCGGCATCGACGAGCGGCAGATCGCCTTCGAGCAGCGCCGCCGCGTGCCGTGTACCGATCACGACAGCCCACGCATTGCCGTGCCTGCGAGCAAAGGCTATTGCGTGCGCGGCCTGCGTGCCACGCACTTCCAGCGGCCAGTACTCGCCTTCGCGCAGCAACTCCGGCGCGCGGGCGCGCAGCGCGAGCAGGCGCGCGACGACGGCCTGCTTCACGTGCCCGTCGCGCCAGTGCGCGAGCCTGGCGGCGGGCGCGCCCGTATCGAGTGCCGCCGCGCGCGACGCATAATCCACGGGCCGGCGGTTATCGGGATCGACGAGACTGAAGTCCCATAGCTCGGTGCCCTGATAGAGGTCGGGCACGCCGGGCGAACTCAGGCGCAGCACGGTCTGCAGCAGCGTATTGACGGCGCCCGCGGGCGCGATGCGTGCCACGAACGCGGTGAGCGCCTGGAGGAAGCCGTCGCGTCGCTGCGGCGCGAGAATGTCGAACAAAAATGCCTGGCAGTCCGATTCATAGGCCTCGTCGGGCTCGAGCCAGCTCGTGCGCAGCTTCGCCTCACGCAGCGCCTTCAGTTGCCATTGCGCGACCCGCTCGGCGAGCTCGCGCACGCGCGCTTCGTCGCCGGCGTCGAGATCGGGCGGCCAGCAGCCCACGAGCGTTTGATAGAGCATTGCCTCGGCGGCGGGACCAGGCGCCCATTCCTCCGCGGCCCCCGCCGATGACGACGACGGCGTCGTGTCGTTGCGCCGCTGCGGCTGGTTCAGCGTGGACCATGCGCGCAGCGTCGCGCCCCACTCGGGCGCGATTTCGCTGAGCACCGCGAGCCGCGCCCGCATGTCCTCGCCGCGCTTGTGGTCGTGCGTGGCCGTGGCGAGCAGCGCGTAGGGGAAGCGGCGCTGGCGCAGCGCATTGGCGGCGTGGAAGTCCTCCACGCTGTGCGCGAAGTCGTCGGGGTCCGCGCCCACTTCGTTGCGCGACAGCAGCCGGCCATAGCGATAGAACGCCGTGTCCTCGGTCGCCTTCGCCGCGAGCGGCGCGGTGAGTTGCGAGAACAGCGTGAGCGCCGTGCGCTGGGCGATGAGCGCATGGCTCAGCGGTGCCGCAGGAGGGTTTTGCGCCGCGTGCTTTGCCGAGCCCGAGCCCGAGCCAGCGGCCGCGTTGCCGCCTGCCTGCGCTACCCGCGCGGGCTTCGCGCCGTTGCCGCCCTCGGAGTCCGGCGCGCGCGCGCCGAGCCACGCATCGACCTGATCGAGCGCGGCAAGGCTCGCGCGCGGCAACGCCTCGCGCGCCGCCTGCCGCGCGAGATCGAACCAGGGGTTGTCCGCCGGGCCGCGCAGACCATTGGCCGGATAGATGCGATAGATGGGAAAGTGCATGGCGAGCTGCGCCACCACGCGGTGCACGCTCGCGTAAGTGAAGTCGCGCGTGGCGGGCTGCTCGCGGGCGATGCGGTGGAGCGCGCGCGCCACGTGATCGAGCTCCGCCGCGAGCGAGGCGGCCAGCACCTCGCGGCGCGCGTCGAGCGCCACGCGCGCGAACGGCGCGTCCTGTCCCGAGATCGCGGCCCAGGTCTCGGCGAGCGGCGCGGCGCCCGCCGGATCGTGCAGCAGCGCGCCCACGTCGTTCATGAAGTCGTAGCCGGTCGTGCCTTGCACGGGCCAGTCCTCGCGCAGCGTCTCGCCGGGCGCGAGAATCTTCTCGACGACGATCCAAGGAGGTTGTGCGCGCAACGAAGCGAGCCGATGACGCAGCCGCTCGCAATAGTCGCGCGGGTCGGCGAGTCCGTCGATGTGGTCGATGCGCAGGCCGTCGATCACGCCATCGGCATAGAGGCGGAACACGAGCTTGTGCACGGCCTCGAAGACGTCGTGGCGCTCCACGCGCACGCCCGCGAGCGCGCTCACGTCGAAGAAGCGCCGCCAGTTCACTTCGTCGGCGGCGGTGCGCCACCATGCGAGCCGGAAGTGCTGGCGCTCGAGCAGACGATGGAGGCGCTCGCGCCCGGCGGGATCGGCGCCCGACCACGATTGCAGCGCCGCGTCGATGGCACCCGTGCCTTCGCGCTCGACATGGGCACGCAGCGCGTCGCGCGCGGTGGCGGCGCGCGCCTGGTCGTCGGGCTGCGTGGTGAGGCCCTGGAATGGCGCGGCGAGCGCGTCGATATCCGCATGGCCGGCCGATTGCAGTAGCGTCGCGTAATCGGTCGGGCAGATCGGGCAGACGTGCGGACCGTATTGCACGTAGAAGCGCGCGAGCGCCGCGTCGAACTTCAGCACGATGCGGCCCGCCGCAAGCTCGTCGCCGTATTGCGCGCCGAGGAACGGCATCAGCACCTTGCCGCGCAGCACCGGGTCGGGCGAGTGCCAATCGACGTCGAAGTGGCGCGAGAACGCGCTGTGGCGCCCCCATTCGAGGATGTCGAGCCACCACGCGTTGTGCGCGCCGCCCACGCCCATGTGGTTGGGCACGTGATCCACGACGAGGCCCATGCCGCGCGCATGCAGCGCGTCGGCGAGGCGCCGCAGCGCCGCCTCGCCGCCCCGTTCCTCGCTCACGGTGCCGTAGTCGACCGTGTCGTAGCCGTGCGTCGAGCCGGGCTGCGAGGCCGTGATGGGCGAGAGATAGAGATGGCTCACGCCGAGCGCGGCGAAATAGTCGAGCTGCGCGCGCGCGTCGTCGAACGTGAAGCCCTCGTGAAGCTGCAGACGCAGCGTGGCGCGCGGGTGGCTCATGGCACGGACCGGGTGGAGGGGGCGGCGGGCGCGCCGCCTGGGCTGGCGGGGCCGCCGGAGTTGCTGGAGTCGCCCGAACTACCGGAGCTACCCGAACTGCCGGCGGCAACGCCGCTCGTCTCACCGCCCGCTTCATCCGCCATCGCGCCCGCGCGCGCCCGCACGACGGCCTCGACGCGCGCGGCGAACGCAGCATCGGCGAACACGGCGTCGACGGGCAGCGACAGGCGCCGGCGCCAGTTCGGGTGCTCGTCGATCGAGCCCGGCAGGTTCGGTTGATCGGCGAGACCGAGCAGGTCTTCGAGCGGGCAGGTCACGAGCGGGCTCGCGCTCGCGGCCACGTAGCCGAGCGCGCCTTCCACCGGCGCGTTGTCGGGCGGCGGCTCGGCGGCGTCGCGCGGCGCGAAGCCGGTCTCCTGGAGCGCGAGCCAGAGCGCCGCGCGGTCGGCGGCGCGCTGGGTGTGCTCGAGCGCGACGGCGTCGCGCCCGTCCGTGCGCGCCAGTGTTTGCCCGATGCGGTTGCGCCAGTCGATGTCGGCGCCGCTCCACCAGCCCGCGACGGTCGGCAGATCGTGCGTCGTGGTGGTGGCCACGCAGTGCGGGTCGTAGCGCGCGGGCGCGAGGAACGCGCCGCCCTTGCGCTCGAACCACAGCACGCGGATGCCATAGAGCCCGTGCGCGGCGAGCCGTTCGCGCAAGCCCGGCGGCACGGTGCCGAGGTCTTCGCCGATCACGATCGCGCGGTGCCGCCACGATTCGAGCGCGATGAGCCGCACGAGATCGTCGAACGGATAGCGCAGATACGCGCCGTGCTTCGCGCTTTCGCCGGCGGGCACGAGCCACAGGCGCCGCAGGCCGAGGATATGGTCGATGCGCACGCCGCCCGCGTGCGTGAACGCGGCGCGCAGCATCTCGATGAAGGCGCGAAAGCCGGTGTTGTGCATCGCGCGCGGCGAAAAGGTGGTGAGGCCCCAGCTTTGTCCGGCCTGGTTGAAGAGGTCGGGCGGCGCGCCCACCGAGACGCGCTGCAGCATATCGTCGGGCTGCGCCCAGACCTGCGAGCCCGCGCCGTCACAGCCCACGGCGAGATCGGCGACGAGTCCGACCGCCATGCCCGCTTCGCGCGCCTCGCGTTGCGCGCGCGAGAGGCCTTCGGCCGCGAGCCACTGGAGGAAGCGGTGAAAGTCCACTTCGCGCCGGTGCGCCGCGGCGAAGCTCGCGACTTCCGCGCTGCGCGGGTCGCGCAAGGGCGCGGGCCAGTCCTGCCAGTGGCGCGGGCCGCCGGGCTCTTCGAGCATGGCGGCCTGGAGCGCTTCGAAGCGCGCGTGATCTTCTAGCGCTTCGCCGCCGCGCGCGCAGAACGCCTCGAAGGCCTCCGCGCGCGGCGAGTGGCTGGCGCGCTCGGTGCTGTCGAAACGATCGAAGAGCACGCGCAGCACCTTGAGCTTGAGCGGCACCGCGCGCGGCCAGTCGATGAGCGGCAGCGCTTCGAGCTCGCGCCAGAGGTCGCCGGCCTGGGCCGCGACGCACGCATCGTGCGCGGCCTGCGCGCCGAACACGGCGGCGGGGTCGATATGCGCGACGTTGAGCCAGAGCCGCGAGGAGGGCGCGTACGGACTGAAGTGCCCAGGCACGGCGCTGAACATCGCATGCGTGGGGCTGACCGCGAGCGCATGGGCGCCGTGCCGCGCGCTCTGCGTGGCGAGCGTGGCCAGTGCGCTGTAGTCGCCGATGCCGCCATCGCCATTGCGTCGGAGTCCATACAATTGGGCGGCGATGCCCCAGAGCGGCGGCGTGCGTGCTGCGCCGCAGCTTTCGTTTTGATGGCTGCTATGCAGTGCGCGCCATGCGTCGTCGAGCGTATGGCAGCGCGGCGGCGCGACCGCGATCGTCAAGCGGTGATCGTGGACCGTGAGCGTGTGATAGCCGGGCTCGGAGAGCGGCGCGAGCAGCGCGGGCGCGTCGCGCGGCGCCGTGAAGCGGCCCTCGATGTGCTCGCCGTTTTCGAGGTCGATGCGATAGTGGCTGCCCGTGCGCACCGCCGAAGACGGCAGCTCGATCGCGCTCTCGTATTCGGCGGTGATGAGCGGCGGCAGGCGGCGCGACGACTGCTCCGCGTTCAGCGCCGACGCGCTGTGCCGCATCTGCGTGGCGTTCGCGCAGGGCAGCCCCGCGCATTCGAGCAGCGCGACGAGCGTGCTGTCGGGCACGCGCTGGACGAGGCCGCGCGCGTCGGTCCATTCGACCTCGAAGCCCGCGCGTTGCGCGAGGCCCGCGAGCGTCTCGCTGCGGCGTGCGGTGGTCATGCGAGCGGCTCCTCGCGCCGCACCACGCGCGCATCGTGATGCAGCGCGTACTCGGGCACTTCGCCGGTGAGCCACGCCACGCAGGCGCTTTCGGGCAGCACGCCGTTGTCGGTGAAATCGCGCGCGCGCTCGGGCGTCTCGAAGACGACCATGCCTTCGGGCTGCGAATCGGACTGAGAACCGAGCCGCACGCCGTCGTGACCGAGGTTCAGCGCGATCGTATAAGTCTCGCCGTCGGCGAGACGCCAGCGCGCGACGAGCGCATTCACGCCATTGCCGGCTTCGTCGGCGAGCACGGTGGCGCCGAGCGGCCGCGCACCGTGCAGGCGCGGCATCAGCAGATGCGCGCGCACCGCGAGCGCGGACTTGTAGAAGTGCATCCACGCGAGCCGTTCGTCGTCGGGCGGCGCATCGGCAGGCGGCGACGAATTCACGAACGTCTGCAAGTCGTTCGGATCGGGAATGCGCGCGCGCTGCGCCGCGTCGTGGAACGCGCTGAACGCCGCGAATTCCTTGCGGCGCCCTTCGCGCACTGCATCGGCGAGCGCGCCTTCGAACGCGGTGAAAAACTGGAACGGCTGCGTCGAGCCGTATTCCTCGTCCATGAACAGCAGCGGAATCTGCGGCGAAAGCAACAGCAGCGCCGTGGCCGCGCGCAGCGCGCCGTCGTCGCTCAGTGCGCGCAGGCGCTCGCCCAGCGCGCGGTTGCCGATCTGGTCGTGGTTCTGCAGGAACATCACGAACGCGGTGGGCGGCAGGTGCGCGCTCGGCTCGCCGCGCGGCCTGCCTTCATGCACGGGCGAGGGGTCGCCCTGGTACGCGAAGCCTTCGCCGAGCACGCGCGCGAGCTTGCGGATGGGGTCGTCGGTGAAGGCGCGGTAATAGCCCTCCGATTCGCCGGTCAGCATGACGTGCAGCGCATGGTGCGCGTCGTCGTTCCATTGCGCGTCGAAGTGCGTCTCCAGCAGATTTGCTTCGTTATGCTCATTTTCCAGCACGAGGTGCACGTGGCGGTCAGGCTCCACGCGCGCGTGCACGTGATCGGCGAGCTCGCGCAGCCAATCGGGGTCGTCGATGGCGTGCGCCGCGTCGATGCGCAGGCCGTCGAAGCGGTATTCGGTGAGCCAGTAGAGCGCGTTGTCGCTATAGAAGTCGCGCACTTCGGGGCGCCCGAAATCGAGCGCGTCGCCCCAGGGCGTGTGCTTGTCCGCCTTGAAGAACGGCTTCGCGTAGTGGCCGAGCCAGTTGCCGTCGGGGCCGAAGTGGTTGTAGACCACGTCGAGAAAGACCTGCAGGCCAAGGCCATGCGCTGCATCGACGAGCGCCTTGAGTTCGTCGGGCGTGCCGTAGGCCGCGTGCGGCGCGTAGGGCAGCACCACGTCGTAGCCCCAGCCGCGCTCGCCCGGGTAGTCGTTCAGCGGCATCAGCTCGATGGCGGTGATGCCGATGTCGGCGAGCGCGGGCAGCCGCTTCATGACGCCGCGATAGCCGCCAAGCGCGCCCACGTGCAGCTCGTAGAGCACGGTCTCTTCCCAGGGGCGCCCCTGCCAGTGCGTGTGCTGCCACGCATAGCCGCGCGCGTCGAGCACCTCGCTCGGGCCGTGCACGCCTTGGGGCTGAAAACGCGAAGCGGGGTCGGGCACGAGTTGTTCCTCGCCGATGCGATAGCGGTACAGCGTGCCTGAGCCGCACGGCGCCTGGGCTTCGTACCAGCCGTTGCCGGTGGGCGTCATGTCGAGCGGCGCGCAGGCCGGGTCTTCGAACACCACCTGGACCGCGCTGCACGAGGGCGCCCAGAAGCGAAAGCGCGTGTACGGTTGCGCGTGCGCGGCGCCCGTCAACTGCGCGCCGAACGGCAGGCAATGCATGTAATGGCGGACGTGCGGATCATGCGAAAGCGGGGCCATGGCCGATTCCTGGAGTCCTGTTCAGCGGTCTTCGTCTGCGCCTGGGTCGGCGTGCGTGGTGCCCGGCCGGCGCGGGTCGGGCGGCGGTGGCTCGCCGCCTTGCACTGGATCGCTCGCCGGAGCGTTCGCTGGGCTGTGCATCGCGGCGGCTTCGCCGTGGCGCGCGGGCCGCGCGCCCAGTACCACGAGCGCGTGCGCGGCGACTTCCACGCTCATGCCCGGCAACGCGTGCGGCGGCTCGCCGGGATGCGCGCTGTCGAGCAGCACGAACCAGGCGAGCGGCGGCGCAGCAGCCGTGAACGTCACCGCGTGCGCAGAGGCGTTCAGCATCATCAACAATACTTCGATTTCGCCGTCGAGTCCTGGCCCCGCGCGCCGCACCGCGAAAGCGCGCGCCTCGGGGTCCTGCCAGGCTTCGGGCGAAAGCGGCTCGCCATGTTCGTCGAACCAGTCGATGTCGTGCACGCCGGGCAGCACGTCGCGGTCGCCGAACAGGAACTGTGTCTGCCGCAGCAAGGGATGATCCCGGCGCAGCGCGATCGCGCGCGCGGCGAACGCGGTCATCGCTTCGCCTTGCGGCGTGGCGGCAAGCGTCCAGTCGAGCCACGAAATCTCGTTGTCCTGGCAGTAGGCGTTGTTGTTGCCGTGCTGCGTGCGGCCGGTCTCGTCGCCGGCGAGCAGCATCGGCGTGCCGAGCGCGATGAACAGCGTCGCGAGCGTCGAGCGCGCGACGCGCGCGCGCGTGTCGAGGATCGACGGATCGTCGGTCGGACCTTCAACGCCCCAGTTCGCGCTCCAGTTCTCGTTGTGGCCGTCGCGGTTGTCTTCGCCATTCGCTTCGTTATGCTTATGGTCGTATGAAACCAGGTCGGCGAGCGTGAAGCCGTCGTGCGAGGTCACGAAATTGAGCGAGGCCCAGGGGCGGCGCGTGCGCTTGTCGAAGAGATCGGCGGAGCCCGTGAGGCGCGCCGCGAGATCGGCGCGCTGGCCCGCGTCGCCGCGCCAGTAGCGCCGCACGCTGTCGCGAAAGCGGTCGTTCCATTCGGCGAAGCCCGGCGGATGATTGCCGAGCTGATAGCCGCCCGGCCCCACGTCCCACGGCTCGGAGATCAGCTTGACCTGCGAGAGCACGGGGTCCTGGCGCAGCACGTCGAAAAAGCCGCTGGCCGCGTCGAAGCCGTGCGCCTCGCGCCCGAGCGTCACGCCCAGGTCGAAGCGGAAGCCGTCGATGCCATAAGAGCCCACCCAGTAGCGCAGCGAGTCGGCCACCATCTGCAGCACGCGCGGATGCGTGAGATTGAGCGTGTTGCCGCAGCCGGTGTCGTTGATGAAGTGGCGTTCGTCGCCTGGCACGCAGCGGTAGTAGCTCGCGTTGTCGAGCCCGCGCCACGAGACCGTGGGCCCGACTTCGCCGCCTTCGCAAGTGTGGTTGTAGACCACGTCGAGAAATACTTCGATGCCGGCCGCGTGAAGCTGGCGCACGGCGATGCGCATTTCGTCGGGGTCGTGGCCCGAGAGATACGAGGGCTCGGGCGCGAACCAGGCGGCCGTGTTGTAGCCCCAGTAGTTGCGCAGGCCGCGCTCGAACAGAAAGCGCTCGGTCAGGAGCGCCTGCACGGGCAGCAGCTCCACGGCGGTCACGCCGAGCTTGTGCAGATGCTCGATGAAGCGCGGTGCGGCCAGCGACGCGAAAGTGCCGCGCGTATGCGAGCGCAGGTCGTGACGCATCATCGAGACGCCGCGCAGATGCGTTTCGTAGATGACGGTCTTGCCCCACGGCGTATTGGGGCGCACGTCGCGCGACCAGTCAAAGGCGTCGTGGCTGACCACGGCTTTGGGCATCGCGGGCGCCGAGTCGCGGCGGTCGAGCGAGAGGTCGGCGCGGTTCGAATGCACGCGGTAGCCGTAGAGCGTGTCCGACCAGCGAAACTGGCCGATGAGCCGTTTCGCGTAGGGATCGAGCAGCAGCTTGTGCGGATTGAAGCGATGGCCGTGATGCGGCTGATAGGGGCCGTGCGCACGCAGTCCATAGACGGTGCCCGGATGCGCGCCCGGCAGATAGCCGTGCCAGATTTCGTCGGTGCATTCGGGCAGCGTGTAGCGCGTGCGCTCCTTGCGCCCGGTTGGGTCGAACAGGCACAGCTCGATGCGCCACGCGTGCGCCGAGAACACCGCGAAGTTCGTGCCGAGCCCGTCCCACGTCGCCCCCAGCGGGTAGGGCTTGCCCGGCAGCAGCCGCTCGGGCTGGCCGTTAGCCATGTCGATGCTCCTTCTCGTGCTTCTTGTATTGCATCGGATTCCTGATTATTTGCCGAAGTGCTCATAGGCAGGCGGACCCTAGCGGCGCAGACGCAGTATCAGCGTGCCGAGCGGCGGCAGCACGATCGCCGCCGATTGCGGCTTGCCGTGGCTTTGCACGGGCTCCGTGCAAACGAGGCCCCCGTTGCCCAGATTCGAGCCGCCGTAGACTTCGGCGTCGGTATTGAGCGCTTCCTCCCACTGGCCCGGCTGCGGCATGCCGATCCGGTAGCCGTGGCGCGGCAGCGGCGTGAAATTGCACACCACCACGATCTCGCGGCCCGAGCCGTCCACGCGCCGCCACGCGAGCACGCTGTTTTCGCTGTCGTCGGAGACGAGCCATTCGAAGCCGCCCGGCTCCGTGTCGAGCGCGTGGAGCGCGGGCTCCTCGGCATAGAGCCGGTTGAGGTCGCGTACCAGCGTTTGCACGCCGCGATGCAGCGAGTCGTCGAGCAGATCCCAGTGCGGTGTGCCGTCGTGGTCGAATTCCGCCATCTGCCCGAACTCGCCGCCCATGAACAGCAGCTTCTTGCCCGGATGCGCCCACATGAAGCCGAAGTACGCGCGCAGGTTCGCAAAGCGCTGCCAGCGGTCGCCCGGCATCTTGCCGAGGAGCGACCCCTTGCCGTGCACGACTTCGTCGTGCGAAAGCGGCAGCACGAAGCGCTCGGACCACGCATAGACCATCGCGAAGGTCATCTCGTGATGGTGATAGCGCCGATGGATCGGGTCTTCGTGCATGAAATGCAGCGTGTCGTGCATCCAGCCCATGTTCCATTTGAACTGGAAGCCGAGGCCGCCGTCCTCGGGGCGCGCGGTGACGCCGGGCCAGGCCGTCGATTCCTCGGCGATGGTGATCACGCCGGGACGCTGCGGCACGTACTGGGTTTCGTGATTGAGGCGCTTCAGGAACGCGATCGATTCGAGATTCTCGCGGCCGCCGTAGATGTTCGGCACCCATTCGCCTTGCGCGCGCGAGTAGTCGCGATAGAGCATCGAGGCCACGGCGTCCACGCGCAGGCCGTCGACGTGATAGCGCAGCAGCCACGCGAGCCCCGAGGCGATCAGGAACGCGCTCACCTCGCGGCGCCCGAGGTTGTAGATCATCGTGTTCCAGTCGGGGTGATAGCCCTCGCGTGGGTCCGCGTGCTCGTAGAGCGCGGTGCCGTCGAAGTCGATGAGGCCGTGCGCGTCGTTCGGAAAATGCGCGGGCACCCAGTCGAGGATCACGCCGAGCCCGGCCTCGTGCGCGCGGTCCACGAAGGCCGCGAAGTCGAGCGGCGAGCCAAGGCGCGCCGTGGGCGCGAATTGCCCGAGCGGCTGGTAGCCCCACGAGCCGCCGAACGGATGTTCGGCGATGGGCAGCAGTTCGAGGTGCGTGAAGCCCATGCCCTGCGCGTAGGGAATCAGGCGCTCCGCGAGCGCTTGCCAGTCGGGCGCGGGGGCGTCCGCGCCATGCGTGGGGAGCCACGAGGGCGCGTGCACTTCATAGATCGACATCGCCGAGCGCGCATTCTGCCTTTGCGCGCGCGCGTGCAGCCATTCGCCGTCGTGCCAGTCGAAGTGGTCGAGCGCGTCCACGGGCGCGACCACCGACGCGGTGGCCGGCGACGCTTCGGCCTGGAACGCGCAGGGATCGGCCTTCAGCGGCAGCACCTCGCCGCGCGCGCCGAGAATCTCGTACTTGTAGCGCGCGCCCGCGGCCACGCGTGGAATGAACAGCTCCCAGACGCCGGCTTCGTGGCGCAGCCGCATCGGATGGCGGCGGCCGTCCCACGAGTTGAAGTCGCCCACCACGGAGACGCGCCGCGCATTGGGCGCCCACACGGCAAACCGCACGCCGGGCACGCCTTCGCAGGTAAGCGGGCGTGCGCCCAGGCATTCGAGCACCGCGTAGGGGTCGCCGTCGGCGAGCCGGTGCAGCGCGTCTTGCGAAAGCTGCGGACCAAATGCGTAGGGATCCTCTATTTCCTGAGTCACGCCATGCCAGTCGATCTCGAGCCGGTACGGCACGACCTCCGCGAGCGCACCGGCGAACAGCCCGGCCGGATGCACGCGAGTGAGCTCGGCGAGCGTATGCGCGCGGTCGCGCGCGAGCACGCGAACCTGCGTGGCGTTCGGCAGCCACGCACGCACGTAGGGCGCACCGTCGACCCAGTGGAGCCCGAGCAGCGCGAAGGGATCGGCGTGCCGCCCGTTGAGGAGCGTATCGATGTCGTGGTGATGCAGGCCGGCGTCGGGGGTGCGTTCAGCCATGTCCGCCTCCTCCCGTATGCGGATGCGTCTGCGTTGGCGTGAGACCGAGCACGCGGCTCGCGAGCGCGGCCAGTCCGCGGATCGGCAGCGCGAGCCAGCTCGGCCGGTTGGCGGCCTCGTAGCGGATCTCGTAGGCCGCCTTCTCGATCAGGAACAGGTCGAGCAGCGCCTGCTCGTGCGTGGCGCTCACGAGCGAGAGCGGTGCTTGCGAGACGGCCGCGCGATACTGGCTCAGGAAAGTCTCGGCGGCGTAGCCGCGAAACCGCTCGAACAGCGCGTGCTTGCGCTCGGTGATCTGCTGCGGCGCGCTTTCCGTGCTCGATTGCGCGGCGGCGCCCGCATAGGAAAGCGAGCGCAGCAGGCCCGCAACGTCGCGCAGCGAGCATTGCTTGGCACGCCGATATTCGAGCGATCGCGCGGGCTCGCCTTCGAAGTCGATCAGCCACGCGTCGCCGTTGGCCACGAGCACCTGGCCCAGATGGAAGTCGCCGTGAATGCGGATGCGCAGCGTCGATGCGTCGAGCGGCACAAGTTCGTCGACCTTGGCCATCAGCAGGTCGCGGCGCTCGACCAGGCTGCGCGCGAGTTCGCGCGTGTCGTCGTCGAGCGTATGCGAATTTTCGCTCGTGTGCTGCGCGACGATGTCGAGCGCTTCGGCGAGTAGCTTTTTCGTATCGGCGATCCATTGGGCCACGTCATCGCGCGTGGCGGCTTCGGGCGCGAAAGCCGGATCGTCGGTCGGCGTGGCGAGCACGGCATGCAACTCGCCCAGCCGCTTGCCGATCGCGCCGATCACGGCGGCGTAGTTCTGCATCACCTCTTCTTCGTGCGCCTGGTCGCCGGTGTCGCCGTCGTCGGTGGCGAGCGCCAGTTCGTCGACGGTGCGGCGCAGATAATCGAGCGCCCAGTCCCACGCGTTGCCTTGATTGTCGATATAGCCCTGCAGGATCGCGAGCGTATGCGGCACGCCCTGCGGGTCCACGCGCACGACTTCGCCATAGAGCGGCGCGGTGTTCGCGTAGCCGAGCTTCGTGAGGTAGCGGCTCATTTCCGCTTCGGGATGCACGCCGGCGATCAGGCGGCGCACGAGCTTGAGCACGATGGTCTCCGCCACGATGAGCGAGCTGTTGCTCTGCTCCGCGGCGAGCCAGCGTACTTCGGGTTCATCACCAAGATCGATTTCGTCGAGTTTGTCGGTGGGCTCGAAGCGGATCGTGCTGCCTTGCACCGTGGGCACGGCCGCGCGCTCGCGCAGCTTGCGCAACATGCCATAGGCGAACCATGGCAGCGAGAATGCGTCGGTGAGGTAGCCGATCGTGCGCCCGCGCCGCACACGCGAGAGCGCGAGCTGGATGTGCAGCGGCGTGGTGGTGTCCGCGCCCCAGGTGATGGCGATGGGCAGCACGTAGCGCTCGGTCGTGCCGTCCGCGAGTTCTGCCTCGATCTCGGTGAACGCGAAGCCCGCGCCGTGGATGGTGGTGAGCGCGGCGAGCCGCACGCCGCGCAGCGCCTTGTCCTTCGAGGCGAACCAGCGCCGCCGCGAGAGCCACGAGGGCAGCACCTCGGATTCGAGCAGGCGCACGTTTTCGGGCGTGGCCCCCGTCTGTCCCGCGCGAATCACGACGGTCACGAATTCGGGCAGTTGCTCGGAGGTCGGCTGGCTCCATGAGGGGCGCTGTTCGCCCGGGCACAGCAGGAACCACAGGAAGCCGTAGGGCGGGAACGTCAGCAGATACGGCAACTGGCCGATGGACGGGAACACCGAATCGGCGGTCATCTCGATGGGCGCCGTGCCCGCGAATTCGGAAAGATCGAGCTCGACCGCCTGCGGCGCGCGCGAGAGATTCGCCACGCAGAGGATCGGGGGTTCGCCCGGCATCTCGCGCAGATACGCGAGGATTTTGCGATTCGCGGGCCGCAAGAAGCGGATCGTGCCGCGCCCGAAGGCTTGCCTCGCGCGGCGCGTGGCGAGCATGCGCCGGGTCCAGTTGAGCAGCGAATGCGGGTCGCGCGACTGCGCCTCCACGTTGATGGCGTCGTAGCCGTAGAGCGAGCCCATCAGCGGCGGCAGCACCAGTTGCTCGGGGTCCGCGCGC
Organism: Paraburkholderia sp. J63; assembly: GCF_905220245.1. NCBI lineage: Bacteria > Pseudomonadati > Pseudomonadota > Betaproteobacteria > Burkholderiales > Burkholderiaceae > Paraburkholderia > Paraburkholderia sp. J63. Next base: position 24,582 of record NZ_CAJMZF010000039.1, on the reverse strand, counting down.
GAGAAGCCGCCGTTGCGGTCGGACGACCATTGCATCGGCGTGCGCACGCCGTCGCGGTCACCGAGATGGATGTTGTCGCCCATGCCGAGTTCGTCGCCGTAATAGATCACGGGCGTGCCCGGCATCGAAAGCAGCAGCGAATTGATGAGCTCGATGCGGCGGCGGTCGCGCTCCATGAGCGGCGCGAGGCGGCGCCGGATGCCGAGATTCAGCCGCGCGCGCCGGTCGCTCGCATAGGTGTTCCACAGATAATCCCGTTCGGAGTCCGTAACCATTTCGAGCGTGAGCTCGTCGTGATTGCGCAGGAACACGGCCCACTGGCAGCTCGGCAGCAGATCCGGCGTCTGCTTCATGATGTCGATGATCGGGAAGCGGTCCTCGCTCGCGATCGCCATGTAGAGGCGCGGCATCAGCGGGAAGTGGAACGCCATGTGGCATTCGTCTTCCTGGCCGAAATACTCCTGCACGTCCTCGGGCCACTGGTTCGCTTCGGCCAGCAGCATGCGGTTGGGATAGTGCTCGTCGATGGTCGCGCGAATCTGCTTGAGGATCGCATGCGTCTCGGGCAGGTTCTCGTTGTTGGTGCCTTCGCGCTCGACGAGGTAGGGCACCGCGTCCAGACGCAGCCCGTCGATGCCCATGTCGAGCCAGAAGCGCATCACGTGCAGCACTTCGCGCAGCACGGCCGGGTTGTCGAAATTGAGGTCGGGCTGGTGCGAGTAGAAGCGGTGCCAGTAGTAGGCGCCCGCGACGGGATCGTGCGTCCAGTTCGACGGCTCGGTGTCGATGAAGATGATGCGCGTTCCCTGGTACCTCTGATCCGTATCGGACCACACATAATAGTTGCGGTGATTCGAGCCGGGCTTCGCACGCCGCGCGCGCTGGAACCACGGATGCTGGTCCGATGTGTGATTGATGACGAGCTCGGTGATCACGCGGATGCCGCGCGCGTGCGCCTCCTGGATGAAGCGGCGCACGTCGGCGAGCTGGCCGTAGTCGGGATGCACGTTGCGGTAGTCGGCGATGTCGTAGCCGTCGTCGCGGCGCGGCGAGGGATAGAACGGCAGCAGCCAGATCGCCGTCACGCCCAGCGACGCGATGTAGTCGAGCTTCGCGAGCAGGCCCGGGAAATCGCCCACGCCGTCGTTGTTCGAGTCGTAGAACGACTTCACGTGCACCTGATAGATGACCGCGTCCTTGTACCAGAGCGGGTCGTCGGAAAGCAGCGAGGGTTTGCCGCGCTTTTGCGCGCCATGCCGTTCTTGCTCGTCATGGGCGTCGTGGGCGTCGGTTTGGGCCGCGGTCGGATCGTGCGTGACCGGTGCTTCTGCCTGCGGCGGCGTCTCGTGGGAAGCGGGATCGCGTTTCATGTCGCTCCTCCGGGCGGGAAGTCCTGGTCCAGTTCGGGGTGGCCTTCTACGTGCTCGTCGGCCGCCTCGGGCGGTGGCGCCTCGCGTGGCAGGCCGTCGATGGGTGCGATGCGCCAGATCGCGAACGGCCGCGCGTGGGGATCGAGCCGTACGTGCTGCCAGCGGCCTTGCCATTCGAAACGCTCGCCCGTGATTTCGTCCACGACGGCAAGGCGCGCGTGATCGTCGATCTGCCAGTGCTGGAAGGTCGCCCACGACAGCTCGAAGTCGGCGCCTTGCTCGGCGAATGCGTCGAGGTTGATCGCCACGACCACGACGTTGTCGCGCGCGGGCGTGGCTTTCTCGAAGCACAGAATCGCGTCGCTGTGCGCGGGCAGGAAGGTGATGCCCAGATGCGTCTGCAGTGCGGGATTCGCGCGGCGGATACGGTTGAGCGCCGCGATCTCGGGCACGATGTTGCCGGGCCGGTCCCAGTCCCACGCGCGCAACTGATATTTTTCGGAGTCCATATATTCTTCGCTGTTGGGCAATGCGCGCGCTTCGCACAGTTCGAAGCCGCTGTACACGCCCCAGAGGCCCGAGAGCAGCGCCGCGAGCGCCGCGCGTATCAGATGGCTCGAACGCGCGCCGCCTTGCAGATAGCGCGGGTTGATGTCGGGCGTATTGACGAAGAAGTTGGGCCGGTAGAACTCGCGCACCTCGGTTTGCGTGAGCTCCGTGAGGTAGTCGATGAAGTCGCGCTTGGACTCGCGCCACGTGAAGTACGTGTACGACTGCGAGAAGCCGATCTTGGCGAGCCGGTACATCAGGCGCGGGCGCGTGAAGGCCTCGGAGAGGAAGATCACGTCGGGATGCCGCGCGCGCACGTCGCCGATCATCCATTCCCAGAACGGCAGCGGCTTCGTGTGCGGATTGTCGACGCGGAAGATGCGCACACCTTGGTCCACCCAGAACAGGATCGCATCGCGCAGCGCGAGCCATAGATCGGGTTTCGAATCGTGCGCGTAGAACTCGGGGTTGACGATGTCCTGATACTTCTTCGGCGGGTTCTCCGCGTAGCGCAGCGTGCCGTCGGGCCGCCAGGCGAACCAGCCCGGATGCGCCTTGAGCCACGGGTGATCGGGCGAGCATTGAATCGCGAAATCGAGCGCGATTTCGAGGCCGTTTTCGTGCGCGGCCGCCACCATGCGGCGGAAATCGTCGAGCGTGCCGAGTTGCGGATGCACGGCGGTGTGGCCGCCCTCGGCCGCGCCGATCGCGTAGGGACTGCCCACGTCGCCGGGCTGCGCGGTGAGCGAATTATTGCGGCCCTTGCGGTTGGCGAGCCCGATCGGATGAATGGGCGGGAAGTACAGCACGTCGAAGCCCATTTCGCGAATGCGCGGCATCTTGGCGATCACGTCGTCGAAGCTGCCGTGACGCGCTTCGTCGTCGCTCATCGAGCGCGGGAAGATCTCGTACCAGCTCGCGAAGCGCGCGGCGCCGCGTTCGGCGTCCACGCGCGGCACCTGCGTGTCGCGCGCGAGGAACGGGCGATGGCGCGCCGCGCGCACGGCGGCGGCCGTCGCGGGCGCGGCGAGCAGCGCGCAGCGCGTTTCCGTATCGGCGCCGATGAAGCGCTTCACGATCGCCTCGAGCCCATCGTGCTCAGTGCGCGTGCGCGCATGGTCTTCGTCACCGGCGTCCGACGTTTCCGTGGTCGCGAGCACGAGCGCGAGCAGACGGCTCGCTTCTTCGAGCTCGAGATCGACGGGCTGATTCGCCGCGCGCTTCTTCAGCAAATGGTCGACGAGCGAGGCGAAGTCGTCGCGCCAGGCGATCACGACGAACTCGTGGCGGCCCACGCGTTCGAGCGGAAAGTGGCCGCTCCACAAGTCGGTGCCCGCGGGCGGCATCGGCTTCATCGGCGCTTCGTGCCAGGCGGTTTCGTCGACGCAACGCCAGAGGAAGGCCGCGTCGATGCGGTCGTGGCCTTCGGCGAAGATCGCGGCGCGCACCTCGCAGCGCTCGCCCACGACGCGCTTGGCCACGAAGCGGCCATGATCGACCGAGGGCGACACGCTCTCGATGGCGATGCGCGGCGCGGCAATGGCGTCGAGCACGCTCTTGTGGCCGCTCGTGGGCGACTTCGCGAGGTCCTCGGGCGGCGCGAGCGCGACCATGGGACTCGCGAGCGCGCTGAACATCCAGCAGGCGCCCGCGGGCAGCGTGAAGGTCTCGGGCACGGCGCTCGCGTCGCGAGGCGCGCTTGCGCTTGTGCCTTGCGTGGTGCGAGCGCCGCGCAGCGTCTGCGCATCGAGCGGCGAGAAACGCGTGAAGCCGCCGGGCACGCCGTCGAGCAGGCGCGCCATGTTTACGCGCACGGGCGCGGCGAGCGAAGGATTGACGAGCGTGAGCAGCGCTTCGCCGGATTCGCGCAAATCGGCGTGGTCGCCGCGCAGCAGGGCCGCCACGGGCGCGCCGGGACCGTTGAGCGCGCGCAGCTCGCCGTTGGTCTGCAGCGTCCACGTCTCGCGCTGCAAGGCGTTGGCGTGCGCGATGTCGGCGGAAAGATCGAGCGGCGCGCGCGCTTTCGCGGCCTCCCAGGTGTGCGCGCCCGGCGCGGGCCCCGCGCGGTGGTCAGTGTGAGCGCCGTGGCCGATCGCTTCGTCCATGCCGTATTCGAAGCCCATCGGCACGAGCCAGCCCGTGCCGAGCGCCGCCGCCGCGCGCAGCATGCGTCGATAGGCGCGCTCGACGGCGCGCGCATCGCCGGCGCCTTCGAGGTCGTGGGCGAGGCGCGGACCATAGGGCGCCTCGGGGAACGCGATGGGCGAGCCCACGCGCCGCATGACCGCATGCTCCTCGACGAGCCAGCTCGACGAGAAGTCCCACCAGCGCAAGGACGTGAACGCGGCATCGAAGCCCGCGTCCTCGAGTTGCACGAGGTCCTCGCGCGCGAGGCCGGGCGTGGCCGCGAGCCAGCGCGTTTGCGGATGGCTCGCCCGCACCGCGTCGAAGATCGCGCGCAGCACGTTCGCCGGTGCGCGATGCGGCGAGTCGATGCGAAAGCCGCCGATGCCCGCATCGGCGAGACGGCTCGCGAGCTGCGTCCACCAGACCGCGAGCGGGGCGCCCGCGCGCGCGAAGTCGGCATAGGCGACGTTCGCGTCGCGATGGCCGTGGCGCGGATCGAGCCGCGCGTCCTCGGGCTCGAACGGGTGGAACCATTCGGGATGCTCGGTGTAGAGCTTGCCGTCGGCGGCGGTGCGGTCGAGCGTGAGGTCCGCGAGCAGCGTGATGCCGCGCGAGCGCGCGGCGGCCGCGAGCAGGCGCAGCGCGTCGTCCACGTGCTCCTGCGTGCCGAAGGCGGGATGCAAGCGAGTGTGATCGGCGACGATGCGCTCGTCGCCCGAGGCGCCCGGCACGAACAGCGCGCCGATCAGTACATGGTCGAAGCCGAGTGACGCGGCATGCGCAAATTGCGCAGGCCACGCGTCGAGCGCTCCGACGAGGACGGAATGAACGAAATAGATCCGCGGCGCATAGGCGTTGGGAGCTTCCATCGGTCGTTTCCAGATTCGTCGGGCGACGTGGATGCAAGGCCGATGTGACACCGGTTGCGATCACGTTGCCCGTGGGCTGCCGGAGCGGGCTGCGCAATACCGATACGCCAATACGCGCGGCACGCCCTGTTCAGAGTAGTGCAATAGCTGGCCGGAGCCAAACCGGAACCCACGCAGGCTGCACGCGGTGTCCGGGCACCGGCGAGAATCAGCAAGGCATGTGCCCGAGGCTGTGTGCGATGGCGTGTAGTGGCGTTCGGGGCCGTTGGGGCGTGGCTGGCCGCCCTTGGCGGCGCGCGGCGGTGCAAGGCCGCGCTTCAGGCGGCTAGTGGCGTTATCGGTATTTGCCGGCGCTTAGGGGAGTTTGGGTGCTCGTTCACGCCCAGGGGCGCTCAATTCCCCACCATGCTCGCGGCGATGTTCACGCACAGGCCGAGCACGGCCACGTTGAAATAGAACGAGAGTATCGATTGCGCGAGCACGCCGCGCCGCGCGTTGCGGCCGCGCAGCCCGACGTCGGCCGTTTGTGACGCGCACGCGATCGTGAAGGAAAAATACAGGAAGTCCCAGTAATTCGGCTTGAGCTTGTGGTCGGGGAACGCGAGCGCGGGCGCGGTGGGATCGGAGCCGTAGTACACGCGTGCATAGTGCAGCGTGAAGATGGTGGGAATGAGGAACCACGCGCCGATCAGCGTGAGGCCCGTGAGCACCGAATGCAGCACCTTCGACGCCGTGTTCAGATCTTTGGTGGTGCCGAGCTCGAGCACGATGGCGACGATGCTCGCGACCGTCGCCGTGCACACGAGAAAGAGCACCGTGCCGGCGTTCTGGTCTTCGCGCTGGGCGTTGTGGCGCACGTTCTCTTCGCTGGCGCGCACCATGTGAATCCAGATCAGCACGAGGTAGGTCCAGATCGCGGCGTCCCACCCGACCAGCACGCGCGCCACGGGTCGTATCGCCACGGGCGCGAGCGCGCCGAGCACGATGCCCACCGCGATGCCGACCGTCATATGCGGGCGATTGCGCAGGACTTGCGGAAGGACATTCATCGTATTGATCGGCAGCGATTCGGAGGATAGGGGCGGCAATGTTGCAGCGATTTTAACCGGCTCGCCGATGTGGCGTTATTTCGGGCATCGCAGCTTACGGTTTGTCGAATCGGCCTGGGAAACGCTATATTGCTTGCGCGATGCGTCATCCGCACCTTTCATACGTAACGCGATTCGACACGCGTATGTTCGAGCACGATTGCAAACTTTTCCCGTATGCATCGTCGCCGGTATCGGCGGCAAGTGTGTAGCCCCGCTCGCGCGGGAGAGACCCTTCGCCTGGAGCATTCATGACCGATGTGACGCAGGACGGGCCCGCTCATTCGGATGCCGGCGAGGCCGCCGACCGCGCCGACCGTATTGCGCGTCCGGGCCGCCGCCATTTCGTCGCTTTCGTGACGGGCGGTTGCGCTAGCGCCGCGACGCTCGCGTTCGCGCTGGCTGGCCGGCGGGGCGCGCGGTTCGCCACACAGTACGCTTTCGGCATCGCGGGGGCGTGGGCTGCCGATTCGTCAGCAAGCGCGCCTGCCACCTCGGACGCCAGCGTCGCAGCCTTGCCCGCGCAAACCGGCTACGACGCCTTCATCGCGCTCTCCCAGCACCTGACCGGCCGCACGCACTTCGACGCCGTGCTCGGCCAGCGCATCTACGCCGCGCTCGCGCACGCGAGCAGCCAGTTCGAGCAGAACGTGGGCGCGCTCAACACCTGGATCAAGGCGCATGGCGGCGTGCCATCGGACACCGTCACGGCCGCGCTCAAGACCGACCAGCCGGAGCTGGCCTCGACCGTCGGCGACATCATGCGCGCGTGGTATCTCGGGCTCGTGGGCGAGATGCCGAACGTGCAGGTCGTGGCCTACGAAAAAGCGCTGATGTTCGACCCGGTCAGCGACGTGCTGACGATTCCGTCGTATTGCCGCGACGTGCCGTTCTATTGGACAAAGAAGCCCGCAGACATGCCCGCCACGACCGTGGCCGCGCTGCTTGCAGCGAAATAACGCAGTAGGCGGGGCGGCTCGCGCGTGGCGCGGGCCGGTCGGGGGCACGTGCGAACCTCGCGCACGCGTCCACCGGCCGGCATCCTCACAATACGAAAGCCAGAACAACGAGGGACGACAATGGCGATAAAGCTCTCTGCCGATGTAGTCGTAGTCGGCTCCGGCGTGGCGGGCAGTCTGGTCGCGTACCAGTTGGCCCAGGCCGGCGCATCGGTGATCGTGCTCGAAGCCGGGCCGCGTCTCGCGCGCTGGCAGATCGTCGAGAACTTCCGCAATTCGCCGGCCAAGGCCGACTTCGTCACGCCATACCCCGCCGCGCGCTATGCGCCGCATCCCGAATACGCGCCGCCCAACGACTACCTCGTGCAGAAGGGCGACTATCCCTACAACTCGCAGTATCTGCGGCTCGTGGGCGGCACGACGTGGCACTGGGCGGCCGCGGCCTGGCGCCTCCTGCCCGCCGACTTTCGCCTGAAGACGCAGTACGGCGTGGGCCGCGACTGGCCGTATCCGTACGAGACGCTCGAACCGTGGTACGTGGCCGCCGAAACCGAGCTGGGCGTCTCGGGCCCCGATCCGGCTCAGCACGACCTCGGCTCGCCGCGCTCGACGCCCTATCCGATGAACATGCTGCCGCTCTCGTACATGGATCAGCGCTTCAGCGACGTGCTCAACGCCAACGGCTTTCACGTGGTGCCCGAGCCCGTCGCGCGCAACAGCCGCCCTTACGACGCGCGCCCGACTTGCTGCGGCAACAACAATTGCATGCCCATCTGCCCGATCGCGGCGATGTACAACGGCGTCGTGCATGCAGAGAAAGCCGAGCGCGCCGGCGCGCAACTGATACCCCAGGCCGTGGTGTACCGCATCGAGGCCGATAACAAAGGGCTCGTCACGGCGGTGCATTACAAGGACCCGCACGGCAACAGCACGCGCGTGACGGGCAAGCTCTTCGTGCTGGCCGCGAACGGCATCGAGACGCCCAAGCTCATGCTGATGTCCACGAGCGACGCGTTTGCCCACGGCATCGGCAACCGCTCGGACCAGGTGGGCCGCAACCTCATGGATCATCCGGGCACGGGTGTCGCATTCCTCGCCAACGAACCGCTCTGGCCGGGGCGCGGGCCGATGGAGATGACCTCGGTGGTGAACTTTCGCGACGGCGCGTTTCGCTCCGACTACGCCGCGAAGAAGCTGCATCTCTCGAACGCCGTGGCTACGCCGGCCGTGACCGCCGCGCTGATCCAGAACGGCGTGACGGGCGCCGAGCTCGACCGCGAGATCCGCGACCGCGCCGCGCGCACGCTCAACATCAACAGCTTCCACGAGCATCTGCCCGAGCCGCAGAACCGCGTGCTGCCATCGGGCGAGCACAAGGACGCGCTCGGCATTCCGCAGCCCGAGATCTACTACTCGATCAACGACTACGTGAAGAAGAGCGCCGCCAACACGCATGATCTCTACGCGCAGATCGCGCAGCTGTTCGGCGGCACCGATGTCACTTTCGACGACACCTTCGCGCCCAATAACCACATCATGGGCACGACGATCATGGGCGCGAACCCGGCCGATTCCGTCGTCGACGCCGACTGCCGTACGCACGATCATTCGAACCTGTTCGTCGCCGGCAGCGCGGTGATGCCGAGCGCGGCCTCCGTGAACTGCACGCTGACCGTGGCCGCGCTAGCGCTGAAGCTGGCCGACAAACTGCGTCGCGAGCTTTGAGGCGTTCGACAGGATACCGACGATGAACCCAGGAAAGTCCTCCGCCCATCGCGCCCATCGCAGCGATCGCGCGGGTCACACCGATTGCACCGATCTCGCCGGTCGCATGCATCGCACGCAGCGAGCTCGCATTACGCTCGCCGCGCTGCTGTTCTGCACGTTCGCGCTCTATGTGGCGTGGCACGCCGCGCACGACGCGGACACGCGCCCCGTCGACGAAGTGCCGCTGCCCGCCGCCCACGGCGAAGGCCCGGCCGCGTCCGGCGACGCCGCCGCGCAGCCCGAGATCGTCAAGCGCGGCGCCTACCTCGCACGCGTGGGCGACTGCGCCGCGTGCCACACCGCCGAAAAGAGCCGGCCATTCGCGGGCGGCCTCGCGATCGCCACGCCGTTCGGCAAGATCTACACGCCCAACATCACGCCCGATCCCGACACCGGCATCGGCCAATGGACCGACTCCGACTTCATGCGCGCGATGCACGAGGGCGTGGGCAAGGGCGGCGAGCGGCTCTACCCCGCGTTTCCGTACGTGGAGTTCACGCGCGTGACGGAGCAGGACGTGCTCGCGATCCGCGCGTACCTGAACACGCTCGCGCCGATCCATTACAAGCCGCCCGCCAACGAGTTGCGGTTCCCTTTCAATCAGCGCTGGCTGATCATTTTCTGGAACCTCTTCAATTTCGACGAAGGCCGCTTCGTGCCCGATCCGCAAAAGAGCGCCGAATACAACCGCGGCGCCTATCTGGTCGAAGGGCTCGCGCATTGCGAGGAGTGCCACACGCCGCGCAACTTCATGCAGGGCCTGAAGTCGGGCGCACGCCTTTCGGGCGCGACGCAGGCGGGCTGGCAGGCATACAACATCACGCCGGACCGCATGGGCGGCATCGGCGGCTGGAGCGATGACGCGCTCATGAGCTATCTGGCCACCGGCGTGGCCGCGGGCCACGCGAACGCGGCCGGGCCGATGGCCGAGGTCGTGCAGAATTCCACGCAGTATCTGAATAACGAGGACCTGCGCTCGATCACCGCTTATTTGCGCGGGCAACCGCCGATCGCGGGCGGCGTGACGCGCTCGCGCGATTCGTTCGGCCAGCCCGCCAACGACGACGTCACCGCGCTGCGCGGCACGACGATCACGAGCGTGAACGGCACGCAACTGTTCGTGGCGAACTGCGCGAGCTGCCACAACTGGACCGGCGCGGGAGTGGGCGCGAGCGCGCCGCTCGCGTATCCCTCGCTGATCCACAACAGCGTGGCGGGCGCGGCGAGCCCGAACAACCTGACGATGACGATCCTGCACGGCGTGCGGCGACAGACCCAGAACGCCGACGTGCTGATGCCGGCATTCGGCGACGAGCTCAGCAACGACCAGGTGGCGGCCATCGCGAACTACGTGACGAAGCAGTTCGGCAATCCGCAGGCGAGCATCACGCCGGACGAGGTGGCGGCGCTGCGCGCGCAGCCGCAGTAGGGCGCTCAGGCGACCCCAAAACCGCTCGCGAAAAGATAATTGGCGCGCATACGTGTCGCCCATGCGGCGCTATGATGAAGCGATGACGCCCACTCTCGCTCCTGTCGTCCAGCATCACGCGGCCAATGCGGCCGGTCGCGATTTCGTGATCGGCGACCTGCACGGCTGCGTGGACGCCTTGCGCTATCTGCTTCATCAAGTCGGATTCGACGCCGCGCGCGACCGCCTGTTTTCGGTGGGCGATCTGGTCGACCGCGGCGACCAGTGCGAAGAGGCGCTCGCGCTGCTCGACAAACCCTGGTTCTACGCCGTGCTCGGCAATCACGAAGACGCGCTATGCGCCGTCGCGGAGGGACGCCTCGCGCGGCATCGCTGGTATGGCATCGGCGGGGGCTGGGCGCATGGGCTGCCCGATCACGCGCTGGCCGCGCATGCGAAGCGGCTGCGCGAGCTGCCGCTCGTGCGCGTGGTGGGCGAGGGGACGACGCGCTTTAACGTGCTGCATGCGGAATTCTTCGGCGACGATGCCGAGCTCGACGCCGGCAAGTTCGATGCGCAAGTGCGCGAGCGCATGTTGTGGGGACGCGAGCTGGCCCTCAACGCGGCCACACAGCCTCGCCATGCGCTTTCGCTCACATACTGCGGACACACACCGATGCGCGAGCTACGCCAGATCGGCTCGCAGATGTTCATCGATACCGGCGCGTTCATTCCTGAAGGACGCCTGACGATAGTCGAGGCGCTCACGCCCCGGCATTGGTCGGTTTCCGTGCAGACGGCGCGCGCGAAAGGCGCGGCCGGGATGGCGCTGCCCTGAGCGCGCTAGCGTCGCGCAGTCATCCCATCCGCTCAAGCAATCCGCCCTTCAAGCACTGCCAAGGCTCGACGCGAGCAACTGCAGCGTCGCGGCCGAGCGCGGCTCGCGCACGCGCGAATGGAGCGTCACGCGCGAGACCGGCAACGGCGGCAAATCATGCTTCGCCCCGACATCGACGAGCACTCGCGGCGCCACGCGCCGCGCCAGCGCCGATACGGCGAGCCCCGCCTCCAGCGCCGCGCCAACCGCGGCCACCCCGCCGCCCACGAACACCTCCTGCCACGCGATGCCGGCCGCGTCGAGCGCGTCGATCGCCGCCGCGCGCACCGCGCACGGCGCGGCGAGCAGGGCGAGCGGCAGCGGGGTGCCGGGCTCCCACTGCCATTCGGGCGAGGCGAGCCAGACCAGCGGCTCGTCGAAGAGCAGCCGTGCGTCGCCGCGCGGCGCCTCTTCGGCTTCCTGGCGGACGATCGCGGCGTCGAGCCGCCGCTCGTCGAACTGCGCGAGCAACTGCGTCGAAAGCCCGAGATGCAGCGCGATCACGAGCCCCGGATCGTGGGCGCGCAAGAGCGCGAGCTGGCGGGCGAGTTGCGCATCGGCAACGTGCTCGCTCAAGCCCAGCGCAAGACGCCGCGAATCGCCGGCGAGCGTGCCGAGCGCGCGCTCGTGCGCGCCCAGCAGCTCGCGCGCCGCGCCGAGAAACGTGCGCCCGTCCTGCGAGAGCCGCACGATGCGCGGGGTGCGGTCGAGCAACTGCCGCCCGAGATGGGCTTCGAGCCGCTTGAGCTTGAGGCTGACCGCGGATTGCGTGGTGTCGAGCGCCTCGGCGGCGCGCGTGAAGCTGCGCAGTTCGGCGACGAGGACGAACGCGCGCACGGCATCGAGATCGAGCGGTTTCATTTCAGATGAAAATGAATGAAATATCCAGAGATATCTGTTGATTATAGCCGAGCGCGCCTAAGCTGGTGTCGTGGCAGTTCACTCGTCACCCCATCCAACGCTGAAGGAGCCCGACATGCCATTCACCCGTATCGCCGTCCGCGCAGGCAAGCCCGCACCCTATAGAAAGGCGCTCATGCAGGGCGTGCATCTTGCGCTCATGGAAATCTTCAAGGCGCCCGAGGACGACCAGTTCATGATCGTCACCGAGCACGATGCCGATAATTTCGTTTTCGGGCGGCACTACCTCGGCATCGAGCGCAGCGACGACCTCGTGATGATCCAGATCGCCGTGAACAATACGCGCGGACAGGATCAGAAGAAGGCGCTGTTCGCCCAGATCGCTGACAACCTTGCGCGCGATCCCGGCGTCCGGCGCGAGGATGTCTTCGTCAATCTCGTGGATGTCGCGCGCGAGAACTGGTCGTTTGGGAATGGGGTTGCGCAGTACGCGACGTGAGGTTGCCGCGCGTCGCCGTACGCACTTGAGGTATGGCGCCCCAAGTGCGCGGCGGCGCGGGATGTTGCAGATGCAGCCGGTTTAGCGGCGCTTAAAGCGCGCGACTCACCAGCAGCGGGTCGACGGGACCGATCGAAGTGGCATCGCGGCTCGCATAAGGCAGCTTGTGCAGGATGTAGCGCATGGCGTTCAGCCGCGCGCGCTTCTTGCAATCCGAGCGCACCACGGTCCAGGGGGCGTCGGCCGTATCGGTCTGGGAGAACATCGCTTCCTTGGCTTGCGTGTAGTCGTCCCATTTGTCGAGCGAGGCGAGATCGACGGGGCTGAGCTTCCACTGTTTGAGCGGATGCACGCTGCGCTCCTGGAAGCGGCGGCGCTGTTCCGCTTGGCTCACCGAGAACCAGAACTTGATGAGGTGAATGCCGCTGCGGATCAATTGACGCTCGAATTCCGGCACCTGCAGCATGAAGTCCGCGTATTCCTCGGGCGAGCAAAAGCCCATGACGCGCTCGACGCCCGCGCGGTTGTACCAGGAGCGGTCGAACAGCACGATTTCGCCGGCCGAAGGCAGGTGCTGCACGTAGCGCTGAAAGTACCACTGGCCGCGCTCGACCTCGGTGGGCTTTTCCAGCGCCACGACGCGCGCGCCGCGCGGATTCATGTGTTCCATGAAGCGCTTGATCGTGCCGCCTTTGCCGGCCGCATCACGCCCCTCGAAGACGATGACCACGCGCTGCCCGGTCTCGCGCACCCACGCCTGAAGCTTGAGCAACTCGACTTGCAGGCGATATTTCTGCCGCTCGTAGGCACGCCGCGACATCAGGTTGCGATACGGATAGGCGCCGTCGCGCCAGTCCGCGGCAAGCTCTTCGTCGGGGTGGCGCGCTCGCATCTTGCGCCAGTCGGCCGGGTTGCCTTCCAGGATCAGGCTGCGCAGTTGCGTGGCCTCGTCGGGCGACAGGCCCTTCATGAGCGCGGCGATCGAGTCGAGCAGCGATTGGGGCGATTCGCCTTGCGCTGCGCCATTGGCGGCGACGATATCGTGCATCGCGCCCGCGATCATCTCGGTGGCGGCTTCGACGGCACTGTCGACGGTGCGCAGCTCGGCGCTGTGCGGCGTGAGGCCGGTCCGGTGGACGGACGCGTCGTTGTCGCGAGATAGGTTTTGTGACGGGTCTTGCGCGGTGGGCGTGGGATTCAGGGTGGCGGGGCGAGTGGCCATCTTGGGGATCTATTGGTTTTTGCTACGACGACCGCCGGACCTCGGTTGAACCGGGACCGCCTGCGCAATGGCCGGCGATGGGTGTCAGCGACGCGAGCGGTATCAGGATCAGGAGGGAGGCAACGCCATGGCTGGAAGGGCAGGACCACGGCGATGCGGGCGAGCGCCGCATCGCGCGGCCTGCGCTACGCGGCACGTTTCGGTGCAGGCGCGGGCGCTTACACGCTCTCGGCTTTGCGCAGGATCTGGTAGAGCGAATCCTTGAGCTGCAGTTTTTCTTTCTTGAGTTGCTCGATGGCTATGCCGTTCGCGGGGACGATGCCCGCTTCCATGTTTTTGATCTGTTGATCCAGGTCGTTGTGGCGATGGAAGAGCCGCGCGAAATGGTCGTCATGGGTTTTGAGTCGTGAGATCAGGTCTCTGAATTCCGGGAACACTCAACACTCCTTATAGAAACACGACAGGTCGATGTGTAAGTATTTTTCCACTTTCGCCTGGCTGCGGTCTTGATCGCGGTCATTCCGCGGCGAGCGGGTCCGGGCCGCCACGGAGAGCGCCTGCGCGGATGCGCGTGTACTATCGGGTGCGACAACAGCGGGGTGCGACAACGGCGTCGCTGTCGGTTTAGTCTTGCCTGTTCATACTTGCCCTTTTTCACCGCTTTCTGCCGCCCCACCGACCCCTCGGAGCGTTCATGAGCCGTGTTCTGGAAATCGTGCTGGATGTCGTGAGTGCGCCGTCTCAGGTTGCGTCCGAGGCCACCGTCCCTCCCGGGCAGACTCCATCCGGTTTCGACGCGACCATCGGCGCTGTTTTGCCGCAGCTCGTGCCTCAAGCCGATGCGCACGAACCTGTCACGACTGTCATGTTCGACGCGGGCGGCGCGCTCGCCAGGGCCGGCTGGCGGATCGTTGTCGAGACGCGCGGCACGGCGCATTGCGTCGTCGTTTCCAGCCGGCGCGCATGGACGCCGGGCATTACCATCGTCGAACCGGTTTTCGAGGCGCATCTCGAGGCGAGCGATCTTGAAACCGCACTCTTCGATGCGGCGCCCGAGGCGTTTCGCGAGGCGTTGGCGGCAACCGGGCCACTCAAGCCGTCGGCGACGCTGTCGTCGGTGCGCAGCCGCTGGCAGTGGCCTCGCGACGGCATCGGCGCCGATCTCGTGCTCGATGCCGACCTGGTTGCGCACGCGGGCGCGAGCCTGCACGAGCTGCGCGTCGCCGTGCCGTGGGCCGAAGGCGAGGACAATGCGCCGCTCGTCGACGCGCTGTTCGCCTGCGCGCATGAACTGGCCGACGCGCCGCCCGCGTTCGTGCGCCTGGGCGACGCGCTCGAGCGTGCGGCGGCCGGCAGCATTGCCGGCGACGCCTGCGCGGTGCGTGCGGAGCCCGTCGATCTGGACGGCGCGGGCACTGCCGAGGCCGCGCTGGTGGCGATCGGCGCCAACCTCAGCGCGCACTGGCTCGGCAACGACTGGGGCGTGCGCGATTCGGCGAGCATCGAATTCATCCATCAGATGCGTGTGGCGCAGCGGCGCCTGCGCACCGCGATGCGCATCTTTTCGCATTGTCAGGACGAGACCTGGCGTGCGCACATCAAGCCCGAGCTCGATTGGCTGGGCGGCCTGCTCGGCGATGCGCGCGATCGTGACGTGTTCGTCGAATCCACGCTGCCCGCGCTCGCCGCGGCCGACGACGAGCCCGCGCGCTGGCGCGCCGTGCTCGACGAGGCCCAGGCGCAGCGGCTCGTGGCGCGCGCACGGTTGCGCGAGGCATTGACGTCGCCGCGCTACGCGCATGCCGCGCTGGCGTGGCTGCAGTGGCTGGAGGCGTTTGCACGTCGCACGCGAGCGGGCGGCGAGGGCACGCACTCGTTGCATCGGCACGCAAAAAAACGCGTGCGCCGCTATTACCAGCAACTGGCGCAGTCGCAAAAGCTCACGTCCATCGACGACGCAGGCCGCCATCGCGTCCGCATCAACGCGAAGTATTTGCGCTATACGCTCGAGTTTTTTGCACCAATCACCTCGCGCCGCACGCGCTCGGACACGACGCGCACGCTCACTCGCCTGCAGGGCGTGCTCGGCGACGGCAACGACGCCGCGGTGGCCTTGCGCTATCTCGAGCGCATGGATGCGCAGCCGTATCAGCTCGGCTTCGCGCGCGGGTGGTGCGAGGCGATGAAACGCTATACGGCGAAAGAGGGTGAGCGGCTTCTGCGCGAGTTGCGCCAGCCGAAGGTGCTGCGCGGCGCTTGATCGGCGTCTGGTTTGTGCGTGAGCGCGAGCGTGGCGTAGAGGGTGGCGTCGAGGTCGCGCGCCCCGTCTCTATAATCGACACAACGTTTGCCCACGACAAAAGCTCCACGCGATGACGACCTCCTCTTCGACTTCTCCCCCGTGCGGGCCGGCCGTTGCCGGCGAAAGTGCCGGCGCTGAAACCGGCGAGCCGCCGCGCACGGAATCGGCCGAGCTGGGCGTGGGCGGTTCGGTCTGGTTTCAGGCCGGCCCGCAGGTGCTCGGCGGCGCGGCCCGCATCGCGCTGCTCGCGGCCATCCGCGAAACAGGCTCGATCACGGGCGCCGCGAAGGCGGTCGGCATGAGCTACAAGGGCGCGTGGGACGCCATCGACGCCATGAACAACCTCGCGGGCGAACCGCTCGTCGTGCGCGCGACGGGCGGTAAGGGCGGCGGCGGAACCACGCTCACGCCGCGCGCGCAACGCCTCATCGCCACGTTCGGGGCGATCGAGCGCGAGCATCGGCACTTTCTCGAGCGCGCGGCCGCGGCGGTACACGCGCTCGGCGTCGAGGCCGATGCTGATCCCGACGCGGCCACGGCAGGCAATCTGGGCAAGGATCTCGCCGTGCTCGGCCGCTTCGCGTTGCGCACCAGCGCGCGCAATCAGCTATTCGGCACAGTCGCGGCGCTCGTGCGCGGCGCCGTCAACGACGAAGTGTCGATCACGCTGCCGGGCGGTCAGCGGATCGTCGCCGTCGTCACGTGCGAGAGCGCCGAGGCGCTGGGCCTCGCCTTGGGCGCGGCGGTGGTGGCGCTCGTCAAGGCTTCGTCGGTCGTGCTGGTGGCGGGCGGGGCGCTTTCGACGGACCCCGCGGCGCGGCTTTCGGCGCGCAACCGCTTGAGTGGTGTGGTGAGCGGCGTGCGCCGCGGCGAGGTCAATGCGGAAGTGACGCTCGAATTGCCGGGCGGCGTGGTGATTGCCGCCGTCGTCACGGACGCGAGCGTCGACGCGCTCGGTCTCGAAGCGGGGGCGAGCGCGACGGCGGTGTTCAAGGCGTCGAGCGTGTTGCTCGGCGTTGGCGGTTGAGCGACGCAGTTAGCGTGTCCGCCGCATGGTGGTCACCACGGATTGCGGTGGAGTTCAGGCGTGTTGCTGACGGGGCGGCGTGAGCGTGTTGCGGGTCTGCGAGACCGGCGCGTTGAGTGCGCCGGGCTTGCGCAGCGGCCGGTTGGCCTTCCACTTGGCGCGAATATAGGGCTGATCGTGCCCCGAGACGGTCAGCGCGAGATGCGTGACCCAGCGATGGGTGGGCAGACGCACGTCGTGCAAGCCGAACGTGAGCGCCGCGAGGCTTAGCGTGACCACGGCTGCCGAGAGCCGGCCCGATTGCGCGTCCCACCAGTAGCGCACGAAAACGAGCGCCGTCAGCGCGCCGACGATGCAGCCGGTAACGGCTTCCGACGGCGAATGCGCCTCGAGCACGACGCGCGAGAATCCGACCGCGATGCCGATGGCGAGGCCAACGACAACGCCGCCGATACGCAACGCGGGCCGCACGCCCTGCAGCATCAGGAAAAACGCCACCGGATAAACCGCCGTCGACAGCATGGCATGCCCGCTCAGGCCCGTGAAATCGTACGAACGCACGCCGACACCCCAGCCGAGGAAGGCGATCTTCGTGAGCGTGACGAGGCCAATTGCCGCACCCAGGAGCAGCAGCCAGCTGGCCGCCATGCGCCAGGAATAGCCCGTTGCGAGCCATAGCGCGATGGCCAGCGCGAGCGGAAGCGTAAGTCCGGCGCCGCCGAGGTTGGTGATCGAGTACCAGAGGTGAAGGGGTAAATCAAGCATGACTTGGCGCCGCTGCGGCGCGTTCCAGAAGGCATCATTCGACTAACGTTCGAGTGCCCAATCAGGGCGACAGGAACAACGTCCAGTGTTCCAGTATAGCGGTGTTCGGGGTCGATTAATGCGATGCACCGTACCCCGCCGGCCCGATGGGAAATTCGTTACAGCAGCCAGAACTCGTTACAGCAGCGTTCGGTGATTGGTGTTATTGTGCGTCGCACAATGAAGAGCCGCGGCGGTTTGCCTCGGCGTATTCGACCCCTTTCACGAGGCCCCTGATGACGAAAAATCTGACGAAGCTGTGGGCGGGTGGCATGCGACGTCTGCTCGCCATCCAGAGCCGGACTGCCCGCGAGGCGTTGCGCGAAGCCGGCCGCCACGTGCCCGACGCGCAGGCCATGTGGCGCACCGCCCAGCCCGCCGCGGCACACGCTGCCGGCGTGGCGGCTGCGCCCGCCGCAAGCGAAATGCCTGCACGTCCCGCGCCCGCTGCGCGTAGCGGCGCGCCGGTGCGCGAGTCGCGCGTGGGACCTCGGGCCGCCGCATGGGCAGCGGGCGAATGGCTGCGCGCCGAGCATCTGGCGAAGGGCGCATCGCGCGCGCTCGCCTATGGACTCTATGTGCCGCCGGGCCAGCGCACGGCCGGTATGCCGCTCGTCGTGATGCTGCATGGCTGCAAGCAAACGATGGACTCGTTCGCCGAGGGCACCCGCATGAACCTGCTCGCGGACAAGCACGGCTTTGCCGTGGTCTATCCGGAGCAATCGGTGCATGCGCATCCGCATCAGTGCTGGCACTGGTACGACGCCCGCCAGCCGGCGGGCGGTGGTGAAGCTGTGGCGATCGTTTCGCTCGTCGATGCGCTCGTGCAGGAGTATGGTTTCGATCGTTCGCGCGTCTATCTGGCGGGTCTGTCGGCGGGCGCGGGCCTCGCGGCGCTGCTGGCGGTGAGCGCGCCGGGCCGCTTCGCGGCTGTCGCGCTTCATTCCGGGCCGGCGTTCGGCGAGGCGCGCTCGGGCGTTTCGGCGCTCGACGTCATGCGGCGCGGGTTGCACCACGACCCGGTTGCGCTCGTCGAGCGCGAACTCGCGGGCCACCCGCATCCCGGCATGCCGGCGCTCATCGTGCAGGGCGGCGCCGATGCCGTTGTCGCGCCGGTCAATGCAGAGCAACTCGCCACGCAGTTCCTGCGCCTCAATGATCTCGCCGATGCCAACGGCGTGCGCAAGGGTGTGGTTTCGCACGAGCACGACGGTGATGGCTACACGGTTCAGGACTACGGGCGCGACGGCGCGAGCGTGGTGCGTCTGTGTCAGGTGAGCGCGCTGGATCACGCCTGGAGCGGCGGCGACGATACGGTGCCGTTTCACTCGGCGACCGGCCCGGACGCGAGCGCGATGATCTGGGACTTTTTCGAGCCGCAGCGGCGCGACGTGATCGACGACGCCTGGGGCGACGAGCTGGCCGCCGGCGCGGGCTGAGCGCACGGTGCGGGGTGTCGCGGGCGCCCGAAGGAGCTGCGACAATCTGCAACATACCTAGGGTTTACCATAATAATGGTTTACCCTATAATGCGTCTGTTCATTCCGAGGGCATGTGCCCGATTACCGGAGCCAGACCATGTACCTGCTCAGCCGCCTTTTCCTGTTCCTCACGAAATCGTACGAAACCGCTCAAAAGGAGCGTGAGGAAGCCTATCTGGCCGAATCGGCCGATATCTACGATCTCGAATTCCGCATGCGCAAGCTCGACCGCGAGAAGGCCGGCCGTAGCCCGTCGTGGATGAATCACTACGGCTAAGCAGCCAGGCATTCACGCCGGTCTGAAGTTTCAGGACGTTTCAGAAACCCAACGGGGCGCACATTGGCGCCCCGTTGGTGTTTGTGCTGCTTGATGCCGCGCGAGTCGGCCGTTTGATCCGTTCCGCTCAGCGTCCCGAGCCCGGCATTTCGGCGGCCGTTTTTTCCTGCACGCCGTAGCAGCCGCGATAGGTCGCGTAGAACGAGCAGTAAAGCATCGTCGTCACGAGGATGAGCGCCGGCATCAGGATCGCCAGCGCGTAGTCGCCTGCGCCGAGCGCGCGCAGCAACGTCGAAAGCCCCAGCGAAACGCCGATCGACACCGCAAACCACAGCGCGCCGTACACCACGAACGCCCCCTTGTTGCGCCAGCAGCTCACGATGCTGAAGAACATCGCCTTGACCGGCGGCACCTCGTGCCAGGCCGTCAGCACCGGCGCGAACCAGAACAGCATCGAAACCGGCACGTAGCACGCGAGCGACGCGAGCACGGCGAGCGGCACATTGCCGTTTGCGACCGCATCGGTGTCGAGCGAGCCGCCCAGCGTCATCAGGCGCAGGAGCGCGCCGCCGTCCACGAGCGCCGACGCCGCGAGCACCAGCGTCATCGCCACCACATAGATCCCGCCCAGCACGAACAGGTGTTTGGTGACCGTGTGTCCGTACGAGCGGAAACCGTCGACGAGGATGGTCGGAAGCACCGGCTTGCCCGCCACGGTGTCGCGGCACGCGGCCATGAAGCCGACGGCCACGCCTGGCACGAAGATGAGCGGCAGCACGCCGCCGATCACCGGAATCGCGGAGATCAGCGTCATCGCAAGCAGATACGAGAAGAACAGCGTGAGAAACGCGAGCGGATTGCGCCGGAACAGCCAGATGCCCTGGCGGAACCAGACGTAGCCCTGCTTCGCGGGGACTTCGATCAGTTGCATGGGCGGGGCAGGTAAGAGAGTGCGTGGTGAGCGCCAGGCGTGCCGGCCGCGCTACCGGCGCGGCGCTCGCGCAGGATGCGCTCGAAATGGCCGGGGTCGTGCGGTTTGAGCAGTTCCGCCGAGCGCGGCAGATAGAAGTCGTACAGGCGCGATACCCAGAAGCGGTACGCGCCGGCGCGCAGCATGTCGACCCAGTGCCGGCTCTCGGCGGGCGTGAACGGGCGCACCGTCTGGTAGGCGCGCAGCAGCGCCTCGACGCGCGGCGCGTCGAGCTTGCCCGTCGCGAGGTCGACGCACCAGTCGTTCACCGTGACCGCCACGTCGAACACCCATTTGTCGCAGCCGGCGAAATAAAAGTCGAAGAAACCGCCGAGGCGCACCGTATGACCCGTTTCCGGCTTGACGTGCGCGAACAGCGCGTTGTCGCGGAAGAGATCGCAATGGCACGGGCCGCCGGGCAGCGCGGCGTAATCGTCGCTCGCGAAGAAGGCCTGCTGGTGCGCGAGCTCGCTCGTGAGCAGCTCGCGCTGGGCGTCGTCGAGGAACGGCAGCACCGTGGGCACGGTCTCTTCCCACCACGGCAGGCTGCGCAGATTCGGCTGGCCGGGCGCGAAGTCGCGGCCCGCGAGGTGCATGCGCGCGAGCATCTGTCCCACTTCCGTGCAGTGCTCCACGCTGGGGGCGAGCTCGGGCGCGCCGTCGAGCTTCGTGACGATGGCCGCGGGCTTGCCGTGCAGCAGGCCGAACAGGGTGCCGTCGGCGCGCGGCATCGGGTCGGGCACCGGCACGCGGTGCGAGGCCAGATGGCGCATCAGCTCGAGGTAGAACGGCAGCTGTTCGGCCGTGAGCTTTTCGAAGATCGTGAGAACGTATTCGCCGCGCGTCGTCGTCAGGAAGAAGTTACTGTTTTCAATGCCCGACTGGATGCCGCGAAAATCGACTACGTCGCCAAGATCGTAGTCGCGCATCCATTGGGCAAGCTGGGGTTCGGTGACAGCGGTGAAGACGGCCATGCCAGAGGTCGTGTGGTTATCGTAATGGGAGCCCTGCTCACGGGCGCGGCCGCTTGCGCGGAAGACGTTTTGGAGCGGCTTCGCGCTCGGGCAGGAGGCGGGGCGCGGGACAGCGCACGCCGCCCGCGCGCGGGGGCGGCGTATCAGTAATGCAGGTTGATCGACGGCAGGCGCGTGCTGGCCTGGCCGTTCGGACGGACTTGCGGCGAGGTATCGGGATTCGCGCTCATCGAGTAGTGCGTGCCGAAGCCGGAATGCACGTTGATTTCGACGGGCTTGCCCTTGTCGCGGTATTCGGTGATCTCGGTGCCGCCCGGGCTCACTTCGTGAAAGCTCGGCGTGCGCGGCACGTCATTGATGTTGACCTTCGAAGTCACGCGCGCGGTCGGAGCGTTGTTGATCGCGGCCAGATCCGGCAAGCCGGCCCGCTCATTGGCGGACTGGGCCTCGACCGCGGTCTTCGCGTCGTCGGCTGGCGTGGCCATGGCGAGCCCGCTGAACGCGAGCGTCGCTGCGAGGGCGGCAAGAAGGTGCGACTTCATGGTGATTCTCCGATAGGAACTTCAATTCTAGCAAATCCGCGTCCCGTGCCCCGTGTCCTCCAGCCGTGGCGCCCCGGGCTGCTGCGCCCGAATCTCCCGCACGCATGAAGGGCGTTGTCAGAATGTCCTTCTTCCGTGCTAATGTCGTTCCATATGACCCGAGGCGAACGAACATGAACAACGAGATTCACCGGCGCACTTTCATGACGCCCCCACACGATTTTCCGGCCGACGAAGCCTTCGACGATGCCGCCGACGCCGTCGCGCGCCTGTCCGCCATCTACGAGGCGAACACCTCGTTCCTGCGCGACGCGTTCGCGCGCTATCGGCGCGGCGAATCGTTCGACCGCCGTGTGCGCGCATGCTACCCGTTCGTGCGCATTCGTACCGACGTCAATACGCACATCGACTCGCGGCGCTCCTATGGTTTTGTCGCGGGCCCCGGTGTGTTCGAGACCACCATCACGCGTCCCGACCTGTTCGGCAACTACTATCGCGAGCAATTGCGGCTTCTCTCGAAGAACCATCACGTGTCGATCGAAGTCGGGGTCTCGGAGCAGCCCATTCCGATTCACTTCGCATTTGCCGAGGGCATCCACCTCGAAGGCGATCTGGACCGCGAGCGGCTCTCCGCGATGCGCGACGTGTTCGATACGCCGGACCTTGCCGAGCTCGATGACCGCATCGTCAACGGCACGTTCGAACCGGCGCATGGCGAGCCGCAGCCGCTCGCGCTCTTCACGGCGCCGCGCGTGGACTTCTCGCTGCATCGCCTCAAGCACTACACGGCGACCTCGCCCACGCACGTCCAGAACTACGTGCTCTATACGAACTATCAGTTCTATATCGACGAATTCGTGAAGCTCGGCCGCGCGATGATGGCGCACACCGACGACGCCGATCTGCGCAATTACCGCAGCGAGTACACCTCGTTCGTGGAGCCGGGCGACGTGGTCACCTACAACGCGAATCTCGGCGAGCAGGACGACGAGGGCACGACGCCCGCGCGTCTGCCTCAGATGCCCGCTTATCACCTCAAGCGCGCGGACGGCAGCGGCATCACGATGATCAACATCGGCGTGGGACCGTCGAACGCGAAGACGATCACGGATCACATCGCGGTACTGCGTCCGCATGCGTGGATCATGCTCGGTCACTGCGCGGGACTGCGCAACACGCAGCGTCTGGGCGACTACGTGCTCGCGCATGGTTATGTGCGCGAGGATCACGTGCTCGATGCCGATCTGCCGCTGTGGGTGCCGATTCCGGCGCTGGCCGAAGTTCAGGTGGCGCTCGAGCGCGCGGTCGCGCAGGTCACGCAACTCGACGGTGTAGAGCTTAAGCGCGTGATGCGCACGGGCACGGTGGCGAGCGTCGATAACCGCAACTGGGAACTGCGCGAGCACCGCGAACCGGTGCAGCGTCTTTCGCAGAGCCGCGCGATTGCGCTCGACATGGAGAGCGCGACGATTGCTGCGAACGGCTTTCGCTTTCGCGTGCCGTACGGCACCTTGCTATGCGTTTCCGACAAGCCGCTGCACGGCGAGCTCAAGCTGCCTGGCATGGCCGATTCGTTCTATCGTGCGCAGGTGGATCAGCACCTGCAGATTGGCGTGAAGGCGATGGAGATCTTGCGCACCAATGGCCTGCACAAGCTTCATAGCCGGAAGCTGCGCAGCTTTGCCGAGGTGGCGTTTCAGTAAAGTAGATGAGGCTGTCCGGCGCCTGGACGGTGTCAGAGCGCCGGACTTTTTGCGCAAGTGCACCGGGGCGGACTGGCAGCCCGGTTTTCAGCTCGCAGGCGCGTGATCCAGCATGAGCGACGGATAGGCGTACTTGCCGCCGTCGAGCTTGAGCGCGAGGTTTTTCGTCTTCACGGCCACGGCGATACGCGTGTATACGTCAACAGGCAGCGACGTGGGCTGCGCATAGACGACGTTTGGCGTACGCGATGTCCGTTTTGACCGTGCCGCGAGCGCCTCATCGCGCGCGATCGAACGCTGCAGGCGGCGCAGGAAGTACGACAACACGATCCCGACGAATATCCCGATGGCAGGAATGCCGATGATGTCGATGACAGGCGAGTAGGTCATTTTTCCAACCGTTCGAGAGTGGCTTCTAGCAAGGTCAGACTGGCCGCAATGCCGTATGCGATGCAGCTTTCCTTTTGTGGCGTTCCCCACGTATTGGCGATGCTAGCACTGCCGTCGGGGTGAAGACGCAACAGCCAGAGCACAAATATGCCGCAGGACAGGAAAAGCGCGAAGATCGACACGCCGATATTCGCGTACCAGACGTATCGCGTCTTCCGGTTCTGACGAATAGCGGATTGGTGGGCGCTCGCCCATTGCCTGCGAGAGGCCAGATTAAAAATCGAAGGAGGCTCGGGCAGCGCTATCAGCTTGGGCAGGACGCCGAATGCTCGATCGCGATTTCGTGTTCGGCCTCAGCCAATTTGCAAACCCTTGTTTCGTCGAATTCGGGACATTCGAGTCTATAGGGCTTGCCTTGTGCTTCGCCGGCATGACGCGGACACGCAACCGCTTGCGCTGGGCCGTCCTGCTCCAGCATAAGGTCCGATCAGATAGTTCTACGAAATGGCCTCGATT
>NZ_CAJMZF010000038.1:0-80168 GCF_905220245.1 Paraburkholderia sp. J63 | reverse complement strand
GGATCATGGAACTCCTTTTTAGCGCGAGATTTGAGGCAGATCTGGCGTGGCCCCGTAGCCAGACGCTCGAAAGGA
Source organism: Paraburkholderia sp. J63 (assembly GCF_905220245.1). Classification (NCBI taxonomy): domain Bacteria; kingdom Pseudomonadati; phylum Pseudomonadota; class Betaproteobacteria; order Burkholderiales; family Burkholderiaceae; genus Paraburkholderia; species Paraburkholderia sp. J63. The sequence goes on along the minus strand of NZ_CAJMZF010000038.1, from coordinate 80,093 downwards.
CGCTGCAAATGGAAGTGGGGGGAAACAGCGCCTGCCTATATCCATGCAGCATACTTCTGACTCTGATTTTGTAACGGCAATTATACGGGCAGCTTGAACGAAAGCCATCCCTCTAACATCTTGAAACAGCTTGACAATTTCCAACGATTTCCGTTCGGACCACGGAAATTCGATTGCTCGCCCCTGTCAATTTGCGGCCGAACAAACACGACAATTCAGCGGCGCTCATACCGCAATCGTCGTCGTGTGATACCGTCACTCTCTTGCCCTGACACTCTGTCACACTCATCCGTAGTTGATACGCACCCGTTTTCGTTTCGATGACCAAGCACGCGTCGTTCCCGCCGCCCCTCGCTTTCGGCGACCTTCAGGGCTGTCTCACTCCGTTTCGCGAGTTGCTGGCCAAAGCCGGCCCCTCTTCCGATACGCCGCTCTGGTTCGCGGGCGATCTCATCAATCGTGGCCCCGATTCGCTCGAGACGCTGCGCGAGGTGATCGCGCTCGGCGATCGCGCGGTGGCCGTGCTCGGCAATCACGACCTGCATCTGCTTTCCGTGTCGGCGGGCATCCGCAAGTCGAAGAAAGGCGACACCATCGACGACATCCTCAGCGCTCCCGACGCCAAGGATCTCCTGCACTGGGTGCGCCATCGTCCGATCGCGCATTTCGACCAGGGCATGCTGATGGTGCACGCCGGCGTGCTGCCGCAATGGGATGTCGATCTCACGCTGGAGCTCGCGCACGATCTCGAAAAGGCACTGCGCGGGGATAACTGGAAGGAAGCGCTCGCCGGGCTCTATGGCAACGAGCCCAGCCGCTGGTCTAAGGATCTGAAAGGCGTCGAGCGGCTGCGCATCACCTGCAGCGCGCTCACGCGCATGCGCTTTTGCAACGCCGATGGCGCGATGGACTTCTCCACGAGCGGCGGGCTGGATTCCGCGCCGCCGGGCTTCATGCCGTGGTTCGACGTGCCGGGGCGCAGGACCGATAACGTCACGGTCGTGTTCGGCCACTGGGCGGCGCTAGGCCTGACGTTACGCAAGAATCTGATCGGCCTCGACTCGGGGTGCGTCTGGGGCGCGCGCCTTTCGGCGGTCAGCCTGCAGGCCGATCCGCACCAGCGCGTGCTCACCCAGGTACCTTGCTCGAACTGCCGCGCGACCTCGGGTTGAGCGGGCGCCGCGCCCCGTCAACGTGGGCTCAACGCTTCTTGTTATAAACGTGCGTCGTAGCCTTCACGCCTTTGGGGAACACCCTGCGGATGGCCGAACGCGCCGCCGCATCGGCCTGCAGCAACACATCGCGCACGGGCTCCTCGGGCCGGCCCCGGAACGACGTGGGGTGAAAATATGCATCATCGCCCACGGGATGATCCGAGAAATAGTAGTTCGACACGCAGCAGCGCTGCTCCGCGCTCGCATTCTTCGACACCGAATGCCATGAATGCTGGCTGGTCGCCATCACGGCCAGGCGATTGAAGCGGCTCACGATGGTCACCGGATCGGCCTTCGTGCCGTTCGGCCACACCTCCAGGTTGCCGCCCTTCTCGAGCGACCACTCCGGCGAGACGTAATAAAGCAGATTCAGCACGCGATAGTGCTCGCGGTCCTTGTCGTGCGAATTGTCGAGATGCGGGTTGAGGAAGTGCCCCGGGCCCATCACCGAAATGCCGCCGGCGTAGAGATGTTCGTCGGGATAGAGCGAGCGCAGGCCCGTGATCTCCTTCACGAGCTCGACCACGCGCGGCATCTGGAACGCAAAAATGATCTCTTCCAGCAGCGGCGCGTGCGCATCCACCTGCGCCGACACATACTTGAGCTCGCGCAGACTCTTGCGCAGCATCATCTCCGACGTATCGGGAAAGGCCGCGCGAATCTGGCGGGCGACGTCTTCCGGGAGCACGTCGTCGATGTGGAAATGGTTGATGGGCGCCGTCTGCGTCCATTGCTCGCGCAACCGTGCGCCTTCCGCCTCGAGACGCGCTGCAATGTGCGCGCCCAGTTCCGTACGATCCATGATGGCTGTCCCATGTTCGATGTTCTGAATTCGATGATGATGGGGGTCGCAACCGTCAAACCCGCTGCGCCACTCCACTGCCCTGCGCGCGCGTCGGGGTGCGCATCGCATCGAGCGCCGCCCCCACCGCTTCCTGCGCGCGCGCCGCGAGTTTGCGCCGATCATCACCGGGCTCGATCGCCTCGCCCACATACACATGCGCCGTGATCGGTCCGGCCTTGAGCAGCGCGTCGAGCGACTGCTTGAGCGAGACGTCGTCGATATACGCGGGCGCCGCCGACTGCCGCCCCTGCGCATCCTCGTACAGAATGCAGATCGGCTGCACCGGCTTGCCCGCCGATACCGGCGCCTGGAACATGTTCGAATGGAACGGCTTGATCGCGAAGCCGTCGGTGGTCGTGCCCTCGGGAAACACACACATCAGCTCGCCGCGTTCGAGGCGCGCCGCCAGCTCGTGCATGATGCGGCGCGCGTCGCTGCGCTTCTCGCGCTCGATGAACACGGTGTCCAGATTCTGCGCGAGCCAGCCGATCAGCGGCCAGTGGCGGATCTCGGCCTTCGAGACGAACGGCGTCGGCCGCCACGCGTTGATCACGTAGATGTCGATCCACGAAATGTGATTGCTGACGACGAGCGCGCCCGCGTCGAGCCGCGCCGCGTCGTTATGCACGACGAGCTTCATCCCGCACAGCTCGAGCATCCTGAGCGACCAGGCGCGGTTCATGGCGTGGCGCGCCTCGGGCGTGGCGCGCGGAAAGCGCACGCCGACGGTCCAGGCGCCGCGCAGCAGGTGCCCGAGCAGTCGGGCTTTGCGGATAAAGAGGCTCATGGCGGTACGAGATTCGATGGCGGTCGCGAGTGCGTTCGATGATCCTCAATGATGCCCGGCGTGACGCTCGAAGCCGATGCGCCCCGCCACCAGCGTCGCGAGCACCACGGCGGGCAGCTCGTAGCCGAGGAACGGCGTGTTGTGCCCCTGGCTCTTGAGCGCGCGCGGCTCGACGCGCCAATGCGCGTTCGCATCGAATACGCAGAGGTCGGCCCGCGCGCCCACTTCGATGCGCCCCACTCCGCGATCGACGCGCTGCATCACCGCAGCGGGCGCCGAGGTGATCTGCGCAAGCGCCTTTGAGAGCGGCACGCCGGCTTCCTGCGCCCACTTCACGGTGAGCGAGAGCAGCAATTCGAGTCCGCTCGCGCCCGGCGTCGCTTCGGCAAACGGGAGGAGCTTTTCGTCGTCGTCCACGGGCGTGTGCTGCGAGCAGATGGCGTCGATCGTGCCGTCGGCGAGACCCGCGCGTATCGCTTCGCGGTCGCGTTGCTGGCGCAGCGGCGGATCGAGCCGGAACTGCGCGTCGAAGTAGCCGATGTCCATGTCGATCAGATGCATGTGATTGGCCGTGACGTCGCATGTTACGGGCAGACCTTCGGCCTTCGCCTCGCGCACAAGCGCGACGCCCGCCGCCGACGAAAGGTGCTGCACGTGCACGCGCGCGCCCGTCACACGCATCAGCTCGAAGAGCGTGTGCAGCGCGATGGTCTCTGCGCTCACCGGTACGCCCGAAAGCCCGAGGCGCGACGCCAGCGCCCCGCTCGCGGCCACGCCGCCCTTCGCGAGATACGCGTCCTGAGGGCGCAGCCACACGGCGTAGCCATAGGTGCTCGCGTACTGGAGCGCGCGCAGCAGAACCTGGGTGTCGGCGATCGGCCGGTCCGCCTGCGTGAAGCCGATGCAGCCGGCCTCGGTGAGCGACACCATCTCCGTGATCACGTCACCCTTGAGGCCGACCGTGAGCGCGCCGAGCGGATGCACGTGCGCGCGTTCGAGCTTGCCCGCGCGGTACTTGAGCATCTCGATCAAGCCCGCTTCGTCGAGCACCGGGTCGGTGTCGGGCGGGCACACGAGGCTCGTCACGCCGCCCGCGAGTGCCGCGTTCATTTCCGAGTCGAGCGTGGCCTTGTGCTCGTAGCCCGGCTCGCGCAGCCGCGCGCTCAGGTCGACGAGACCCGGCGCGACGATCAGGCCGTTCGCGTCGAGCGTTCTATCCGCGTGAAAGTCGGCGGGCGCGGCGCCGAGCGCGACGATCTTGCCGTCCGCGATATATACGTCCTGCCGTGCTTCTGTGCCGCTCGCCGGATCGACCAGCGTGCCGCCTTGAATATGAATCTTCATGCGCTGCCCTTTTTGTTCTTGCCAGTTCAATCGTGGTTACCGGCGACGATACCCATCACCGCCATGCGCACCGCAATGCCGAAGCTCACCTGGTTGAGGATCACCGACTGCGGCCCGTCCGCGACCTGCGAGTCGATCTCGACGCCGCGGTTCATCGGCCCCGGGTGCATCACGATCGCATCGGGCTTCGCGAGCGCGAGCCGCTCGGGCGTCAAGCCCCAGCTCTTGAAGTACTCCTGCGCCGACGGCAGCAGCGCACCGCTCATGCGCTCGTTCTGCAGGCGCAGCATGATGACGACGTCGACGTCCTTCAAGCCCTCGTCGAGGTTATGAAACACGCGCACGCCCATCTGCTCGAGTCCGCCCGGCAGCAGCGTGCGCGGGCCGATCGCGCGCACTTCGGGCACGCCGAGCGTGGTGAGCGCGTGGATGTCCGAGCGCGCGACGCGCGAGTGCAGGATGTCGCCGACGATCGCCACGCGCAGGTTCGTGAAATCGCGCTTGTAATGGCGGATCGTGTACATGTCGAGCAGGCCTTGCGTCGGGTGCGCGTGGCGGCCGTCGCCGGCGTTAATTACGTGCACGTGCGGCGCGCAATGCTCGGCGATCAGATACGGCGCGCCGCTCGACGCGTGGCGCACGACGAACATGTCGGCGTGCATCGCCGAAAGGTTGCCGATGGTGTCGAGCAGCGACTCGCCCTTGCTCGTCGAGGACGCGTTGATGTTCAGGTTCAGCACGTCCGCCGAGAGACGCTTGGCCGCGATCTCGAAGGTCGTGCGCGTGCGCGTGGAGTTCTCGAAGAACAGGTTGAATACCGATTTGCCGCGCAGCAGCGGCACCTTCTTCACGTCGCGGTCGGTCACGCTCACGAACTGCGTGGCGGTGTCGAGGATGTGCGTGAGGATCGCGCGCGGCAGGCCTTCGATCGAGAGCAAATGCTTGAGCTCGCCGCTCTTCGTGAGCTGCGGATTGCCCTTGAGAAAACCGTAGCGAAAGCGCTTGTCGTCCGGTGCTGCCGGTGCCGGCGTGGGCTGTGTGTTCATCGCGAAATTCCTGCGCTGGTATCTGGCTCGATCTCGTTCGATCTAGCCGGGTCTGACCGGTGTTGGATTTGAATCGGGTTTGGTCGGCGCTCTGGGTGTTCCAGGCGCCGGGTTGATCCTGGGTCGCGTCTCGTTCGTGCGGCGAGCGCGCTTACTGCGCCTCGCGAGGCTCGATGCGCAATGCGAAGCGGCCATCGTCGGTGCGCTCGAGCACGAGCGTCGAGTCCGGGTCCAGTTGCAACTCGCCTCCCACGAAGCGCGCCGCCACGGGCAGTTCGCGTCCGCCACGGTCGACGAGCGCGGCCAGTTCCACCGACGCGGGCCGGCCATAGTCGTAGAGCTCGTTGAGCGCCGCGCGCACGGTGCGCCCGGTATGCAGCACATCGTCGACGAGCAGAATGCGGCGGCCCTCCACCTCGAACGGCAGCGCGGTCGGGCTCGCCTGGCTGTGCAGGCCCTTTTTCGCGTAATCGTCGCGGTGCAGCGCGACGTTCACAACGCCCCACTGCGCCGCGCCGAGATCGCGCGCAAGGCGTTCGGCAAGCCAGGCGCCGCCGCTGTGGATGCCGGCGATCGCCACGCCATCAGGTGCGTCGTCAGGCGCGCTGAAAGCATCGGCCGGGTAAGCCGCGCGGATCTGCTCGAGAACGGCGCGGTACAGCGCCTCGGCGTCGGGTGTGTTCATCACGGGAATTGGGGCGGGGGTTCGTCGACCATCTCGTCGAAGTACTGCTGGAGGATCACGCAGGCCGCTTCGGCGTCCACGTGCTCCGCGCGCTCACCGCGCTCGCGCAGGCGCGCTTCGGCGTCGACGGAGGAATAGCGCTCGTCCACCCATCTCACGGGCAGGTTGAAGCGGCCGTTCAGTTGATTGCCGAAGCGTTTGGCCAGCTGCGTCATGAGGTGCGGCGCGCCGTCCGGATGGCTCGGCAGGCCGACCACGAGTACGTCGGGTTGCCACTCGCGTAGCAACGCGCCGATGGCTTCGAAACGCCAAGCCTGGCTGCGGTTCTGGATCACGGTGAGCGCGCGGGCGTTGCGCGTGAGCGCGTTGCCGAGCGCCACGCCGATGCGCTTTTCGCCATAGTCGAACGCCAGCAAGGTCGCCTCGGCGGCGCCTCGCCCCGCGGCCACGCTCATGCGTGGCCCGCCTCGCCCGAGAGCATCGTCGACGAAATGCCGAGCAGCGCGAGCGCCGCTTCGAAGCGCTCCTCGGCGGGCACGTCGAAAACGATCTTCGGATCGGCTTCAACGGTGAGCCAGCCGTTCTTCGAGATTTCGTCTTCGAGCTGGCCCGCGCCCCAGCCGGCATGGCCGAGCGTGAGCAGGAACTGCTCGGGACCGGTTCCGCTCGCCACGGCTTCGAGCACGTCCTTCGACGTGGTCATTTCGAGGCCGCCGGGCACCGACATCGACGAGGTGTAGTTCGTGCCGGACTTGGCCGCGTGCAGGACGAAGCCGCGCTCGGTCTGCACCGGGCCGCCGAAATAGACGGGCACGTGCAAGAGCGGTTCGATTTCGAGCTTGAGGTCGATGCGCGAGAACAGCGCTTCGAGGTCGATGTCGGTGGGACGATTGATGACGAGGCCGAGCGCGCCGCGCTCGGAATGATCGCAAAGGTAGACCACCGTTCCTGAAAACGTGGGATCCGCCATGCTGGGCATGGCGATCAGGAACTGGTTGGTCAGATTGATGCGATCGTTACTCTTGGACATGGTTTGAATTCTAGCAAAGACGATGCGGAATGGCGGCGGGCTGCGACGCCTTCCGGGTGCCCCTCGGGCCGCGCCCGTGGCACGGAGAATGGATCACTCTACCATGCGCAGGCGACACGGCTGCAAGGCGGCCGGGGCTTGCTGGACATGGCGGGCAAGGCGATGCGGCTCAACGCGGGGTGAGTGGCGCCGCCGCGCCCGCGGCAAGTGCGCCACTTGCGCCGGTGGTGACGCTTGTGCCCGCCGCAATTGCCGCGCCAAGCGCGCGCACCGCGGCGACAGCGTCGGGTTGCGCGACGCCCGCCGCCACCTTGTGCAGCATCGCGCGCAATGCCTCGTTCGCGTGCTCGATCGCCTCGCTGGCGGGCGCCGCCACGGTCGCCCCGGCCATCGCTACCGATGCCGTTTGCGCTCCCGCAGCGGCCGCCGCGTGCGCGGAACGCCGCCAGGCAAGGCCGAGCGCGTCGGCGAGCAGGCCCACGTGGCCGAGCCCGAGCGCCCACGCTGCCGCGCCGATGCGGTACGCCGCATCCGCCGCGACGAGTGCCGCCGCGGGATCGGCCGGCGCGCCTGCAGGCCGCAGCGACAGCGCGCGGGCTGCGGTGCCGAGTTCGAGCATCGCGGCATCGGCGGTCTGCAGGAAATCTTCGTAGGCGTTGCCGTTCACGACGAGCGCGCCCAGCTCGCGCGCGGGCGCAACACGCGCCGCCAGTGCATCGGCCTGCGCGCTGTCCGCTTCCCAAAGCGCCTCGGAGGCCTGGGTGCCCGCCACGTGCCAGTCCACGGTCAGGCCGTAGTCGCGTAGCAGATCGACGTCGTCGGTGTCTTCCGCGGCGGCGCCGAAGAGCGCGTAGTCGCGCCACAAGAGCGCAAGCGCCATGCGCACGAACGACTGCGGCGCGATGCGCAAGCCGTGTGCGTGCTCGCCGATCAGCAGGTTGCAACGCGCGTAGAAACGGCGCACTTCCTCATCGCCCCAGGTCGTCGCGCCGCGCCGCAGCACCCGGCCGCAAGCCGATGCGAGACGCCAGAAGTCGTAGGGGTCGGCGCTTGCGAGTTCCGCAAAGCACGCGTCCATCTCGCCGAACGCGGCCTGGGCAAGCGCGTCCGCCGCGCGGCTGCCGTTGCCGTTGCGCGCCTTGAGTGCGGGCAGCAGCGCCGCCTCGTAGCGCGCGCGGGCCTGCGCGAGCCGCTGTGCAGGCTGCGCGCGCAGCGTGGCGACCGCGACGGGCCGGCCGTGCAGCGCGACATCCTCGTAGGCGAGCGCGACGCCGGGAGCGTGCTCCGCCAGGGCGTCCACAAGAACGCGCTGGCGCGCATAGAGCGCCGGCGAACAGGCCAGCTCGCGCAGATTATGGCGCTCGAGCGCATCGGCGAGATCGGCTAGCGCGTCGCGAAACGCCTCGCGAATGCCGTTGTCGTCGGAACCGTCATGATCGTGCGCGGGCCGCGGCGGCATGCCGGGCGGCAGCGGCGCAGGCGTGGACGCCGCCAGCGCGAGCGGCGAGGCAAGCAGCAGCGTGTCGGCGAAACGCGCCGCCGCGAGCCAGCCCGCGTCGCGCAGCGTGCGCGCCGCCTGGCGCAGTGGCCGCGCGACATCGCGCTGCTCGTCGAGCGCGGCAAGCGCCTGAGCCAGCGCGCCGCGCGCGAACGGCACATGCCCGCCACGCGGATTGGGCAGCGCTTCGAAACGGGCGACCGATGTCGTATGAAGACTCATGAGACCGCCAGGAACAATTGCGATGCGATTGCGATAGCAGCGAACCGGCCAGTTGGCCGGCTGCCTCGCGCGAATACCGGCGAAATCAGACGCAAGGCACCGGGGAGAGGCGTAGCAATTTACGCGCCGCGAGGGCTCGCGCGGCGCCCTGCACCAAAGCGCCAGCACAACGTGCCTGCGCAACGTTTGAAAACGGTACTAAACGTAAGCGGCTGATGATCCGGCACCCGGCGCAGTCACATCCATAAAGCGGTACGTACAGCAGGCGACGATCAAAGCGTCATGCGGGCCGCCTGCAAGCGCAACCACAAGCAGACCGGCAACGAAACGCAGCAACGGCCGCGCACCAGACGCCTCAGATCTGGACCATCTCGAAGTCTTCCTTGCGTGCGCCGCACTCAGGGCAAGTCCAGTTAATGGGAACATCCTCCCAGCGCGTGCCGGGCGCGATGCCTTCGTCTGGCAAACCGGCTTCTTCGTCGTAAATCCAGCCGCAGATCAGGCACATCCAGCTTCTATATTCCATTCTTATGCCGCGTCGAAAAGTCCAAAAAACCGCCGCGTGCACGTGCCGCGGACGGTCGGGAAAACTGCCGGGAAAACAAGAGCCATGATGGTACCGTGTTGCCGTTTCTATGCCTAGCAACTGTGCCCGCACTCGAGGCCGGCACCTGGCGCTCTGTCAAAACGAGAAAATCCCTCGCGCGCGGCAGGTCATCCGTCCCCCGCAAGCGCCGCCAGGCTGCATAATTGAACCGTCGGCGCCGGACATAGCGGCGCCGGCACTGCATACATCTGCACCCGCAGCGAGCCAACCCAACTCTCCCGTCAACGTTCATGTCCGGCGACACCCCTCCCATCGTCCTTACCTTCGGCCTTTCCGATCCGACCGGCGGCGGCGGCCTGCAGGCCGACCTGCTCACGCTCGCCAGCATGGGCTGCCACGGCGTGAGCGTGCTCACCGGCTACACCGTGCGCGACTCGGCGGGCTGCGACGAAGTCACCGGTCTCGATCCCGAAACCGTCGCGACCCAGGCGCGCATGTTGCTCGAAGACATGCCCGTGTCGGCGTTCAAGGTCGGCGCGGGCACGCGCGCCGAGGTGGTGAGCGCCATCGCCGAAGTGGTCGCCGACTACGACGAGATTCCCCTCATCGTCGCGCCCGACTTCACGCTCGACGACGAGCACGTGCTCGCCGCCGATGAACTGCGCGAAGTCGTGACCGATCTGCTCGTGCCGCAGACCACGGTGCTCGTCGCCGACGTCTCGGTGTTGCTCGCGCTCGCGCAACCTGACGGCGATGCGGAAGCGCCCAGCATCGACGCCGCCATCTCGCAACTGCTCGCCACCGGCTGCGAATACGTCCTCTCGATGGAGACGGGCTCGCACCGCGTGGTGAACACGCTCTATAGCGAAGAGGGCCAGTTGCGCCAGGACTTCTGGGACCGCTCGAACCAGCCGATGATGGGGCTCGCCGACACACTGGGCTCGGCGATCGCCGCGCTGCTCGCAAACGGCCAGGAGCCGCCCGAAGCGGTGCGCGAGGCGCAGGAGTATCTGTATCAGGCCCTGCAGAACGCGTTCCGGCCGGGGATGGGGGCGTGGATGCCGGATCGTTTTTTTTGGGCGCGGAGTAATGATGCGGAGAATGGCGAAGCGTCGCCGGGCGATTCCGACGATGCGCCGCCCTCGGGTGAAGCGCGGCATTGAAGCGGCGCTAAAGGGTCGGCGCGGGATTGGCAAACTCACCCGCGCGATTCATCCGATCCAGACCGTATAAACGTAAAAAAACCCGCATCGCTGCGGGTTTTTTGTTCAGGCCGGAAGCACCCCTTTCGGCGTGCCCCCTGCACTTCAACGTAATACCGGCCTAAGCCTTGCTCTGCATGAGACCGGAGTAGGCGCTGAAGCGCCAACTCCGGATCGCAATTACATATCCATGCCCATGCCGCCCATGCCGCCGGGCATACCGCCAGGCATCGGAGCATCTTCCTTCGGCACTTCAGCAACGGCTGCGTCCGTCGTCAGCAGCAGGCCTGCGACCGAAGCTGCGTTTTGCAGCGCAGTGCGCGTGACCTTCGTCGGGTCGACCACGCCGGCTTCAACCAGGTCGCCGTACTCGCCGGTCGCTGCGTTGTAGCCGTAGTTGCCTTGACCAGCCGCAACCGCTGCCACGACCACCGACGCTTCTTCGCCGCCGTTCGTGACGATCTGGCGCAGCGGCTCTTCCATTGCGCGCAGGACGATCTTGATACCGGCGTCCTGGTCTGCGTTGGCGCCCTTCACGCTGGCGATTGCCGTACGTGCACGGATCAGCGCGACGCCGCCGCCCGGGACGATGCCTTCTTCAACGGCAGCGCGGGTTGCGTGCAGCGCGTCTTCCACGCGTGCCTTCTTTTCCTTCATTTCGACTTCGGTCGCGGCTCCTACCTTGATCACTGCCACGCCGCCTGCCAGCTTGGCAACGCGCTCTTGCAGCTTTTCACGGTCGTAGTCCGAGGTCGCTTCTTCGATTTGCGTGCGGATTTGCTTCACGCGCGCTTCGATGTTCACGGCTTCGCCAGCGCCGTCGATGATCGTCGTGTTTTCCTTGCCCACTTCGATGCGCTTCGCTTGACCGAGTTCGTTCAGCGTTGCCTTTTCGAGCGTGAGGCCGGTTTCTTCCGCGATGACTTGACCGCCGGTCAGGATCGCGATGTCTTCCAGCATGGCCTTGCGACGGTCGCCGAAGCCCGGAGCCTTTACAGCGACGGTCTTCAGGATGCCACGGATGTTGTTGACGACCAGCGTAGCCAGTGCTTCGCCTTCGACGTCTTCAGCGATGATCAGCAGCGGACGGCCAGCCTTCGCGACTTGTTCCAGAACCGGCAGCAGATCGCGGATGTTCGAAATCTTCTTGTCGAACAGCAGAACGAACGGGCTTTCCAGCACGGCGACTTGCTTGTCCGGGTTGTTGATGAAGTACGGCGAGAGGTAGCCGCGGTCGAATTGCATACCTTCGACGACTTCGAGCTCGTCTTGCAGCGACTTGCCGTCTTCGACGGTGATGACGCCTTCCTTGCCGACCTTGTCCATCGCTTCAGCGATACGGTCGCCGATCGACGTGTCGCTGTTTGCCGAGATCGAGCCGACTTGCGCGATTTCCTTGTTGGTCGTGCAGGGCTTGCTGACCTTGCGCAGCTCTTCGATGGCTGCTGCGACGGCCTTGTCGATGCCGCGCTTCAGGTCCATCGGGTTCATGCCCGATGCGACGTACTTCATGCCTTCACGGACGATCGACTGGGCCAGAACCGTTGCGGTCGTGGTGCCGTCACCGGCGTTGTCGCTGGTCTTGGAAGCGACTTCCTTGACCATTTGCGCGCCCATGTTCTGGAGCTTGTCCTTGAGCTCGATTTCCTTTGCGACCGAGACACCGTCCTTGGTGACCGTCGGGCCGCCGAACGAGCGCTCGAGGACCACGTTGCGGCCCTTCGGACCCAGCGTGACCTTCACTGCGTTGGCGAGAATGTTCACGCCTTCAACCATCTTGGAACGGGCGGAATCGCCGAACACGACGTCTTTAGCTGCCATCTTCTAACTCCTTGAATTCTTGATGAATGTGCGGTGGGCGGAATTTACTTCTGCACCACGGCCATGATGTCTTCTTCGCGCATCACGAGCAGTTCGTTGCCATCGACCTTGACGGTCTGGCCAGCGTACTTGCCGAACAGGACGCGGTCGCCGACCTTGACGTCGAGCGCGATCTGGGCGCCCTTGTCGTCACGCTTGCCCGGGCCGACTGCCAGGACTTCGCCTTGATCCGGCTTTTCTGCCGCTGCGTCCGGGATCACGATGCCCGAAGCGGTCTTGGTTTCTTGATCCAGGCGCTTGACGATCACGCGATCATGCAAAGGACGAAGGTTCATGGATGTTCCTCTGTTGATTGGGACTTGAAGAGACTCAAGAAAACCTGGCTGACGACAACCGCCAGCCAGCGATGTTTTAGCACCAGAGTTGTTAGCACTCTCATGCGGTGAGTGCTAATTATATGGACGGGTGGTGACAAATTCAAGAACGGGCCGGATGGCTTTTTTTGGGGACGGGATTTCGCCCGGAGCGGGGATCTTCGGCGGCCGGGGTGGTGCCTGGACTACCGGGTGGCGAGTGGCGGCGCGCGCCAATTTCTCAATTAAAACAATGAAATAGTGCAGTCTGGCGACAACGTGCGTCGGGAGCCAGGATATGTCTGGGCAGCGCTTTATCACGCGACGAAGCGGCCAGCGCGTCACGACATTTCGGCGCACCCAGGGAAATCCACGACCGCGATCGGGGCACGAGTCAAGCGAACGCGCCCCAGCGCCGTCTGTTCCAGAAGGTCCACCAGAATATCTGACCCCATCTGACTACGACGGGAGCCAAAAGGGAGGGAAATCAAGTCGGGGCGACGGACCGCCAGAACTTATCAGGTCTGGACTGCCTCCGTCGCAATGCCGTTCGATCGTCTTAGCCGTCGCATGACGGCGTTTCTTATTGGCCGCTCGAAATATTGGAATGTAGCGGCGGCCGCAGCGAGCGTGACAATGGCAAAGAAAGTCGCAGCAGCATGAGAATGAGCGGAGATGAAACCGCGCAGATGTTCCTCCATGCCCCGGAGGATGATCTGATGCAGCATATAGACGGCAAAGCTGATCTCCCCAAGAAAAACGAACGGCCTCTTGCCAAGCAGCACACTCAGTGCGCCTCGCCCAAATGCAAAGATGAAAATGAGCAATGCAAGCGCCCAGAAACTGCCGCTCTGCAATACCCATTCCGCAGCTTGAGGTGCAATCGGCATCAACGCCTGACTCACTGGCCAGGCACAGGAAATACAAAGGCCAACGAGTGCGCACGCGCCGATTTCCATCCCAGTCCATACGGCCGTCGATCCTTTGATATCTGGCGTGACCTTCAAATAGAGCGTCGCGGCGAGCATGCCGACAAGAAATTCAAACACCCGCGCCAACGGATTGATGTAGAGAAGGCCGGCGAGAAGCAGGTTAGCTTCGTCACTGTTTTCCGGGCGCAATATCTGGTAGGCGAGCGAGCACACTGCAATACCGCTGATTGTGGCAATGACTTTTATCGGCCACGTCCTGACGAGACGCCATGTGAGTAGCGGGAAAACTGCGTAAAAGAACAGCTCGGTGGAAATGCTCCATGCCACGCCATTCAATGAAAAGTACCAGTAGAGATGAGGCACCCAGCTTTGCAGCAGGAGCACGTTGGCAATCACGACCTTCCACGACGGTAACGCATCATGCGTGACGGCAAGCAGCAGCACGATCGAGAGCAGATGCGTCGGCCAGATCCGTGCAATGCGGGCGGCGTAGAAGCGCTTGACCCGATCGACCGTTCCCAGCTCGCCGTAGACGAGCCTGAGTATGAATCCCGATAGCACGAAAAAAAACGAAACGCCCGTCGCAAAGCCCTGAATCCCGACCGGTTTCCAGAACGTACCGTTCATATGCAGCACGACGATCATCGACGCCGCGAAGAAGCGCAGCGAAGTCAGCGTATTGAGGTGTTTGGCGTACATGGCTGGTTTTCGCGTTCGCAAGGTTTTTGGCAGCCCGTGCCTGAAATCACCGGCACTTTCCCCGTTCGTACAAGGACCAGTCGGCGTCCTTCGCAACGAGATTCACCTGGCAATCCTGATTTTTAAAATAGTTCAATGGTAACGGCTGTGGGTTACGAACAAAAAAGTAACGATAGAGCTTGCCGTTATACGACGCCCAATCGAACCTCTTCACCGAATCGCGCCCGCCCGGATCGAACATCGGCGACGACGGGGGCAATCTATCCGAGCGAAAGCGGACGATCTGCGGCAGGAACCAGGCGAAATTGATATCGACAAAACCGTGCCGTTCAGCCTGATACCACGCGGGATAGTTTCCGTACGTTATGGACGTATGGAACGCCTGGCTATTACGGTCGAATACGATGAAAAACGCTCGCTGCCCGGGTTCGGCAAGGTTCATGATCCGCTCGAACGGCTTGCTTTCATCGGCAAAACGATGGATACGCACGGTCTGTACAGCAAAGAAAGCCCAGCAACTCAACATCATGGCAGCCGAGGCGAGAATCGTCATCTTCGAGCGAGACACGGCCCGAAAACCCGCATTTCTCGTTGCCAAAGGCCACGGACGCATCGCGCAGAATGCGAGGGCATACGCCGGAAGCAGAAAGACGGCAAACCGCTCGGCAAGGAAGTATGTCTTCATCGCTACCGTCGGCGCGGCGAGGTAGATGAGCCCCACTACCGCCACCGGGACAAGAGCGGAAGGGTTTCGCCAGTTGATCCGGTCACGCAATGCCCACGGCGCCGCGAACATTAAAAGCGTGCAAAGGGAAAATAGCGCGTTTCGGGAAAGGGAACTTTCGGAGGTCCATGTGTAGAGAGGAAAGATAACCCATCGCCGGCTCAGCGAGTCCCAGTGAACACCGGGAAGATAGGAAGAAAGTGAAAGCAAGGGATCGCTTTCCCGCGTCATTAAGGCATAGACCACGGTGAGAATCCCGAGCATGGCGAACGGGATGGACTCATAAGCCAGCCGGGAAATCTTCTTTTTCCTTATGGCCAGAAACCCGAAGCCGATCAGGCACGAAAACAGAAAAACGAGACCATGCGAGAAGAAGGTGATCACCCCACCCCCTACGATAACGATCGCGCCTCTCAAGCTGGGTGCGGCGGCATATCGATGCGCCACCAGGATGAACATCAGACCAATGGGCGCTGCGACCAGAAAAGTGAAAAGGCCCCACGCGAACGCAAATCCGAAGAATGCGGGAATAAACAGCCAGTCGAGTCTTTCGTCGCCACCCAAACGGCGGCGGAGCATCACACAGGAGAGCACGAACGCGTAGTACGCCACCGTGAGTACGACCTTGAGCGCCACGTTCACCGGCATCAAGTAACTCAGCGCGAGAGAGACGCCATAGGCCGTCAGGTACGGTGTGAAATAATTGATGCGCACCAGGTCCCGCCACGGCGAAACACCGTCGACCAGATCATGCATGAGGGCGACTTGAGCCGCATGCTGAGGGAGATCGCACATCGGCAGGCGCGGTGCGAGCCAGAACAGCAGACCGCCATACAGCACTGTCGATACAAACAACACCCTTACGACCCGTGTCCACTGGATTGCGAAGGGTTCGGTTCCAAATTGTTTGGTCAACGTCTCGTCCATGAGGGCCCTTTCGTCCGTTGGAGAATGAAACACCAGCGCTAACGCTGTTTCGAAGGAGGCCCCCGGAATGGATCGGGCCTTCACGCCTCTAGAGACGCACTGCGGAATCCGTCTCGTGCTACACACGCATTTTTCGGTCGGCTTCGATGCAATGAAACATCCCGCCAAATTAGGCACGCTGCTCAGACGTGTATGTCTGGTATCCAACTGAAGCAGGCAGGGAGTCGGGCGAACTGCCCGATGACGCGATGGAGGCCCTTATTTTTTCGGCCGCAAACGGACCAGGAGGCACTCACCCGGCCCTGTTTGGCCGGGCGCTTATAAACCCCAGCGCAGGGGCCTGGCGGACCTGCTCCGGGTGTTGGCTGGCGCACGAACGCCAGCTGCGATAAGCGATAGGTTTCATCTGTATAGTAGGCGCGCATGCAGCGCGGTCGAGATTCCGCTCAGGCGGCGCAAGACGATTTTCTTATTTGGGGTGAGGTAGATGTGGATCTTGCGTAGCTCAATGGTGCGCTACTTGATGGTGGGAGTCGCCAATACGATAGTCGGGCTGACGGTCATCTGGATAGCGCTACGGCTCCTCAACGCAAGCGCCGCAGCTGCCAATGCAATAGGTTATGCCGTGGGCTTCCTGTGCAGCTTCCTGCTCAACCGGACATGGACGTTTCGGCATCGCGGAGCGGCCAGTAAAGGCCTGATACGGTACATCCTTGTTTGTCTCGTAGCATACGCGGCCAATCTCATCGTCGTCTTGCAGCTCGGTGAGCACTTCGGGCGAAGCAATTTGGTGCCGCAGATAGCGGGAATGGTGACCTATACGTTGCTCGCCTACGTTGGATCTCGCGTATACGCATTTCCCGTTTCCATGGCTCGCTAGCCATATAACCAGGTGGACAGGAGCAAGCGATGTTGCGCCTCAACCTCGTGATTCCGTGCTTCAACGAAGAGGAAGTCTTGCCGGAGACGACCCGGCAGCTTCTTGCGCAAATGGATCGGCTACTTGCCGACGGTGCGATCGGTCCCGAAAGTGAAATCACGTTTATTGACGACGGGTCCCGTGATCGCACGTGGCAAACCATTGAATCTCTGCACGCCGCCGATCCTCGGGTCAGGGGTATCAAGCTTTCCCGCAACCGCGGGCATCAGAATGCCCTGCTCGCGGGACTGATGTCCGTACAGGGCGATGTGGTTATCAGCCTCGACGCCGATCTCCAGGACGACGTGGGCGCAATCCCTCGCATGCTCGAGGCCCATCGCGATGGTGCCGATGTTGTATTCGGGGTGCGCTCGTGCCGAGTCACCGACACCTTCTTCAAGCGCTTCACCGCGCAGACGTATTACAAGGTCCTGCACAGTTTCGGCGTGGAGATCCTTCCCGATCATGCGGACTACCGTTTGATGAGCCGGCGCGCGCTCGACGCCTTGAGGGATTTTCGCGAGGTCAACCTGTTCCTGCGCGGCATCATTCCGTTGCTCGGGTTCCGTACGGCCATCGTCAAATACGAACGCAATGCAAGATTCGCCGGCGAAAGCAAGTACCCGCTCCACAAGATGCTCGCCTTTGCATTCGACGGCATTGCGTCGTTTTCGTCGAAGCCCCTCCAGTGGAGCGCGTACGTCGGCGCGTGTATTTCGGTAGGCGCGTTGCTGATCGGGTTATGGGCGATTTTCATCCGGCTGTTCACGAACTTGAGCGTCCCGGGCTGGGCATCGACCGTGATCCCAATGTACTTTCTCGGCGGCCTGCAACTCTTGTTTCTCGGCGTCATCGGTGGCTATGTCGCAAAGATCTACTCCGAGACCAAGCAGCGGCCACGCTTTATTGTCGAGACCACCCTTTAAGTCCAACCAAGGTCGCGGCGCGCTCGGCCCTGATGTCCCATTCAGGCATTCGGCGCGCCTACCCGAACGCGTCGACGAGCTGCTGGCCAGAACGTTTCTGGGAGGCGGCGCGTGCACGCGGAGCTACGCGGCGCCGGTCACAACCTGCCAGCGATCCCAGGAAGCCACAGCTTCTTTGCGCCCTCGCCCCGCTCCTTCGTCAGACTAAAGAGGCTCGTTCAAAACGACGCGCCTCGTGAGCATCATCCGGCGAATCCATCTGACCACTCCGTCCGTGCATCGCATCGGCGGCTTTTCGATAAAATGGAAAGTCGCAAAGCAAATCAAAACAAGAACCGGCGTTACTGAGAAAATCAAAGCCCAGTGCCACAAAGGGGACGGCATTCCTGAATACTTTTCTCCGGAGATGAAATTGAAAAGCACAAACAGGACGAATCCATGAAGCAGATAAATGCTGTAAGCCATCTCGCCGAGTGCGCGAGAGAGCGGGCTGATCAATGCGTCGAATAGCGTGGCCCCACCTGCGACCAGGGCAAAGCTCAGAGAAAGCAATGCGACCGGGATGTGCGAGTAGGACGTCGGGAAAAGTGTAAGCGCCGAAATTATCGATATGGCGGCAATCACCGACGATACTTTGCTTTGAGCAATCCGCCGAAATCGTGCGCTACGAACAAGTAGCGCCGTCACGGTTCCGCTCAAAAAAATCTCCAGGAACAACGGCGATGCATGGAGCCGCATGAACCCAAGAATACCGACGATCCCGATCATCAGGATCGGGAATGCCGGAATAGCGCCAATCGCGAGCGACAGCAGCGGGAGGCAGAGGTAAAACGCCCATTCGTAAGGAAGCGACCACGTTACCCCGGCCAAAATCAGTCGCGTTCCCTCAACGCCATTCAGGTCTGGTACGCCGAGAAACGAAAACCCTATCCATCTCAAAGCATCGGTTGCCAGCGCCTTCGGGGATTCGTTCAGGGCGAAATGTGAAACAACGGCTACCGTCACGAATAGCAGCGCCATTGCAAAGAGATATAGCGGCACGAGACGAAGAAGCCTGGATACATAGAGCCTGATCCAGTCCACACCCTTTTTCTTTCCTTCGATTACTTTTGTGGAAAAAAGGAAGCTGGTAATCATAAAAAATAAAATTACGCTGCTCTGCCCCAGGCCCGTGAAGAAATTTGATGGGGGAGGCTGCCAGTCGGAGGTTTTGATGTAGAAAAACCATATGCACGAATGGTGCATGAATACAAAAAAAGCCAGATACCCTCTCAATCCGTCAATCGTCATGAAGCGCCCTTCCGATTTCGGAGCGCCAAATCGCCAGATCAAAACCCTGACCGTACCCAGTGCAAGGAGCAGTGCAACAATAACGGGAAGCGGGCTAGTCGGGGCTATCATTTTTTTCGACCTCATGGCAAAGCCAGCGCTACGCCGGGCTGGAGTCAGCATACGCGTCTTCCCGTGGCGAAAAATCGGAAAGCTGCCTCGATGTGTTATGCGGCGCTCATTGGGTGCAAGCCGTGAAATCTCCGGTTTTACGTCGTGCTGGCCCTATTTATTCACGACGGTCCCAGTCAATATGCGGGCCTGCCCAATGAAGCACCGCGACGGCGGCCAGTGTGGCCGAGCGCACGAACCGCGTGCGCGCATCGCTCTAGACTTTGAATGCATGAGCGCCTGCCGGTCAGGCGCTCTGGTTTGCGGCAAGTCCTGAACGGACATACCGCCGGGGCAAGCCGCAAAAGACGCTTGCGATGAAATCGTTACGCCAGTCGGACAACCGCGGTATCTTCGCGAGGTCACCATGGACTATGTCGGCCGCCCTCACTTTCTGGTTCCGGAAACTCTTCTGAGGGAAGCGCTAATCCCGCCGGCAGCGGCGCGTGACACGATTGCCCGGTCCAACCCCTCGCTGGCAGAGGCGCCCGCAGTGGACGAACCTTGTCTCCTGTCGCTCGTCGTGCCGTTCTACAACGAGGAGGAGATGATCAGGGCATTTTTCAGCGAGGTGATTCCCGTACTCGAAGCGATCGACGGAACGCAGTTCGAAATCGTCTGCGTCAACGACGGCAGCCGCGACGACACGCTCCGCATGCTGATAGGCATGTCGAATGAAGATAGCCGCATCCGCGTAATCGATCTGACGCGCAATTTCGGCAAGGAGGCCGCGCTCTCGGCTGGGCTCGACGAAGCGCACGGCGCCATTGTGATCCCTTTCGATGCCGATTTGCAGGACCCGCCCAAAATCATTCCGTTGCTGGTCGAGAAATGGCGGGAAGGCTATGACGTCGTTCTCGCCAAACGCGTCAGCCGGCTCACCGACTCTTTCCTGAAGCGCCAGACCGCGGCGATTTTCTACCGGATGCACAACGCCGTGTGCGATACGAAGATTCCGGAAAACGTGGGGGACTTCCGCTTGATAACCCGGGAGGTCGTGGACGCGCTCAAACAGCTTCCCGAGACACGCCGCTTCATGAAGGGCCTGTTCGCCTGGGTCGGTTACCGGACTGCAGTCGTCGAATACGTGCGCGAGTCCCGGCTCGCCGGGAGGTCGAAGTTTTCTGGCTGGAAACTCTGGAACTTCGCTCTGGAGGGCTTCACGAGTTTCAGCACGCTGCCGCTTCGTGTATGGACTTACGTCGGCAGCTTCGTGGCATTCGGCGCATTTATTTATGCATCGTTCCTCATTGCGCGAACCCTGATTCAAGGGGTCGCCGTACCAGGCTACGCGTCACTGATTTCGGCCGTCCTCCTGCTCGGAGGCGTTCAATTGATCGGGATAGGCGTGCTTGGCGAATACATCGGCCGCATCTACTACGAATCGAAGAACCGGCCGGTTTACCTGATCCGCAACCGCTATCAATCCGCAGGCGCCAGCGATGCCTGATCTGCGCATGGCGCGAAGGTTTGCGGTCTATGCCTGCGTCGGTGCAATCGGTACCGGCGCGCAGTACGCGGTTCTGATCGCGATGGTGCGTTCGGGTTACGCGTCGCCCGCGCTCAGTTCAATGGCCGGGGCGACCATCGGCGCAATCGTCAACTACGCGCTCAACCGCCGGATCACGTTCCGAAGCCATAGCCATCCTCTGTCGACCGCACCGAAGTTTGCCATGATCGCGTTGCTTGGCGTGCTGATGAACGGCGTGTGCATGAAGCTCTTCATGGCAATTCCAGGGTTGAACTACCTGATTGCACAACTGGTCACGACCGCCCTCGTTCTCGGCCTGACCTATCTGCTCAACTCAACGTGGACGTTCAACGAGCAGAGCCACCGCGGCAATGCGGTTTCCAAGGTATCGATGAGCAACTTGCCGGCCGTTGATATCAATGAGCCCGGCGGTTGATGGAACGCCAAAGCCAACGAGATACGCCGATAAAGCACGTTGAAGGATGAACGCACTGAAATTGTGCGAGGGCGTACGCCGTTGATCCGATTCGTTCGATCGAAAACGGCGTTGCCCAACGCACAGAGAGGTTAGCGCTCGCCGGCTACATTCGTCGCGTGCCTGCCCGCACGGGGCATACGCGATGCGTCCGGCCGTTGTGCAACACCGCGCCAACACCTAACGGAGAATCGGGAATTCAGAAATGCGTTATGGATTCCGAATTGTTTCGTGTGTTGCAGCGGTAGCTCGCCCAGACCATCGCGGATTAACTCCCCACTTATTAATCTGACCTTCAGGCTGCAAAAACAGAGGTGCTACATGGCAATAAAATGGTCGCCGGGCAATGTACATCTCATCCTTTCCTGGATCGTCATCGGTGCGCTCGGTATCGTCGAAGGACTTTACGGTCGGACGCAATACTACGGCGACTGGATTTCCTATCTGAATGTCAGTTGGGCCGTCACGCACATCGATTGGCGGGAGATTTTCAACCCTTTCTGGAATCCAGGCTATCCCGCACTAGTTGCAGCCGGCCGGGCGCTGGCCCCTCCGACTCCAGAGGGCGAATGGTATGCGATAACGGCCGTCAACTGGCTGATCTATCTGATCGCTTATGCATCGTGGCGTGGCCTGATCCGCAGCGCCTTCGCCCTGTATTGGCCGCGTTCACTCGCACTGATCCAGCATCCATTTACGATCTGGATCGGGGTTTGCGTTTTTCTCGGTTCTTGCCTGGCGCTCGATAGCGTTTCGGCCGTGTGTCCGGATTTGCTCGTGACCACGGGCTTCCTTCTGGGTTCGAGCCTGCTTCTCTCGCTGATCCGGCGGCGCGACCTGGTAACGGCGATATTGCTCGGCCTCGTCCTCGGCATCGGCGTCTGGGTAAAAGGGGTATTCACGCCTTTCGCTTGCCTGTTCGTGCTTACCCTTTTCATCTATTGCTGCGCGAGGGGCGGCCTGTGGCGTTCGTTCGGCGTGGTGGTGGGAACCTTCGGCGTGTTCTTTGCCATCTATGTGGCCGGGATCTCCTGGTCCTATGGCGAATTTACGCTGGGTGCCTCCGGCGCCTTGAATGTCCCGTGGCATGTGAACGATATGCCCCATATGACCAACTGGCAAGGCGGACCGCAGCCATTCGGCCGGCCAATCCACCCGACCACTCAGCTTGTCGCGGGCTTGCCGGCCTTCGGCTTTGGGACGCCCTTCCACACGACCTACCCTCCCTATAACGACGTCGCATACTGGTACGAAGGCTTCCGGTCGTTCTTCAGCTTGAAACTCGAAGTCATCGCAATGGGCCGATCGCTGTGGAGCTTGCAGCAGATACTCCGGCAACACCCGATCGCCCTGGCAGTCGTCTTGGCTTTGTTGTTACCTCTTGTCAAGCGGTCATGGCGAACGTCGCTCGCCAAGACAGCGATTCGAACCTGGCCATTGCTGTTGCCGACCATCGGAGGCTTTGGGGCTTATTTTCTCGTTCATGTCGAGGAGCGCTATCTCAGTGCGTTCATCATGATCGTTGCGCTGCTGTCCTGCGCGCCCTTGCTCGATGTGACGCTGCCCGCCCGTCGCCTGCTCACCGCGGCGCTCGTCCTGATCTATGGCGCGGGCGCGCTCGGCGAACTTGCGGCTACCGATGCAGTTTCATTCAAGGGGGCGCTTCATCATGCAGACTTTCACGAAGACCCACGCTGGCAGATCGCCGAGGCGCTGACCGCCTCGGGATTACGACCGGGCGACCCCGTGGCCGTGATCCGGGACACCTACCCTGCTGTCAGGGTCAGTTGGGCCTATGTCTCACGCTTGCGCATCGTTGCCGAATTCGGCGCTCTCCCGTACCGCATCGAGCCCGAGGACCTCACCCGCTTTGATCGTCAAGACGCAAACCCGTGGCCGGACTATAGCGAGATGTTCTGGACGAAGCTCACGCCGCAACAACGCGAGCAGGTCATGAAGGCATTCTCTCAAGCCGGAGCGCGAGCGGTCGTGTCGCTGTCGATGCCAAAAATTCAGCCCGGTCCTGGCTGGGTACCGCTGAAGGGCACGCCTGCCTGGCTTTACAAGTTTAGCGGCGCGACCCAATAGCCGGCTCTAAACCATTCGCCCTGCTACCCGGCGGCGTCATGCCGCCGGGTAGCAGGGCGAAGCACCGAATACATCGAGTCGATCTGCTCGCGGATTCAGATCTTCCACGTCAGCCGCTTGATCAGATTCACACCATCCCTTCCGATAATCAACTTTACGAACAACAGCCACCAACCCTTACCCGGAATGACCACCTCTCTCGATATGATTCTTTCGATAATATTGAGTCTTAGAAGCATATTCAGATTCTTGTAAATCAGCACATTGAATATAAACGAGGATGCATGTCCTCTCGACATATATCTGTCGTATTTTTCAAAAAATACCAGGCTCGGCTCGCAATTGGTTTCCCGCGATATCCGCTTTGGGCTTCCACTTAACGAATACTCCACCAACGCGTCGTGCACATAGATAAATGCGCAGCCCGCCATTTCGGCATTAATGGCAAAATCCCAATCTTGATGTCGACGCAACGATCCATCGAAGCGAATCAACGGATACTGATGACGCCACATCATGATGGACGAAGTCTGAACGTAGCCGCCCTCGAGCAGGATGAAATCGAACATCGGCTGACCATCATAGGGAGACCGGTTGCCGAGCACGCGCCGGCTTCCATCGATTAGCACGACATTGCTGAACAACACCTTCACCTCGCTCTCGGCCGGCTTGGGCCCGAGCGCGGCGATACATCGTTCAAGCTTGTTCGGCAGCCAACGGTCATCCGCGTCCAGAAAAGCAATCAGATCGCCGGCGGCCTCCTCGATGCCCCGGTTTCGGCACCAAGCCGCCCCCCGGTTCACGCTCTCGCGTATCAGGCGCAGGGCAATCCCGTCCCCGCAACGACTCGGCAAGTCGAACTGCAACCCCGATGCGTCGTCTATAACAATAATTTCGCGCGGAACAATGGTTTGGCTGGATATCGATTCTATGGCTACCCAAAGCAGATCAAGGCTGTTGTAGTGCGGAATTATCACACTTACCCCGCAAGCATCTTCAAAATCGCGCCGCATCCCACACCTCGAGTCAGAATTTCGAAGAATTGCTCACAGAAATATTAAAAAACGCCTTTTTTAACCCAACATATTTATTAATTACATAAACCTTCCTGAATTCCGCCAATTTCATTATTGATTCTTTCATTTAGCCTTCCAAAACCGGGGCGCGACATAGCGCTTGTCGAACATCACGTGTTGACATGGTCAAATTTCGAATACGACGAAGGTACGTAAAAGCGTCGCTCGCCCAGGCCTGATTCGGTGGGGTAGCGAAGAAGTTGTGTTCCTGCAGATCCGGCGCAGCCGGCAAGCCACGATTCGATTTCGTCGTTTTCATGTGCTTGCGTCTGAGCCGGATACACACGCCGCGCTGTGCAATCACATCAGCAGGCAGTGCAATCCGCTGTGCCGGATCGTATGACGGACTCCCGGCCTCGCTCCGTGGGTTGCCCAACAATTCCGCGTGAATTACGCTCGGCGCATCGCGAACGAAGGCGGATCAACGGAACGCAGGTCGTGTTACCGTAGGTGTATCTTTCGATGTCGTACGGCCCAGCCGAATCCAGGCTTTCAATGTCCTCTTCTCTCCTTACACCGCCTTCTGAACAAAACGTCCATGTCTGGCAGTGGGATCTCGATGTTCGTGGCAGCGAATTTAATCAGTACTGGGAAATACTTTCGACGCAAGAGCGCGAGCGCGCCGACAAATTCCGCTTCGAACGACATCGTCATCGTTATGTGGTGGGACGCGGAGAACTCCGGCAAATCCTCGGCCGCTATCTCGCACTGGCGCCGCAGGCCGTCACGCTTGACTATGGCCCGGAAGGCAAACCGTTCTGCACCATCCAGCCTTCTGACTGGAAGCTCTGTTTCAACCTCAGCCACACCGAGAATAGAGCGGCTCTCGCCATCTCGAACGATTTCGAGATCGGTATCGACATAGAACAGGTCCGCCCAATCGAAGAAAATCTGCCGACCCACGTATTCTCGACACGGGAACGCGCGCAATTCGACGCGCTACCGGGTACAGAAGAACGGCAAAAGGTTTTCTTTGAAACCTGGGCGCGCAAAGAAGCCGGTTTAAAAGCGCTCGGCACGGGCTTTATCCTGCCGCCCGATCATTTCGAATTCGATCTTTCCGTTCACGGCGATACGACACCGCGTTTCGTCGGCGGCGATGCGCAAGAAGCAACGCATTGGCGCATTCGCGCCCTGCCGGCCAATCCGGTCTGCGCGGGAGCCGTGGCGGCTCGACGTAAAGACTGGTCGATCGTTGAAATGAATCAGGAAGCACTCCGCCAGCGTCCCGTTGGCTACCGGCCCGCTTAAAAAGCGAAAAACAGGGCGAAAAATAGATCGGGAACATACGCCCCGACCGACCTGATTGTGCCCTGCCGCATACGGCAGCGGCCCGGCCCCATTCCGCGTCCGAACGTTCGTCCGCCAGAACCGGCGCCCCCTTCCCCCGCCTGACTCCCCCGCCTCGAGCGCGCGCGCAAACGTCTGCGTGCGATGTGTTGTTGCATCTGCTGTGTGTGCGACGGCGAACGGAGATACGGGCCGCGCAAGTTTAACTTCCTCTTACAGCACATTTCGCGTTCGGGACGCGGGAGATGCGTATGGAGCCTCGTGCTCCCCGCGCCTCCCGCGGCCGTCCGCCTTGATGTGCGCAACCGCGCGCATCAAGGCGTGAATCATTAAAAGGCCTTCATCAAAGTCACTGGGGGATCAGCAAATGTCGCACAGAGAGGGATTTTCAGGCGTTTTGCCAGGCGGGACCGATCATGAGCCTGGCGTGGCAGCACGCTTCGATGCCGTATCTGCCGAATTCGGCACTCATCTTGCTGTGATTGACACCACGGGTGAGGAGCGCTACGCCGATCTGGGCGAACGTGCCGCCCGCATCGCAACCGTCCTGAGCGACATGGGACTGGCACCGGGCGAGCGCTGCGCGATCATGGTGCCGCGCAGCCGCGACACGCTGGCCTTGATGCTGGCGATCCTGCGTCTGGGCGCCGTCTACGTGCCGCTCGATCCGGCCTATCCGCGCGCGCAGCTCGAATTCATCGTTGCCGATTGCGCGCCGCGCCTCATCATCGCCGAAGGCGCCGCCCTCGCGAGCGCCGGCGAGTTCAATGACGCGCTGGTCGATCTGGCGGCGGTCATGGCATCGGCCGAAGTGGCCGATGCCGCGCCGCTCCACGCTGCGCGCAGCGACGATCCCGCCTACATCATGTACACCTCGGGCTCGACCGGTAAGCCCAAGGGCGTGATCGTCCCGCACCGCGCGATCGTGCGCCTCGTGCAGCACCAGACCTTCACCGAGCTTTCGCCGCAGACGCGCTTCCTCAACCTCGCGCCGCTCGCCTTCGATGCGAGCACGCTGGAGATCTGGGGCCCGCTGCTGAACGGCGGCTGCGCCGCGATCATCAACGAAGTCCAGCCTTCGCTCGACACGATCGCGGCCGAAATGGCGCGACTCGGCGTCACGAGCGCCTGGTTCACGGCCGGCCTCTTCAATGCGCTCGCCGACTATCGGCTCGAAGCCTTTCATCCGCTCAAGGAAGTGCTCACGGGCGGCGACGTGCTCTCGCCGGTCCATGTCCACAAGGTCATGGAGGCGCACCCCGGGCTGCAGATCATCAATGGCTACGGTCCGACCGAGAACACGACCTTCACCTGCTGCTATCGCATTCCGCGCGGCGGCGAGGCGCTGGCGCACGGCGACGCGATACCCATCGGCGACGCCATCGCGGGCACGCGCGTCTACATCGTGGACGAGAAGCTCGTTCCCGTTGGCGACGGCGAAGTCGGCGAGCTCGTGGCGGGCGGCGACGGCGTGGCGCTCGGCTACCTCAATCGCCCCGAGCTGACCGCGGAGAAGTTCGTCGACGACGTCTTCACGCCCGGCGCCAGGCTCTACCGCACCGGCGACCTGGTGCGCCGCCGCCCGGACGGCGCCATCGATTTCCTCGGCCGCAACGATCGGCAGATCAAGATCGCCGGCAAGCGCATCGAGCTCGATGAAATCGAGCACGCGCTGCGCGTGGCGCCCGGCGTCGCCGATGCGGCCGTGGCCGCCTTCGAGGGCCGCAGGGGCAAGGCCATCGCCGGTTTCGTGAAAGCCGATGCGGCCGATGCCGCCTCCTTCGTCGATACGCTACGCACGTATCTCAAGGCCGCGCTGCCCGATTACATGATGCCCTCGGAGCTGCGCGTCCTGCCCGACTTTCCGCTGACGCCCAATGGCAAGATCGATCGCAAAGCGCTGCTTGCCGGGCTCGATACGGCCGCCGCGGCAGCGGCCGAACCCGAACCGGTGAACGACGATATCGCCGGAAAGCTCGCGGCCGTGTTCGAAGGGCTGCTTGGGAGTCCTGTCGATCGCCGCGCGAACTTCTTCGACCTCGGACTGCGCTCACTCGATCTGATGCGCGCGCATGCCATCATCGCCCGCGACGTGTCCGCGCGAGTCGCGCTGGTGGATCTGTTCCGCCATCCCAATGTCGAGACGCTGGCCGAGCATCTGCACGCCGCGCTCGGGACGCAAGGCAACGGTGCGATCCAGCGCCGCCAGGATGCGCAAAGCGGTGCCATCGCCGTGATCGGCATGTCGGGACGTTTTCCGGGCGCACGCAACGTCGGCGAACTCTGGGCCAACATCCTCGCGGGCCGCGACTGCGTCACGCATTTCGACGTGGCCGAGCTCGAAGACAGCTTCGACGACGGCTCGCGCCGCGAAGAACGCTATGTGAAAGCGCGGCCGATCATCACGGACGTCGACCGCTTCGATGCGGGCTTTTTCGGCATGCTCGCGCGCGAAGCGGCGCTGACCGATCCGCAGCAGCGCCTGTTCCTGCAGATCGCGTGGGAGGCGTTCGAAGACGCCGGATACGATCCGGCCGCCATCGCCGGTGCCGTCGGGGTGTTCGCCGGCACCTCGATGAACACCTACTTCCTCAAGCACATCCTGTCCGATCGCGCGGTCATCGACGAGTTCACGAGCCAGTTCCAGATCGGCGAGTATCAAAAGCTCGTTGGGGCCGGCGATTTCGTCGCTACCCGCACGGCCTACAAGCTCGGCCTCACGGGTCCGGCCATCTCGGTGCAAACGGCCTGCTCGACCTCGATGACCGCCATCGGCCTCGCCGTGGAGAACCTTCGCGCGGGGCGCTGCGACATGGCGCTGGCCGGCGGCGTATCGATCACCTTCCCGCAGAAGCGCGGCTACTTCTATGAGGAAGGCGGGATGGGCGCGCCCGATGGCGTGTGCCGCCCGTTCGATGCCGAGGCCAAGGGCACGGTGTTCGGCAGCGGCGCCGGCGTGGTCCTGCTCAAGCGCCTCGAAGACGCCATTGCCGACGAGGACCCGATTTACGCCGTGATCCGCGGCGTGGGCATGAACAACGACGGCGCCGACAAGGTCGGCTTCACGGCGCCCAGCGTCGATGCACAGGCCCGCGCCATCGCCATCGCGCACGCCGAGGCCGGCATCGATCCCACTTCCGTGGGCTATGTCGAAGCGCATGGCACGGCGACGCCGCTCGGCGACCCCATCGAATTCGCGGGCCTCGTGCAGGCGTTCCGACTGGGCGGCGTCGAAGGCGGTCAGTTCTGCGCGCTCGGCTCGGCGAAGGCCAACGTGGGGCACCTCGATGCGGCCGCCGGCGTGACGGGTTTCATCACGGCGTCGCTCGCGCTGCGCGACCGTGTCCTGCCGCCGCTCACGCATTTCCGCTCGCCGAACCCCGGCATCGACCTCGCGAACAGTCCGTTCTTCTTCAACGTGGCCACGCGTGCCTGGGCCGAAGGCCCGACGCCGCGCCGCGCCGGCGTGAGCTCCTTCGGCGTGGGCGGCACGAACGTCCACGTGTTGCTCGAAGAAGCGCCTGGCCTCTCGCGCGCCGCTGCCTGCGAGCCGCAAGAGCGGCCGCAAATCCTGCCGCTTTCGGCAAGGAGCGCGGCGGCGCTCGAACGCGCGAAGCATAACCTCGCGCAGCATCTGCAAGCCCATCCCGGCCTCCCGCTCGCCGACGTGGCCGCGACGCTCCAGACCGGTCGCCGCGCGTTCGCGCACCGGGCCGTGGTTGTCGCCGACAGCCTCGATCAGGCCCAGTCGAAGCTCGGCAAAGGCGCGATCGAAGCCCAGGCGCCGCAGGCCGCGCCTCCGGTCGTCTTCATGTTCCCGGGCCAGGGCGCGCAGTATCCGGGCATGGGCGCGGCGCTCTATCGCACCGAGCCCGTTTATCGCCAATGGATCGACAAGGGCGCCGAGACGCTGGCCCCGCATCTCGGGCTCGACATCCGCACCCTGCTGCTCAGCGAGGCCCCGGAAGGCGACGACACCCCGCATCCGATCCGCTCGACGATCTACGCCCAGCCGGCGCTATTCCTCGTCGAATACGCGCTCGCGCAGTTGTGGATCTCGCGCGGCATCCAGCCGGCGGCCATGATCGGCCATAGCGTCGGCGAGCTGGTCGCGGCCTGCGTGGCCGAGGCGATCTCGTTCGATGACGCGCTCTCGCTGATCGCCAAACGCGGCGCGCTCATGCAGTCGGCCGAGCCGGGCGCAATGCTGGTGGTGCGTCTCCGCGAAGCCGAGCTCGCGTCCCTGCTGCCCGACGACGTCGATCTGGCCGCCATCAACGCGCCGTCGCTCAGCGTCGTGGCCGGTCCCTTCGCGGCCATCGAGGCTTTCGAAGCCACGCTGAAGGCGCGCGACATCGAGCATCG
The DNA here is from genome assembly GCF_905220245.1 of Paraburkholderia sp. J63. Taxonomy (NCBI): domain Bacteria; kingdom Pseudomonadati; phylum Pseudomonadota; class Betaproteobacteria; order Burkholderiales; family Burkholderiaceae; genus Paraburkholderia; species Paraburkholderia sp. J63. The sequence continues at coordinate 50,168 of NZ_CAJMZF010000038.1, read as the reverse complement.
GCGCCTGCATACCTCGCATGCGTTCCACTCGCGCATGATGTCCGGCGTCGTCGAAGACCTCGCCAAGGTGGCGGACAGCCTCGCTTTCACGTGCCCGAAGATCCCGTACGTGTCCTCGGTCACCGGGCAGTGGGCGGCAACGGATCAGCCGGTGACGGGACGTTACTGGGCCAGCCATTGCCGCGACGTGGTGCGCTTCAGCGACGCGCTCGCCACGGTGACGGCGCAAAGCAAGCCCGTTCTGCTCGAAATCGGCCCTGGCCGCACGCTCTCGACCTTTGTCATGCAGGGCTTGCCCAAGGACCGCCATGCGGGCGCGATTGCGTCGCTGCCCGACTTCGCCATGCGCGAGCGCGAGCTTCCCGTGCTCGCCGAGGCAACCGGGCGGCTGTGGCTCAGCGGCGTCACGCCGGACTGGCAAACCGTCCAGGCCGAAGGCGCCCGCCGCGTTTCGCTGCCGACTTATCCCTTCGAGCCGGAACGGCACTGGATCGACGCCCCGGCAACCGCATCCTCATCACGCCAGCCGACGACGGATACCGCCACGATTGCCGCCGCAGTCGCCGCCCCCGTCTCGTCCGAAGCCACCACTTCCATCCCTCAGACCGCCATGGCCCAAACCGTCCAAATCGACCGCAAACCGCGTCTCATCGCCGAACTCGCGTCCCTTCTCGCCGAGATGTCCGGCGAAGCGCCGGATACGTCCAATCCGGATGTGACCTTCTGGGACCTCGGCTACGACTCACTGTTCATGGGCCAGGTCTCGCGGCAGCTACGCCGCCGCTACGACGTCACGATCAGCTTCCGGCAGATCATGAGCGACTATCCGACGCTGCCCGCGCTGGCCGGCTTCCTCGATGGCGCACTGCCGCCCGATCCGGAGCAGCCCGCCGCGCCGGCCGCCGCTGAAGCCGCGCCGGTTGCGGTTCAAGCGTCAACCGCGCCTGTCGCGACCGCGCAAGCCATCGTTGCGTCAGGCGCCGCTCCTGTCGTGGCCATCGCTCCGGTCACGGGCGACATCCAGGCCGTGATCCGCGACCAGATCGCCGCGATGCAATCGCTGATGGCGCGTCAGCTCGATGTGCTTCAAGGCACGCCGCTGGCCGTTCAGGCGCCTGCCGCCGTAGTCCAGGCCGCTCCCGCGCTGGCCGCGCCAAGCGCAGCGCCGATTCCGGCCGCCGTGCCCGCGCCAGCCGCCGCCCCCACGCGCGCCGCCGGTCCCGAGATCAAGTTCGAAGAAAACCGCCCGACGCGCTTCACCGCGTATAAGCCCGGCGCAACGAACTCGGCGCAGATGACCGAGGTGCAGAAGACCTTCATCGCCGATCTGGCCGCCCGCTATTCGGCGCGCACGCCCACCTCCAAGGCGCGCACGCAGTCCTATCGCGCCGTGCTCGCCGATCCGCGCACCGCGAGCGGCTTCCGCGAGGAATGGAAGGAACTCGTCTATCCCGTCGTCGCCCAGCGCTCCAAGGGCTCCCGCATCTGGGACATCGACGGCAACGAATACATCGACCTCGTCAACGGCTACGGTCAGACCGCGTTCGGCCATACGCCCGACTTCGTGGTGGCCGCGGTCAACGCGCAACTCGAGGAAGGCTTCGCCATCGGGCCGCAGTCCCCGCTCGCGGGCGAGGTCGCCCAGCTGTTCGCCGAGATGACGGGGCACGAGCGCGTCACCTTCTGCAACACCGGCTCGGAAGCCGTGATGGCGGCGATGCGCCTCGCGCGCACCGTGACCGGCAAGGAGAAGGTCGTCTGCTTCGACGGCGACTATCACGGCCAGTTCGACGAAGTGCTCGTCAAGCCGGGCAGCGAGGCGGGCCAGCCGCGCGCGTTCCCGCTCGCGCCAGGAATCCCGCAGAGCTCCGTGGGCAACATGGTCGTGCTGCCTTACGCGCGGTCCGAAAGCCTCGAATGGATCAAGGCCAACATCGACGATATCGCCGCGGTCCTGATCGAGCCCGTGCAGTCGCGCCACCCCAATCTGCGCCCGAAGGAATTCGTGCAGCAATTGCGCGATGTGACGGCCGCCAATGAATCGGCGCTCATCGTCGACGAGGTCGTGACGGGCTTCCGCGTCCATCCGGCCGGCATGCAAGGCTACTGGGGCATCAAGGGCGACATGGCGACCTACGGCAAGGTGGTCGGCGGCGGCCTGCCCGTGGGCGTGCTCGCGGGCAGCGCCCAGTACATGGACGCGCTCGACGGCGGCCAGTGGCAATTCGGCGACGCCTCGGTGCCCGAAGTCCCGCCGACCTTCTTCGCGGGCACCTTCGTGCGCCATCCCGTGGTGCTGGCCGCAATGAAGGCCGTGCTGCTGCACCTCAAGGAGGCCGGCCCGGCGCTCCAGGAATCGCTCGGCGCGCGCATGAACGGCCTCGTGCAACGCATCAACGGCTATCTGGAGAAAGTCGGCATCGCCGCGCGCGCGGAATCGTTCTCGAGCTGGTTCTATGTGAGCTTCGCGAGCGAGGACCGCCTCGGCAGCCTGTTCTATCCGTACATGCGCTACCTCGGCGTGCACATCATGGAAGGCTTCCCCTGCTTCCTGACGACGAGCCATTCGGACGAGGACATCCGCAAGATCGGCGACGCCTTCATCGAAAGCATCGACGCGCTCCAGCGCGCCGGCATTCTCGCGGGCACGAACGAAGCGCCCGCGATCGCCGCAAGCGCCAAGCCGCTCCCGCTCACGCAGGCCGCGCTCACCGAGCCGCAGAAAGAAATCTGGATGTCGGCCCAACTGGGCCACGAAGCCTCGCTCGTGTTCAACGAGTCGTTCACGCTCGAACTCATCGGCGAGCTGAACGAGGCCGCGTTCGAGCGCGCCTTCGCCGCGACGATCGCCCGCCACGATGCGCTGCACGCGTGGTTCTCACGCGTCGGCGACACGATGTTCGCGGACCCGGCGGCGAGCGTCCCGCTGCAAAAGATCGACCTCTCCGATAGCGCCGATGCGGCCGCCGAGCTCAAGACCATCGTCGATGCGGAAGCGCGCGCGGTCTTCGACCTCACGCGTGCGCCGCTCGTGCGCGCCGGGCTCGTGCGCCTCGAAAGCCAGAAGTGGGCCTTCGTGTTCACGGCCCATCACATCGTCTGCGACGGCTGGTCGATCAACATCATCCTGCGCGATCTGGCGGCCCTCTACCGCGCCGAAGTGTCGGGCCAGCCGGCCGAGCTCGACGACGTGCAAAGCTTCCTCGCCTTCTCCCAGGCACAGGACGCCGCCGGCGTCGACCAGGAAACGCGCGAGTTCTGGATGAACCTCCATCGCAATCCGGCACCGCAGCCCGACTTGCCCGGCGACCGTCCGCGCCCGGAACTCAAGAGCTTCAACGGCGCCTCGACCACGCGCCACGTGAGCGCCGATCTGCTCAAGCAGGTGAAGGCCGCTTCGTCGAAGCAAGGCTGCTCGCTGTTCGCCACGCTGTTCGGCGCGGCCCAGGTGCTGTTCGGCCGTCTGTCCGGCAACGACGACGTCGTGATCGCCGCGCCGATGGCGGGCCAGTCGCAGGCCGGCGAAGCGCTGCTCGTCGGGCACTGCGTCAACTTCCTGCCGCTGCGCGTGAAGTTCGACCGCGAGCAGCCGTTCGCCGCGCACATGAAGGCGGTGCGCGATCACCTCTACGACGCCGGCGACCGCCAGAACTACACCTACGGCGCGCTGGTGCGCGACCTCGGCATCAAGCGCGATTTCAACCGGCTGCCGCTCACCGACCTGCAGTTCAACCTCGAAAAGGTCGACGGCGATCTCGACATGGCCGGCGTGATCACGCACTTCGCGCCCAACGCGAAGGCCTATAGCAACTTCGACATGTTCCTGAACGTGATCGAATCGGCACAAGGCCTGCGTCTCGATTGCGACTTCAACACCGACGTCTACGACGAATCGACGATCCAGCGCTGGCTCGGCCACTACGAGACCCTGCTGACGGCGATCGCCCGCGATCCCGAAACGGCGATCGCCGCGCTGCCGCTGCTCAACGAGCACGAGATCCATCATCTTCGCGACGAGCTGAACGCCACGCGCCGCGACTGGGACCTCTCGCAGACGGCCCCGGCGATGATCGCCGCGCAGGCCCGCCAGACGCCCGACACGACGGCCGTGTCGGACGAGACGACGAGCTTCGCCTACGGCGAGCTCGATGCGCTCGCGAACCAGATCGCCCGCCTGCTCGTGGCGGCAGGCATCGCGCCGCGCGGACGCGTCGCCATCGCGATGGACCGCGGCGCGCTGACCGTGGCCGCCATGATCGGCGTGTGGCGCGCGGGCTGCGCCTACGTGCCGCTCGACATGACGATGCCGCCTGCGCGCCTGCGTCAGATCCTCGATGGCGCCGACATCGCCGCCGTCCTCAGCGACGAGGTCAGCCGCATGGTGCTCGATGCGGGCGGACATCGCGTGCTGAAGCTGGAGGCGCTGCTCGACGAACGCAACGACGAGACCGTCGCGTTGCCCGCCGTCTCGCATGCGGATTCGGCCTACGTGATCTTCACGTCGGGCTCGACGGGCCAGCCCAAGGGCGTCGAGATTTCCCATCGCGCGCTCAGCAACTTCCTGTTGTCGATGGCGCAGGCGCCGGGCTTGACGGCACGGGACAGCATCGTTGCGGTCACAACTTTCTCGTTCGATATTTCGGGTCTCGAACTGTTCTTGCCGCTCATCGTCGGCGCACAGACCTTCATCGCGGGCCACGAGGAAGTGCGTACCGGCTACGAGCTCGTGACGCGGCTCAAGGAAGAGGACGCGACCGTTCTCCAGGCCACGCCGTCGCTCTGGCGCATGCTGCTGGAGGCGGGCTTCAGGCCGTCGAAGGGTTTCAAGGCGCTTTGCGGCGGTGAGCCGTTGCCGCGCGATCTCGCCGACGATCTGCTGGCGACGGGCGCCGAGGTGTGGAATCTCTATGGCCCGACCGAGACCACGATCTGGTCCTCGGCTTCGCGTGTCGTCGCGAACGGGCCGGTGGTGATCGGCGCGCCGCTCGCGAATACGGACCTCCATGTGCTGACCGACGACCTGCATCTCGCCCCGCAAGGCGTGAGCGGCGAACTGTGGATCGGCGGCGAAGGCCTCGCAAAGGGCTATTTCAACCGCCCCGACCTCACCGATGCCGCGTTCCGCTCGATCGCCATCGAAGGCGCCGCGCCGCGCCGCCTCTATCGCACCGGCGATCTCGCGAAGCGTCTTGCCGATGGCTCGCTCCAGCATCTCGGCCGCCGCGACCAGCAGATCAAACTGCGCGGCTTCCGCATCGAGATCGAGGAGATCGAGGCCGTCCTGCGCAAGGCGCCCGGTGTGGCTGCAGCCGCTGTCGCGCTGCATACCGTCGGCGACAGTCCGCGCCTCGTGGGCTATATCGTCGGCACGGGCGCCGGAAAACCCGACCAGGGCGCGGTCGCGACGCAGGTTGCCGCGCAATTGCCGGGCTACATGGTGCCGACTCTATGGATGACGCTCGACGCGCTGCCCCAGACCAGCAACGGCAAGCTTGACCGCAAGGCCCTGCCCGTGCCGAGCGCGGACATGGTGGCCGCGCCGGTACGCCAGCCGCATGCCGCGCTCAAGGTGGTGCCGCCGGCCCCGGTGCCGACCGAACCCGCTGCGAGCGAGCCGGAAGCGATCGAACCCGCGCCGGTCGAAGCAGCGACGATCGCAGCCGCGCCGCTCGAGCCCGCAACCCTGACGCCGACGCAGGCCAGCATCGCGGCCATCTGGGGCGAAGTGCTCGGCCTCCAGCACGTCGGCATCGACCAGCAGTTCTTCAGCCTCGGCGCGGATAGCCTCCAGCTGTTCCGCATCGTCGCGCGCATGAACGAGCGCGGGCTCGGCGTGGATGCGCGTCAGCTCATGAAGAACGTCACGATCGCCGAGCTGGCTGCGAGCCTCGACGGCACGCAGGAGAACGAACTGATGGAGGCCAATGCCGCGGCCCGCCCATCGATCCTCAACTTCAAGCGCCGCCGCGCGGAGGGACTCTGAGCGATGAACGGGATAGCGTTGAGTATCGCCCCGACTCACGAGATCGAAGCCGGCTACGCCCTGTTCCCGGCGACCGCCTGCCAGGTGCGGTTCTGGCATGAACAGAAGGCGTCGCCGAAGGCCTCCGCGCTGAACATCGCCTTCCGGCTGCAGTTATCAGGGCCGCTCGCCGCCGCGAGCATCGAACAGGTGCTCGGCGAGCTGATAGCACGGCACGAGATCTTGCGTACCGGCTTCCTGATGACGGGTGCGGGGCTGCGCCAGCAGGTGTGGAGCCGCGCGCCCTTCCGGCTCGACGTGGTCGATCTCGCCGGGATGGACGAAAAGGCCGCGCTTGCCGAGGCCGAGCGTGTGGGCAGGCAGCAGGCGCATACGCCTTTCGACTTGTCGGCGCCGTCTTTCTTCCGGGCCGTGTGGTTGCCCAGGTCGGCCACCCAGGGCGAATTGCAGCTCACGTTCCATTCGCTCGTCATGGACGGCTGGTCCTTCGCGATCCTCGTGCGCGAGCTCGTGGAAGGACTGGCCGCGCTCCATGCGGGCCACGAGCCGGAATTCCCCGATGTCGACCTGCACCATGGCGACTACGCGCTGTGGAAGGAAGAGTTCCTTTCCAGCGGCGCGATCGATCGTGCGCGCGCGCACTGGCGCCAGGAGCTTCAGGATTTCAGCCGCTTCGACGTTCCCGGCGATCGCCCACGGATGCAGGAGCGGCGCTTCCAGGGCGTCATCCGCTCGATCCTGCTGCCCGACGTGCTGAGCGAGCGTCTGATCGCGGCCGCCAAGGCCCAAGGCGTGACGCTCTTCAGCGTGGCGGCCGCGGGACTCGCGATGACGCTGCAGCCGGTGGCCGGCCAAGCCCGCGTGGTCATGGGCACGCAGATGTCGGTGCGCGATCAGCAGGAACTCGAAGGCGTGATCGGGCCGCTCATCAACACGGTGATCCTTCGCCTCGACGTTCCCGAAGGCAGCACGCTGGCCTCGGTCACGGCGCAGTGCGGGGCCAAGCTCAGCGACGCCATCGAGCATCTGCACCTGCCGTTCGAAGAGATGATGGAGATCGCGGGCGAGGTTGCCGACACGAATCGCCCGCCGCTCTGCTCGGTCAATTTCGCCTTGCAGAAAAGCTTCGTCGGCATGGACGACGAAGTGCGCCGCCAGGATTTCGCCGCGACGACCTCGCCCTCCTTCAACGCGGGCGCGCTCTACGACCTCAACTTCTTCATGGTGCGGCGCCCGGAAGGCTGGCGCATCTCCTGTGAAGGCGACACCGATCTCTACGACATCGAGACGATCGACCGGTATCTGGCCAACTGGCGCGAGGTGCTGGAAACCGTGGAGATCGTCGCGCAACGGGCGCCGGCGCCTGCTGCTCGCAGTGCTTCCGGTCATGCGCGCACTGAGACGGCGAGCGTTATCCCGGGTGTCGGCGTCAGCGGCTTCATGAGTCAGGCCGAGCTGGAGGAGAAAGCGCGCAATATCGTGCGGTTCAACGAGAACGCGCCGGGAACGCCCATCATCGCGCTCAACAACACGGCCGTGCTCTATGGACTGGCCCAGCAGATCGGCTCCGACCGGCCCCTCATCGACATCCCCATGGTGCCGGAAGGCACCCCGCGCGAGTTCCCGCTGCGCGCGTTCCAGGACGTCGCCGCGGATGCCGTGCGGCTGATCCGGATGGCGCGCCCCAAAGGCCCCTATATCCTCATGGGGCACTGCGTGCTGGGCGCACTGTCACTGGAAGCGGCGCATCAGTTGCGGCGCGAGGGCGAAACGGTCGAGCTCGTCGTCCTCAACGATTCGTGGTGCCCCGGCTATCGCGAGATGATGCCCTGGTACGATCGGCAGCTACGCAAGCTCCAGGTGCGTGCCGACAACATCCCGCGCGACTTCCGCAAGGCCATGCGCGGCGAGCTTTCCATGGTCGCCTTCCTCAACCAGTACCGGATCGTGCGCGCGCTCGGCATCGCCAGTCTTGCCCTCAAGCTCGGCCTCATCAGCGGCAATGCTTCGGAGCACCTGGTATCTGAGAATCGCTGGTACATCGAGTATCTGCTGGACCAGCAGGCGCGCTATCGTCCGGCGCCCTATGACGGCGAGGTGCAGATCTTCCGCAGCGACCAGGCGCTCAAGGGGCGGCTGTTCGCCTGGGATCTGGGATGGCAATCGGTGGTCACGGGCAAGCTCGTTGTCACCCCGGTTCCGGGCATGCACGACGAGATCTTCCGCGCGGCGGGCGCGGCCGTCATCGGCCAGCAACTGCGGGAGCGCCTCGCCGGAGTCCAGACCCGTGCGGCAACCGCAGCGGTTGCTGGCGAGCAGGAGATTCCCGCCGCACGCCTGAGCCGCGCCAAGGCTTGAGCATGGGGTAGCGCGGCGATGCCCCGTTTCGGCAAGACCTTACTTGCGGGGCTTTGCGCCGCGCTGGCCGTTGCCGGCCTGACTTTAACGAAACTGGCCATGCGTCAGTTGTTCGGCCGCCCGGCTGCCGTCATGGCTGCCGGGCTGGCGGCCCCGCAGGGCACGATACGGCTCGCCGTGCTCGGGGATTCCGGCAGCCAGTCCTACCATGACACGCTGCTGTTGAGCGACCCAGGCGAGCGCGGCGGCCCCTGGCGCGCGACCACGTGGCAGTGGACCGAGGTGCTGGCCCGGCTGCGCGGCGATCAGATCGACCTCGGCGCATGGGGCGCGTGGGGCACCGGCAAGCGACGCGCCTGGCTCGACGAAGCCATGGGCTCGCTCGCCCGCACGCCGCCCAAGGACGATTACCGCTACAACTTCGCCATCAGCGGCGCCACCTGCAACCAGGTGATGGGCCGTTCGCAGCGCCAGGCGATTCGTCTCGTCGACTTGATGGACACCGAGCCAGAGGCCTGGCGAGGCGGCGTCGTGCTGATCCGGATCGGTATCAACGACGTTGGTGCGCACGACGTGCTCGACGAACTGTCCCGCGATCCGCATACAAAGCGGCCCACGGCCCTGATCGACGCCTGCATCGATTCAATCGGCCAGGCGGTCGCGCTGATCCGCAAGCATCACCCCGATACCTGGGTCGTACTCGTAGGCGTGCTCAGCAACGCCGATTGGTCGGTCGAGTTCGAGAACTGGCAATCGGGCCCGGCGATCGCGAATATCGACGCCGCCATGGATCGTTTCGACAATGGCCTGCGCAAGCTGGCCGCAGCCGATCGCCATGTCTACTTTCTTGACGATCGCGCCTGGTTCCGGAGCCTGTGGGGCACGCGTGATGGCCAGGGGCGTCCGCTTTACAAAACCGTGCGCCTGTCGCCCGGCTGGGCGATCACCAATACATCGGGCGACGCCCCGCACAACGCCGTCGTTGCCGACGGCCATGCCGGCGTGGTCTGGAATACGCTTTGGGCGCAGCACCTTGTCGCTTCCCTGAACACCGCATTCGGATTGCCTCTCAAGCCAATCACCGATGACGAGGTCATCGGCTTTCTGCAGCCGAGTTTTGCTGCGAGTGCCCGCTCGGCGTCGCCCTTACCGGCCGCCCTGGCGAAAAACTGACCTCGCTGAAAAGGACCGCCGATCCCGGATCGGGGTAGGCAAATACCCTGTCCTGCGTACGCCCTCGCACAAACATGCCATCGTTCATTGTTCACAATGAGCCGCAGGGTCATTGCGGGCGCGCGCCATCGGCACGCCTGCACCTGGACCTGGACCGATATATAGAGCCCTGCGCCGCGAAGAACAGGCCGCATATAGGGACGGAGAATCAAAACACGGCCTGATTGCCGAGAGGATGACCTTCGTGAAGTCTCTCCCCCGGGTACTGCAAGAAACGCAGAGCGCCCTGCTTTGCGTCGATGCGTTCGATACGCTGCTCCTTCGCAAACCCGTATCGCTGGACCAGCGCCTGCTGAAAGCGGCGAAGCTGTTCTGCGAACGTCTCGGGCTGTCCCCGACCGAACTCGACCCTTATGCGCTCGCGCAGCGCCGGCGCCAGATCGAGCGGATCGCTTACCGCGCGCGCGACGTCGCGGCACGTGGGGAAGTCCGCCTCGAAAGCATCGCCTTCAGCCTGCTGGAGCTCGTCCATATCGACACCGCCTACGTGCCGCAATGGATCGCGTGCGAACTCGCGGTGGAACGCGAATGCCTCGTGCCCAATCTGCCGTTGATACGCACGCTCGCAGAGCTCCAGGCAAAGGGCATGCCGCTGCGCGTCGTGAGCGATACGCCTTTGTCCGGCGATGCTCTGCGGCAACTGATCATTGCGGTCTGTCCGACCGGGCTTCACTGGGACGAAGTCCATACGAGCGCCGACCTGCAGCTCACGAAACGCGACGGAACGATCTTCGCCGCGGTATCTGACGAGGCCGGAGTTCCGCTGTCCCGCATCGCGCACGTCGGCGACGACCTCCTCGCGGACTGGACCATGCCGCGCCAGTGCGGGATGACCGCCATCCGCGTCCCGCGTTCGCGTCTACACACCGCCATGCTGCGCGCCAACGCCGTACTCGCGCGAGAACGGTTGCAGTGGAACCATTGGCGGCAGCGCCAGGCGCAGAAACTGGCGACGCGCGGCGGCTCAGGCACCGTGGTCGACGCGCTCGGACCCGAGATCCTCGGCCCCGTGTTCGCCGAATACTGCCGCAAACTGCACGTCTATCTCGAACAGGCCGCAGCCATCGAAGGCCCCGTGGTCGCCCTCTTCTGTGCGCGCGGCGGACTCGGGCTCAAGAAGCTCTACGAGCTCTATGCCGCACAGTTTCCCGTGCGCGGCGACATCAGCGTCGAACCGCTGATGATCTCGCGGCTCGTGGCGGCAAGAGACGCGCTCGTGTACGGCGGCGACGGCGTAGTCGGCGAACTCGAATATGCGTTCGACGTGCGCGACGTGGCGGGGCTCGCACGCGCGCTCGCCGGCACAGACGTGGCACCCGAAGGCAACTACGCAACCGTGCGGGCGTTCATCGACGCATTGCGCAGCGGACGCGAAGCCAGGCTGTACGAACAAATCGAGGAACAGGCCAGGCGATTCCGCGAAACGTGGCACACGCTCACGGAAGGCAAGAAAAGCGTCGTGCTGTGCGATACCGGCCTCTATGGCACCACCTTCAAGATGCTCATGCAGGGCAACCTCGTACACGAGGCCCACTGCGTTCAACTCGCACGCTGCGACTACAAGCGTCTTGGACGCGAGCATTTTCGCGCCGTCACCGGGCTGTTGACGGAGCGTAACGGCTACAAGCCAGGCGACTCCATCTCGTCGATCCTCGCGTTCTGGCATCTGATCGAAAGCCTCGTCGAGCCCGATCTCGAAAGCGTGCGCCGCTTCGACCGGCGCGCTGACGGGCGCCTCGTCTCCAACCTCGAAACCGAAGGCTGGCAGCAGCAGCTCGTGCGCATGCCGCATCCGAAGTTCGAGGAAGTCGCCCAATACATCGCGCGGAACGCGAAGCGCACGACGGCCGACGCCTCGCTTTGCGCCTATGAAATGGCGGCCAAAAGCCTGGAACGCGCGATCATGTTTCCGGATCCGGAACTGGTCAACCGGCTCGCCGGTCGGGAGCGGTCGGTCGATTTCGGCCGCGACGTCACGGTTTCGATCGCCGGCCGCACCTACGAGCAATGCAGCTTGTGGACACGGCTTTCGTGCGCGAAGCAGGCGCTCTGGCCAGGCGGAGCAGCGGTGCGCGCATTCCCCCACTCGCATCGGCTCGTGCAGACGACGTTCAAACTCGGATACACGGTGAAATCATGGATCCGCTGAAGTCCTCGCTCGCCAAGGCGGAACTGGCCGCGGTGTACATCGCCTATGTGCTGCGCTACATCTACCCGCTCCTGCTCCTGCCGTTCTATGGCCGGGCGCTGGGGCCGGCCGGCTATGGCATCGTGCTGGCCGGCATGTCGCTGTCGAATACGATCTGGCGCTTCGTGAGCTTCGGATTCCCAACTGTTGGCGGCCGCGATACGGTCCACGCGAACAGCGACGCCGAACGCGCGGCGATTCTGTCGAGCCACATGACGGGCCGGCTGCTGCTGTGCATCCCGACCGCGCTGTTCGGGCTCGGCGCCGTCGCGCTTTCGCCCGCGCTTTCGGCCTACCCGATGCTCGGCGCCATCACGGTGCTGCTCGGCCTGCTCTCCTCGTTCAACCTGGGCTGGTATTACATGAGCACCGGGCGGGCCAAAAAAAGCGTCCTGATCGAGGTGGTCGGATTCATCACCTCGCTCGCGCTGATCTTCTCGTTCGTCCATCACCCATCCGACCTTTCGCGAGTGTTCCCGCTCCTGCTGATCTCGGCGCTCACTCAAACGGTCATCGCCTATGGCTTGATCCGGCGAGAGTTCTCCGGGTGGTTTTCCTCGATCCGCGCCGGCATCGATTTGATCCAGCGCTCGAAGGTCATTTTCATTTACACCGGCACGTCGGTGCTGTTGATCAGCGCCTCGACCTATGTGCTGTCCGTGTTCGCGCCCGCCACCGAGGTCAGCGCATTCGGCGTGGCCGAGCGCCTCGTCGCCGCCGGTCTCAGCCTGATGGGCCCGGCGTCCCAGGTGCTCATGCCGAAGGTCATCTATCTGGTCGGCGTGGATCCGGCGAAAGCCAACCAGCTCACACGCCGGATATTGGGCTTTTTCCTTTTTGGCTCGCTCGCCGCCATCGCCGTGACGATGCTGCTTGCAGACTGGGCCATGCCGCTCGTGTTCGGCAAGGATTTTCAGCACGCCATTCCTGTGCTCAAGGTATTCGTGTTCGTCTTGCCCCTGAGTGTCGTCAACCAGGCGCTCGGCCTTTATTTCCTGATTCCCCGCAATCGCGAGAGCCTGCTCGCCCGCGCCGGTATAGCGAGCGCGATCATCAATATCCTCGTCGCGATTCCGCTCGCCAGTCATTGGGGGGCGATGGGCATGGTCGCCGCGCGCCTGATAGGTGAGCTAACCATTTTGACGACCCTGCTCTACTGCATGATTCGCTCCGGCATGATCGGGGAGCTCTTTGCGACCCGCGATAGCGTTCTTGCTCTGCGCCCTAGCGAAGAAGGGTGATGCCAGTATGCTTGACGGGCTGGGGAAGATGTCTTCCCTCGGCCGCGTCGAGCTCATCAATGGGTCCGTTTGCGGATCAGCATCTCTGTACCCTCCTCTGCGACGCGAGCCGGTAACGACATTCGCGCTCGCAACTACCGCCTGGCGAAGCGGCCCCGTTGCTTCACACGCTACGTCTCCCCCTTTTTCTGAAACGCCCTCATTCGCAGCCAGCACAACGTACGCGAGTTCGACGACGTCTGCCGGGCTCTTGCGGGGCGAACGCTGCCCGAGAACATCGGAGCTTTGCGCGAGTGCGGTCAACGACCGATCACGTAATCGATCGCGTCGACAAAGAGGGATTTGAAGTAGTGAGGGTCTAAACCGACCGCGCGCGGCGGTCAGATGCTGGGCTCCTGGAATGCCCGAAGCAGCGCGAGTCCAGCATGGGTGAGCAATGCAAAGGCCACTCGGAATACAAGTCCTGCCAGCGAAGAACCCGATACAGGCACGAAGGCCGCCAAAGTGGCGGCCCATGTCCAGCGCATGAGAGGTGGCGAGCGAGCGCCACCCCATGCTCCAGCCTCTTTTCAGGTCCTCGCCTGCTGGGCCCCTGCCGAAACGCCCTCTGCAAGACCCGGCTTGCCGAGCCGCGCGTGCAGCAACCGGCGACCGAGGCGCATGGTCGGCATTTCGAACTTGCGATAAGAGAGGATGGCGAAACCAATCGCGCCGGGTATGAATACCGCGAAAAACAGCACCACGCGCAGCGCGGGGCTCACGGGCAACTGATTCACCACCAGCGACGAGGCACGCATGATGAAGAGATGCGTGAGATACAGGCTATACGACGCATCGCCGATCAGCATAAGCAGCTTCGGGTATGCGATCTCGCGCCGGCCCAGCACGACACCGGCAAAAATCGCCGCCGCGGGCGGTCCCCACACGAGGCCGCGCATGTCGAATGGGCCGTCCGCGGGTAGCCCCATCAGCATCCAGCCCGCCACGCCCGCCACGATCAGCGCGATCTGCGTGGGTACGCCGATCCGGAACCCCGAGAGGCGCAACTGGGCGAACAGCACGCCGAACACGAACTCGAGAATGATCGTATGGGTCCAGCCTCTCAGGACCAGGTATTCGGGCTTCAGCCAGGCGCCGAGCGCAACGAGCGTCACGAATATTCCCGCCATCGCGAGATACACGCGCCGGATGCCGAGCAACAGCACGATCGAAAGCACGACATAGAAAAACATTTCGAAGTTCAGCGTCCAGCCAAGACCGAGCACCGGCTCGGGCGCGCCCGTCACGGGGTTGCTGGACGGCACGAAGAACAGCGAGCGCAGGACATACGTGAGCGGATAGAAGTTCTTGTGCTTCAGCTCAGGCAGCAGGAGCCCGATGGCAATCGAGAGCAAGGTCACCATCCAGTAGAGCGGCACCACCCGCACGATGCGATCGCTGATGAACCAGGTGGCGGTCTCGCGCCCCAGACGCCGACCCGACACGATATACATCATCACGAAGCCGCTCACGACGAAGAAGATATCGACGCCGAACTGTCCCTTGGCGTTCACGAGCGGCCACAGTTGCGGTGCGAGCGCGGCATGGCCGCCGCCCACCTCGGTCGCCGCGTGGCAGAACACCACTAGCAAGGCCGCGATTGCGCGGAGCACTTGAATCGAATCCAGTCTTTTCATTGCCTTTCCCCAAAAACTTGATGCGTCGGTGACGCTGGCCATGCCATGTTCCGCACGGCGCACGGCAAGCTCATTCAGCTCGCCGCCCGGGACTCGATGTCCCGCAAGAGCCACCTGCTGATATAGCGGGAACCGTCGGGCGACAAATGATCCCGGTCCGCGTAAAGAAATGCGCCGCTGCGCCGCGCGTAGCAATTCTGCGAGTCGCATAGCAGCGGCATCGGATTGAACACCTTCACGTCGGGAAACCTGTCCAGCAACGCGACGATGCGCTTTTGCGCGCCCGTCAGCCGCTGCTCCACTTTTGCGCGCGCGACCGCGCACGGCGAATGCACGGCAAATTGCACGGGGCGCTGCACGCAGGCGTTCGGATCGAAATCCAGCTCCGGCGTATCGAGCACGAAGACCACGTGCTTGCCGGCCGCGGTCAGCCGGGTCAGCGTCTGTTCCAGACCGGCGAGATAGACGTTCAGATTGTTTTCGTCGGTCCATGACCTCGACGTCGGCGCCTGCTTGCCGCCCACGGCCACGAGGCGAATGAAGTCGCCCTTGTCGTAGTCGAGTCCGCCCGCGATCGACGAAATCGCATAGCTCGACAGGACTACCGAATGAATTTCGGGCGACTTCACGACGTAATCGAGCACGGTGTCGAACAGCGCCGCGCAATGCTTGACGTGCCCGCCAAGAGAAATATCGATGTCGTAGAACGGCGGACAGTTGCCGCTGCCGGCCGCAAAGAGCCCGGTCCCGCCCGCTGCCAGCACCTGCGCGAGCGCATCGTAATAGTGATTGGCGTGACTGTCGCCCAGCAGAGCCACCACCGGACGTCCGTTGGGCGCGGGCATGACGCAGAATTCGGAACCCGGAAAGGTCTTCTTGCACGTGTCGGTGAACGCCCAGTGCTCCTGATTGCCGCCGAAGCTCGCATCGGGGAAACGGCCCGGCAAACCGTTGTCACGCGAAATCGCGTAGCTGGACAGGCCGATGCCCATCATCATCGCGACGAGCACGCTCGCAACGCGTGCCGGATACAGGCGCGCGGGACGGCTGAAGCGCACGGGCGCCTCGATAAAGTGGAAAGTGATGGACGACAGCGCGAAGGCCACGACAATGGCCGCGAGCAGCATCGTGACGGAAGGCGCGCCGCCGCTCAAAAGACGCACAAACACCAGCACAGGCCAATGCCAGAGGTAGAGCGGATAGCTGAGCAGTCCGATATAAACGAACGGCTTGAGCGAAAGCACGCGGTAGTTGAGCCACGCGCGCGGGCCCGCGGCAATGACGAGCGTGGCGCCGCCCGCAGGCAGGGCCGCGCGCCAGCCGGGAAACACGCTGCTCGGCTCCAGCAGCGCAAAACTCGCCACGATGAGCGCAAGGCCGGCAAGCGAGACGAGATCGCGCAACGCCAACATGCCGCTACCTTCACGTGCGGCACCGCGTTTGTGCGCGTGAAACTCGGCCCACGCGAGTGCCGAACCCAACAGCAATTCCCAGATGCGCGTGATCGGCAAATAGAACGCCGCAATGGCATGCGAGCCGCTCAGATAAACACTGCTCGCCAACGACAGCACGATCGCCGCGACGATGGCAACGCTTGCCACGCGACGGCTCGCGAAACGCCAAAGCAGAAAGAGCGCGACCGGCCAGACGATGTAGTACTGCTCCTCCACGCCGAGCGACCACAAATGCAGCAACGCGCTTGCCGAGGCGTCTTGCGAAAAATAATCCCGCGTCAGGTAGAAGTAGAGATTGGCGGCAAACGCCACGCTCGCGAGCGCCTCCCGCGCGAGCCGTTCCAGTTCGCCGGACGTCATCAGCACGAAGCCCGCCGCGAGCGTCGCGATCAGCACGAGGATCAGGGCCGGATAGATGCGCTTGATACGCCGCACGTAGAAGTCGACGAGACTAAAGCGCCCTTGATCGAGCGTCTCGATGATGTGCTGCGAAATCAGGTAGCCGGAGATCGCGAAGAAGATATCCACGCCGGCGAAGCCGCCCGCGAGTGTTCCCGGGAACGCATGAAAAACGACCACCGAAGCGACCGCAACCGCGCGCAAACCATCGATGTCCGGCCGATAAGCTTGTGCGGGCCTGCGTGATGTGACGCTCACTGTCTTTTCACCCCGTCTATCCATGTGGCTGCGGATCGCGCCAATGGCGGTCCGCTCAGGTTGCACCTACATGGTATCGACTGGGCAGACGCGCACTGCTGGTTACCGCACGCAAACGCATCGATCCCGAACGGCGGCGTGGAGAGTCCACACGCGCGCTATTTCGGATCGGCCTGAGTCCTGGCGTTCACTGCGTTCACAGCCTCGAACAGGTTTCGCGCGGCTCGCTTCCAGGTAAAGATGCCTGCCTGCCGATGCCCGGCCGCGATCAATGATTGGCGCACCGCCGGATCGTCAAGCACCGTTCGAATCTTCAGGCTCCATGCGCGCGGATCGAAGGGGTCCGCATAAAGCGCGGCGTCGCCGCAGACTTCGGGAAGCGCGCCAAACGGGGCCGCCACAACGGGGCAACCGAGCGCCATGGCCTCGAGCGGCGGCAGGCCAAATCCTTCCGTCAACGATGGGAACGCCAATGCGCCCGCGTTGGCCATCAACCCAACGAGCTCCGAATCGGTGACCCGTCCCGCGAATCGCACATTGGGCGGCACGACGTGCCCGCCGTTTTCGAAATCGGCCCGGCTCGCGCCGCCGAACAGCACGAGCGCCACGTCCTTCAGTTCAGGCGCGGCGAAAGCCCTGAGAAGAATGGCGATATTTTTGTGCTTCTGCGTATTCGCGAGCGCGAGGACATAACGGCCCCGCGCAAGCTTCAGCGTCGCAAGCTGCCCCTCATCGGGCCGAATCTGCAAAACGTGATCGCAGCCGTTGTGTACGACCACGATCTTGTCGGCAGTGGCAACGCCATAATGGACGAGCTCTCTTTTGGAAAACTCCGACACGGTGACGATAAGCTTGTGCCGTCTGCCGATAAAAAAGAACAGAAACTTGTACCAGAGCCGAAAAGACCGGGAATAGGACTCGGGTGCCGAATACACCTGCGCGTCGTGTATGAGCGTCGCCGAATCGCGATGATAGAGCGGCCCGAGATTGCAAAGATTGAGTATGAAGTCCTCTCTGCGAGCCAGCGGGAGATAGAGTTGCTCCCACGCTATCCGGTGCATCCGCCGAACCCGGGGATTCTCGCGGACGCACAGAATCTTGCGGTAAGACGGAACCCTGACGCTATTCCTGATTAAAAGCGCGTAGTCGGCGTCATTACCGCGCTGCTCGGCAATCAGGGCATCGGTCGCGGCAATCAGTTGCTCGGCAACCCTGTGCACACCGGTCGGCGCTGCTCCAAAAAACTTGCCGTTGAACGCAATCGTCTTGTACATGCGGCACTGCCTCGTTGCAGATGTTGGCGGGCACGCGTCTCAGAGTTTTGCCGCCCGCTCGGGTGTCAGCCTTCCTCGTACGAGGTCCCACAGGCCGATCAGGTTGCCTCCCAGTCGTCCCCGACGGTCGATCCAGGGCTCCGGAGAAATACTTCGCACTACGTTGCTTGCGACGTTGCGCAGAACATGATCGAGCGCGTCGCGCAAACCCATGGTCTTCTTTCTCGCCAGATAAAGCGGATTGATGACCTGCGAATAACCGAACTTGCGTCCGGACACCCTGCCGCCCTTGACTCCGAGGTGCACGCCGAACGCGTTGATGCGAACCAGCCGGCCGCCCCGATTCCGGATCTGGCCGCCAAAGTCGCGATCCTCCTGCCAGCCATAGAGCACGAGGCGCTCATCGAACCGGACCCCGGCAATGCTGCGCATCCGGAACGCCATGTTGCATCCATACGGGCCGCGAATCGGCACGGCATTCAGGCTTTCCGGAATGTCTTTCATCGTTTCCAGAATCGCCCGCCCTTCTTCAAACGAATAACCGGGTCCCTGGGCGCCATCGGCGAGCACCCGTCCCGTGACGCAGTCAATCGAGGGATCGCTATCCAGCGCATCGAGCGCTTTCGCAATCCACGTGCTGTGCATCAAGAAGTCGTCGTCGAGAAAGATGACGACGTCGAAATCATCGGGCACGTGGTCCAAGGCATGGTTGCGTTGCGCGGAGCTACCTGGCGCCCCCTTGATGACGAGCATGCCAGGCCGGCTGACGAGGTTGCCGATGTCATCGTCCGAAACACAGGAGACGATGATCAGATCGGGCTTGACCGTCTGCGTCTCGACAAAAGCGACGACGCGTTCCAGCAACGCGGCACGGCCGCGAGTGGGAAAAACCACACAAACCTTTGCCTGCTTGTCATGCGATGGCAAGCTCGTTTCCCCGAAACTGGCTACCCGCGAACAGACATTCGTATCCAATGTTCACCTCTTTGATGAATTCTCTGGTAACCGGAATATCACGGCCCGTCTTTTATCCGGCTCGATCGCCCTGCATGGCCGACGGAGCAAGCCATTCCGGCCAATATGTTTTGTCGAGGGCCATGGTAACGAGAGCGCGGATGCAGGACTGCTGCCTACCCCACGCAAACGCGCACGTACCCGGTAAGTCATTCATGAACGCCCTGCGCAACCCATCCCTGCGCCGCCCGCGGCACGCGTCTCGGCACGCGCTGCGGAAGTGCAGCCGCTGCCGCGGCAAACAGGTAGAAACACGAACCCAGTTCGAACACCCCGGCCGCAGCCGAAGCGACGATCAGGGTCGCGATCATGCTGTGTCGCGCCGCGAGGCAGACCGCTCGCTCCGTATGCGGGTAATGCGTGGGGAGCGGCGTAAAAATGGATTTGCCGATAAACAAGCCATAGCAGACCACGCCCACGATACCGAGGTTGGCGAGCACCACCACGAGGAAGCTCGACGTGCGAATACTGCCCAGGCCCACGCCTATGCCGTAGGTATCGAGGAAGTTGTTCACGCCCTGCATGTTCCAGCTCATGCGTTCGAGGCCCGATGAGCTGTCGGCTTTGCCGAACACGGTGAGATTGGCGAAGTCCACCACGGCATTGGCCACGCTCGGCAAGAAGAGCACGACGTAGAGCACGCCCAGTACGCCGGCACACGCGGCCATGATCCACATGCGCCGCTTGCGCGCGTCGGCGCCCCGAGCGACACGGCCGGGCCGGCTGAAGAGCTGGACGACCATATACGCGCCCAACCCGACATAGGCCGTACCCGACGTGGACAGCAGCAACAAGGTTCCCGCCGCGATGGCCAGCGCGCCGGCCACCTTCGGACGATAACCGACCAGCCAGAGATTGAGGCAGAACACAAACAGTGGCAGCGTGAAGCTCGAAAACGCGGACGCTTCGCTGAACGTGCCGGTGATGCGCACGAGGCCGCCCATCTCCTCGCCGCTCATATCGGCGTACTGAGCGGTCTTGATGACCGACATCACATCGAGACCGACCGCGTGCGTGCCGACATCGATCAGCCCGGCGAGCACGTCGAAGAAGGTCAGCAGGAAAATGCCGGTCGCGAGCGCGCGGTACGCGCCACGATATTTGAGCAACGCATACATGCAGCCATAAACCACGACATCGCCGATGCAATAAACCGCCTGCGAGAGATTGCCCGAAACGGGGCCGAGCGGCTGCAGCAGCACCTCGCCGACGACCGTGCGATCGACCGGAAACACGAGCGTCGAGCCGCGCAGCAGGCGCGGCAGCAAAATGGCGCCCACGACGCCCCAGAGGCAGGTGCAGAGCAGCCAGAAGCCCGGCTTGTCGAGCGAGAACGCACTCGTGATCTGCTTTCCGCCCGCGAGATTGAACGCCCGCACCACGAAGAAAACGAGAAATAGCTGCGCGGGCATGATGCCGATCCCGCCAGGCAATCCCAGCGCGAGCGTGCATCCGAACAGCGAATAAACCGCCATCCAGTAGATCGCGCCGCGAAACGACGTGTAAAGCACGGCCAGTCCGGTGGCGAATACCGCTACGCCGAATATTGTCGGTCCCACTCGCTTCACCCCTCCGTTCACCGCACGCTTGCGCGTGAACCCCTCGTTATTGCACCGTCTCAGGCCGAGCGCCAGCGGCGGACTTCCGGCGCCGGATCGGCGCTCACTTTGCTGGCGTCCACGGCGCGCTCCACCACGCCCAGGAATTCGCGCTTGAACCGCTCCGTTGTAAAGCGCAGCGCGTTGCGGCGGCACACTTCCGCACGAAACGGCGGATACTGTTCGAAGCGCTCCACGGCGTCGACGATGGACGCCACGCTCTGCTCGCTGAAAAAGAGCCCTGTCGCGCGCTCGGCGTCCGGCGACTCGACCACGATCTCGCGCACACCTCCGCGGCCCAGCGCAATGACCGGCGTCCCGCAGGCCTGCGCTTCCACCACCGAAATGCCGAAGTCTTCTTCCGCGGCAAAAACGAAAGCGCGCGCGCGCTGCATCCAGTCCACCAGCACCGCATCGGGCTGATAGCCGAGCAGCGTCACATTGGGCCCCGCGCAAGCCTTCGCGCGCGCGAAATCCGGGCCATCGCCGATCACCACGAGACGCCGCGAGGGCATCGCCGCAAAGGCCTCGACGATGAGCGGAATCCGCTTGTACGGCACCATGCGCGAGGCAATCAGATAGACGTCCTCACGTTGCGTGCTGAGCTCGAAGCGTTCCACATCGACCGGCGGATAGACCACCGTGGCCTCGCATCCGTACGCCTTGCGGATGCGCCGGCCCACGAACGCCGAATTGGCGACGAAGGCATCCACGCCACTCGCGGTGCGCTGATCCCAGATACGCATGTAATGCAGCACCGCGCGCGCGATCCAGCTCTTCAGGCCGCGCTGCAAGCCGGCCTCGGCCAGGTATTGATGCTGCAGGTCCCACGCATAGCGAATCGGCGAATGCACATAGCTCACGTGGACCTGATTCGGCCCGGTCAATACGCCCTTGGCCACGGCATGGCTCGACGAAATCACGAGATCGTAGCCAGAGAGA
The DNA here is from genome assembly GCF_905220245.1 of Paraburkholderia sp. J63. NCBI lineage: Bacteria > Pseudomonadati > Pseudomonadota > Betaproteobacteria > Burkholderiales > Burkholderiaceae > Paraburkholderia > Paraburkholderia sp. J63. Next base: position 28,550 of record NZ_CAJMZF010000038.1, on the reverse strand, counting down.
TCGAACTGCTCGATCGCCAGCGGCATGAGCGGAAGGTAGCCGCGAAACGATCGACGCGCCCGCGGCAGATGCTGGATGAACGAGGTATGCGCGCGTTTTCCGCCCAGCACGCCCCGCATCGACTCGGGAAAAAAGTCGACGACGCTGTAGAGATCGGCGTCCGGAAACACCTGAAGAATCTGCTCGACCACTTTCTCCGAGCCCGCATAGGCAGCCAGCCAGTCATGCACGAGCGCGACGCGGCCGAAACGGCGCACGTCGTTAGCGAGGGTTGAGGCAAGCGTTACATTAGCCACGGCGAGATCTCCTCGATCAACCTGGCCGCGGTCGTGCGCCAGGTCAGTTCTCCAGTCCGTGCGCGGCCCCGCTCTTGCAGGCTCGAGCGCAATGCGGCATCGGCGGTGATGCGTTCGAGCAGGCCCGCCAGTTCCGCGGGATCGTCGGGCGACGTGTAGAGCACGGCATCGCCACATGCCTCCTGCACGGCCGGCAGCCTCGAAGCGATGACAGGACAGCCCAGCGCCAGCGCCTCGACGGGCGGCAGCCCGAAGCCCTCATAGCGCGACGGATAGACAAAGCACGCCGCACGCCGGTAGAGCGCGGCCAGTTCGCCATCGCTCACGTAGCCGAGGTGCTTCACGAACGCCGGCAACGCGTCCTTGCCCGTTCCGTACACCCGCGCATCGCCGCCGCCCACGACCACGATGTCGAACTGCGCATCGTCGATCAGGCGCGCGGCCTCGGCCACGAGCTGAAAGTTCTTGTGCCGGTTGAGGCTGCCCACCGCGAGCACGAAAGGACGCCCGTTCAACCGGGTCGCGACGGCGCCGTCATCGGCTTGCACGCGCAACATGTGCTCGCCGCTCTCCGAGACGACGCCAATCTTGCCGGACGGAATCCGGTAGGCATCGCTGAGCTCGCGCCGCGAGAATTCCGACACCGTGATCACGCGCTGCGACACCCGGCCAAGGCACGGCGCCATCAGGCGATACCAGGCCACAAAGGACCGGCTATAGCTGTCGGGCACGCGCGTGGGTGCCGCGTCGTGCAGCACGGTCACCTGGCGGCGGTACAGCAACGGCCCCGAGTTGCAGAGATTGAGCAGCAAGCCACCGCGCGCGGCCTGCGGCAAAGCGATTTGCTCCCAACGCAAGCCGCCGCCTTTGCCGCTCGCGCGCAGCCCGACGTGCCGAAATGGATTCGCCATGCCGGCCAGCGCTTCGGGCACGATGATCTCGCTACGCAATCCCGCGACGAGCGGATCGCGCAGCTCGATCAATTGATCGAGCGCCCTGATCGTTTCGAACGCGAAGCGATCGACGCCCGTGGCGCGACGGCCCAGGAAGCGGCCATTGATCAGCAGATTAGGGAGAGGCTCGTGTTTCATCGACAAGGTCCAGGACATCGCTCGTGAGCGAACGTCATCCGTGCGCGGTCACCGCAACACATGACAACTTATATGGCTTGGAGTGTGGTCGATTTAGGCGCCGGCGAATGTTCGCAGTCGCTCATGTCGCGCTAATTCGCGCGATGCCTGGGAGAAAACTGTGACGGAAAGAACTACCGGCCGTGAAGATTGAATGAGTGAGACAAGGTAAAAATGATCGCAAGCGCGAGCGCACTTGCCTCACCCGAAATTCGGCTTTTATATCGGAATCCGAATTTATTTCAGCGCGTAGTTTTCCGTGCCGAAATGACTTTTCAATTCACAAAATCATCCGGCCCGGCTCAGATTTCGAACGATGCGCCTGCGCACGGGAACCACCACCTTCATCACCGATGACTTCGCGCTGTCCGTACCGGGATTCGCACCGGGCGGCTGCGGATTGACACCGATCTTGCGCAGATAGTGATTGGCGGCCAGCACACGGCCACGGGCCCGGCTCGCATCGGTCTCGTAGACGAACGCATAGGAAACGCTGCGCTCCGTGCCGGTTTGAACCCAATGGGGTGCGTCCTGCGGCTGATGAAAGCCGCTACCGGGCACGAGTTCGAAGACATGTTCGAGGCGCGTGTCGCGTGTGGCGAGATCCACCTGACCGATCTCGACTTTGCCTTCGAGGTAAAAATCCTCTAGCTCGTCTTCGCGAACGGCGCAGGGAGGATAGACATGGTATTGCTTGCCGCCCTCGATCTGGAAGAAGTGATTGATCTCCGGATCGAAATGGAACGGCGTGGTCGACGAGGCCGAGCTGACGAACACGGCCGATTCGAGCCGCACGACCTTTTCGCCATTGAGGCCGCCGCGCAATTCGGCCACCTTTTCGAACAGCTTGTTCAACAGCTCCCTGAAGCCAGCGTCATAATTCTCGGGCCGCTTTAAAAGCACGCGCGTGGGCGCGGTGGCGAGCTGGGCCAGCGCCTCATCGGGCTTCGACGCCTTGGCCTTCACGTCGAAGAATCGGGTCCCCGGCGTGGGAGCCGAATTGGAGACGTAGTAGTCAGCGGGTATCTCGCCATATTTCTTCGCCAGCGCCGTGAGCGCCTCGGGCTGAAACATCGGCAATTGATGCAGATAGTGCGTGAAATTGAAGGGCGTAGTGTTGAACCCGGTCTTGTAGACGGCGGGGTCGACAGTCAGCAGAGCATCGGCGGAAGGTATCATCGTTGTAAATCCAAGGCTGGGTGGTCAACGCCTGACAAGCCGTCGCACCGCACTTAGCGGTGATTTCAACCTGTTCACCGGCGTGTGGACGACTTCCGAAAAGGTCTTGGGATCGCGGTGTTCCAGCGTCGAGAGCACCTTCGTCTTCAAGCTGTCGCGCAACGGCGAAAGTCCCGGCGGCAAGGGCTTTAGCCCCAGCTTGCGCAGAAAATAGTTGGCTTGATAAACCCTGGCGCGTTTCTCGAGCGTCTTCATGCAGTAGTTGATGCTGATGCTCACCGAGATATTGTCGCCGTTCTGTACCCAATGCGGCGCGAGCGGCGGGTGATGCACCACCTCTCCCGGCGCAAGCCGATAAACCGTGCCGCGATCCTGCATTTCCCGGCGATAACGCACGGCGTCGAAATTGCCGGTGTAGTAGCTTTCGACCTCCTGATCCGGCACGAGCTCGCGATCGGTCGCAGGAAAAAGACAGACGTCCTTCGAACCTTGTATCTGGAAAAGGAAGTTGGTTTCGTGATCGATATGGAACGGCGTGGCGATCCGGGGCGAGGAGAGTATCAGCGTCATTGTCACGTAGGTCATGTCCGCGCGCAGCGGAAAGCCCGACAAGTTTTCAAGCTCGCACGTAATCGTATCGAGAACTCGCGCATATTCGGCGTCATAGTCCTGCGCCCGGGTCAGCTTGATCCACGTGCCGCTTTCGCCAAGGCGCGCCACCGTCTCGTCAAGACGCTCGCTCTGCGGCATGGCGTTGAACTTCTTGTCGATGGCGCCATCGCTGAACTTGGTCGCTACCGAACCGTGCTTGAAATCCAGCGCGCAGAAGTCCGCACTTTTTTCGATCATCCGCTTGGTGAGCTCGACGATCCGCGGAATTTCGAACAAACCACTTTGGTGTAATGTATGCTTGAATTTAAATGGATATGTATTAAAATTACTTTTGAATTCTTTCTGACAAGCTAAAAGAATAGAAGCGTCCAGGGGAAAGGGGTGTGACGTATTAGCTAACGCGGTATCATCGCCAGGCATAAACATGGCACACCTTCATAGGTTGAAAACCATTGCTGGTAGCCTACTATCGCGCGTGTCGGCCCAATGTGCGTTGACGAACATCCCTCGGTACGTCGACGTTGGCGCGAATTCTGGCCCAACTACCCTGCTGCTACTGACGTTCGAGCCATAGGCCCGTATAGGCTCCCACGCTGGACGATGGACGATCCACCACGGTAAGCCCGAGCTCCGCCGCCTGCCATTCTCCGCCTACGCCGTAGCCCAGACGCCGGAAATCGTCGATAAGCTTCGAACGGTTGTAGAGCTTGCAAGCCACACGAATATATCCGGCGTCCTGAACGACGGCGAATTCCGGACCGTCGGTCAGCGGCGTTCGATTGATAAGAATATATCGAGGCCGCTGCTTGAGTTTTTCAATGAATGCCGGCAGCGGCTCATCGAAATAGTGTAGCGATCCACTGACGATTAATAAATCGACGCCATCGACCCTTTGCAGGTCATGCGTGAATTGAAGGTTGCGTTCGCCCTTTTCGCTGGCCATTTCCCGGCCCATCTGAACGTACTCGGGAAGATCGTGGACGGTCCAGATCGCATCCGCGTCCAGCGGCAAGTAATCGCGGTAGCAATAGTAGAGATTACCGACGCTGCCGCCCATATCGAATATGGTCTTGATGCCAGGCATGCGGTCGCGCAGGTAATAGAACGCGGCGTAATCACTGGGCTTGGCGACGCGGCTGAGCTCGAGTCTCACCGGATTTTCGTGGCCGCCCTTCGCGTAGGGGCGGACTGCCTTTTCGGCTTCGTCGAGCGTGCGGAAGCTACGCCGGTAGCCCAGTATCCATCCGCACATCGTGGCGCCGAAGCCAGTGCGTTCGATTCCCTCGATCAAGCGGCGGCCAGAAGCGAGCATGCCGAGAAGCCGGAAAATCTTCGCGGCCCAGACGATTTGCGTATCGCGCAGACTGATTTTCGCTTCCATCGATGTGTTCCAATCCAGAATTGAATTGTGGTGCACGGCGACATCCTTACCGATAATCGTGGTGCGCGAAGACATCCTTACCGATCTTCGACAACGCGAATGTTCGCCGTCGCTCATGCAGCGCTAGTTTTTCGACAAGGCCGTGGGCAATCGCAACGCCGGGCGCGCGCTTGTTGTGGTAAAGCTCGGCCGCAGAAAGCCGATGACCTCGGCATCCGTGATCGGCTTCAGATGCAATCCGAATGCGGTATTCAGGACGGTGACGAGGTTCTGCGCCCAAAGCGTATTCCAGACCACGCCGGCATGACCATCGGAAAGACCTGCATTATGCGGATCGTCGCCGGTCGTATTCGTGATCGCCCAGCCCGGCGACAGATGCACGGTCTTGTAAGACGGGCGGCCCTGGGCGTCACGCCCGCCCCACAAGCTCCTCAACCAGGCGCGGTCATCGAGAAAATAGACATGGCGATCGCCCGCGGCCAGCTTGCGCAAGCCATTGTCGAAGCGGTCGAGGCCGGTATCGATATTGGCCATCGCCTGCGCCGATTGCCAACGGCGCACGTCCGAGCCATCCGCACGGCTCAGCACGCCCACGAGTACGACATCGGTATCCGGATGGTGCTCGCGGATCAGCGCGACCGATGCGCCGATTTCGGCAATACAGGCGTCGATCACGGCGTTGGGATGCGATGCGTTCCGGTCACGGGACAACTCGTCGATGACTTCGTCCGAGACATCGTTGACGCCGATCCGGATCAGCACGATGCCGCCGCGCCACGCTTGCGGATCGGTATCCATCAAGTCGACGAGGCGGATCGTCTCGCGCAGCGGATGCCCCATCAACTGATTGCAGGTCGCGCCGCTGACGGCAAAGTTGTAGCGGTAGTCGTCTTTGGGCGGCATACGGGCGAGAAAGCCGAGCGCTTCATCAGCATAGGCGCGATACTTGCCGGTTCCCCAAGCCCCCCATTTACCGAAGTCGATCTGGTCGCCACGCAACCGGGCCAGCACCTCGGTCCACTGCCAGGTGGTCGCGCGCCAGGGGCCGCCGCGCTCGCCGGGATCTCGCAGCATCAGCGCGTCATGGTAGGACTGGCTATCGGAATCGCCGAGCACCGCAAATCGTATCCTGCCGGACGGTACGGCCGAGCCGGCAGCGAAAGCAGCGGCCGGCCGGAACAACAGGTCCGGGTCGGCCAGCCTCGCGACCATCAGGCCGGCCACGATCAGCGCGCCGCAAAGCACGACCAAGGACACGCTGCACAGACGGGACATAGAACGGGACATGGACCAGCCCCCCAATGCGATCAACCCCGAAATTCACTGCGATCCTGGCCGGCGCTGCGATCAAAGATCTGACGCTACGGGCGAGCCGCCTTCCCCTCGTCCCCCGCGAAACCATAGCTCGAATAGCCGTAGGCGCTGTACGCGTTGCCATAGCGACCCGGACGCGATGCCATGTCGTTGAAGATCACGCCGCGAATCGGCACGCCGACCTGCTCGAAGCGGCGCACGGATTCACGCAGCTCGGCGACGCTCGTGGCGCCCTGGCGCGCGACCACGAACACCGTGCCCGCGAGCTTGCCGACGATCCCCGCATCCGCGACCGGCAAGATCGGCGGCGCGTCGATCAGCACGAGGTCATACGCATCGTTGGCCCAATCCACGAACTCTTCGAAACTGCCTTCGCGCAGCAGTTCGCTGGCGTTGGTCACGTAGCCGCCCGTCGCGACGAAGTCGACGCCCGGCATGACTTCGTGGTGCACCACGTCGCCGCAGTCGTGATAGCGCTCCACGATGTCCGTGACGCCGGGGGCATTCGGCACGCCCACATGCCGGTTCAGCGAACCGCGCCGCAGGTCGGCGTCGATCAGCAGCACGCGCTTGCCCGCCGCGCCGAACACGGCCGCCAGATTGACCGAGACGAACGACTTGCCCACCATCGGCGTTGGTCCTGCCAGCAGCACGACGCGATTGCTCGCATTCTGCAGCGAGTATTCGAGCGCGCTGCGGAAGCTGCGCAGACTCTCGACCGCCGCGTCGAATACGGCCGTGTGCGCGAGCACCGTGTTCGCGCCCAGTGCATTGTTCGGCGTGCGGCGCGTCAGCGTATGCTGCACGCGGCTGCGCGGCACGGCCGCAAAGACGGCCAGCCCCGTGCCCACTTCGATCTCGTCGACGAGCGTCACGCCGCGGTTGAGCCGCTGGCGCAGCAGCACGATCGCGATGCCGATGAACAGGCCGGTGAAGAACGCCGCGATCACGAGCACGGCGCGCTTGGGCCGAACCGGGCTTTCGCCCGGCACGGCGGCGTCGATCATGCGCACGTTCGAGACGCGCCCCGCTTTGAGCAGACGCATTTGCTCGCGGTTGTTGAGCAGGTTCGTGTAGATGTTCGTATCCACCGTCACTTCGCGCTGCAGACGCACGAGCCCCTGCTCCACCGGCGGCAGCGCGCGCGTCTGCGCCGCCAGCTCGCCAAGCGACTTCTGTGCTTCATCGAGCTCGCCGTTGACGGCGATCAGCGCGGGATTGTCCGGCGTGAAACGGGCCATCAACTGCGCGCGCTGCTGGCGCAACTCGGCGATACGCTGCTGGGCCTGCGCCGAGCTCTGCAACAGCGCCGTGGCTTCCGCGCCCAGGTTCACGGCGCCATGTGCCGAGCGGAAGGTATTGAATTCGTTCTCGGCCTTCTCGAGTTGCGCCTTGAGCTGCGGCAGTTGCTGATCGAGGAAGGCAATCGACTTCTGCGCTTCTTCCTGCGTGCGCTGTGCGTTCTGCCGCACGTACTCGTTGCCGATCGCATTGAGAATCGTGCTGGTCAGAACCGGATCGTCGCCATCGAGCGCCACGCCGATCACATCGGATTCCTTACCTTTCTCCGAAATCATCAGCGCCGCCTGCAAGGCCTGGATCGCACTGAGCTCGGATGTGCGCATCAGATTGAAATTCGTGCCCGGCCGCGCGTCGATACCGTTCACGAGCAGATCGATCGTACCGCCCACGACCGGCGCGTGCAGCGGCTGGCCCACGCGGCCTTCGAGGCTAATGCCGTCGCTCTTGAGCGTATAGGCGCCGCCGCCTTGCGCGGTCAGCACGAACGGCCGGCCGTTCATGCGCTCCGGCACGTCGAATTGCGTCACGTCGATCGCTTCGTCGCCCCACGCGTAACCGCCCCATCCCGACCAGCTGCCGAGGCTCAGATGCTGCGCGGCCCAGCGGCCGATGACCGGAAAGTAGTGCGGTGTCGCGTGAATATAGAGCTTGGTCGCGTTCACGGCCGACGACACCACCATCCGCGAACGCAGCACCTCCATTTCCGCCGACGCTTCGGTCTTGATTGCGAACTGCGCGGACAGATCGGCCAGTGCCGTCTTGGCGGAATTCGGGCTTTCCTCCACCTGAATGAGCATGTCCGATTCGTAGACCGGGTGTGCCAGCGTCGCGTAGATCAAGCCTGCGAGCGTGAAGATCGCGGTGGCGATCAGGATCGTCTTGCGACCCGAGTACAGCGTATCGAGCAGATTGCCCATGTGTGCGCCTTCGGGTGCCAGCGGCGTGATCGCTTCTGCTGGCCCGTCGAGCAAGTATTCGCGCTGCTTCATCTTGTCCTCTCGATTGGAGACGTACTGCCAGGTATGGCTCGCGTAAGCGCAAACATCAGTAACCTATTGCGCGGCTAGCCGCGGCGGCCTGGGTCGTCGGCAAAATCAGGCTGATAACACGGCTCCACTTCACGAGAGCAGACGTATCGACAAAGACCACGTCATTCGGCTTCAGCTCGAATCCATCGGCCGTCGCCATCGCGGCGGCGTTGCTCGCATCGAGGTGGAACACGACCGGCTTGCCGGTATCGCGTCCACGCACGACGTAGACCTGCGAGGCGTCGCCCGACGCCTGGCTGATCCCGCCCGCGTTGCCGAGCGCCTCGTTGAGCGACATGCGGCCGTTGTTGAACATCACGCCGCCGGGACGCTCGACCTCGCCGACCACGAATACCTTGCTGTCCGACTGCGCGTAGACCCGCACGAGGTCGCCGTTGTGAAGAATGATGCGATCGGGGTTGAAGCCCTTGCGGATCATCGCCGGCATGTCCACGTCCACGGTGGTGTCGCCGCGCGTGACCGCGACCCGCGAACGATCGGCGTTGCTGGTGAAGCCGCCCGCCCGGTTGATCGCCTCGGGCAAGGTCATGGGCCGGTCGTTGAGCACTTCCACGCCCGGGGTCTTGACCTCGCCGTCCATATAGACGCGCTTGCTGCGGTAAGTCTCGATGCGCACCGTGACCTGCGGTTGACGCACGTATTTCGCGAGCTTCCCGGCGAGCACGTCACGCACGCCCATCTCGGAGAGCCCCTCGACCTTCAGCGGCCCAATATAGGCATACTGAATGAAGCCGTTGGTGTCGACCGTGTAGCCCGACGCCACCGACGTGGCGCCCGACGCGGAATCGGTCGAACCGCTGCTCATCGTCGGCATGTTGAGTTCGGGGTGATCCCAGACCACGATGCTGAGCACGTCGCCGGGACCGATCTCATACGGCTTGGGCGTGCCGAACAGCTTCTCCACATCGGTGGGAATGCCCTTCGGCCGCGCCAAGGCTTCTTTCGACACCAGTTCGCCGGTAATCTCGACGAGCTGGCCGGACGGCGCGCCCACGATCCCCTTGGCCACCATGCTGTCCGGCACCGACGCGCCGGTCGCCGCATCCGCACTCTGGGTGGCGTCGCCCTTTGGCGGCGAGAACGTCATGCCCGGCGCCATCGCGCAGCCGCCCAGGCCTGCCAATCCCAGGCACACGATCCACACTGCCGCGCGGCGTATTAAGGCCGCCGCGCCGATCCATTCCTTCGCGTTCGTTCCCATTGCAATAACCTCCAACCCCCAATCCGTTACATGCGTTCCGGGCCATTACGTGTGGCCCGGATACCTGGTCTGCCTGACGCAACTGCCCCTGCCCGATACGCGTGCTCGATACGCGTTCTCAATACGCGCCGCTACCGCGAATCACCACGAAAAAAGTCTTGAACAGAATCCCGATGTCCCGGCGGAAGGTCCAGTTCGTCACATAGGACACATCGAGCGATACGCGTGTCGCGTAATCGACGTCATTGCGTCCGCTCACCTGCCACAGGCCCGTGATGCCAGGCGTCGCCATCAGGTAGTACTTGCGTGCGTCGCCATAGCGCTCCAGCTCCTCGTCGATGATCGGCCGCGGACCGACAAAGCTCATCTCGCCGCGCAGAACGTTCCAGATCTGCGGCAATTCATCGAGACTCGAATGGCGCAGAAAGCGGCCAAGACGCGTCACGCGCACGTCGTTCTTGAGCTTGAATTCGCGCTCCCATTCAGCGCGCGCCTCAGGATCGCGCGCGAGCAGATCCTTGAGCACCTGCTCCGAGTTCACCACCATCGTGCGGAACTTCAGACAACGGAAGGTCTTGCCATGGCGCCCGACGCGCTTGTGACCGTAGAGAATCGGGCCGCCGTCGCGCCGGACCAGCACGGCAAGGATGAGCAGCAGCGGCGCGAACAGAACCAGCGCACTGAGCGCCGCGATGATGTCGAAGACGCGTTTGAAGGCATGCCCGACGACGGCGCTGCGAACCGCGCCGCGCGTTTCGACCTCGAGCGGTTCCCGATGCCACCACGCATGTGCGAGACGCATCACGCTGAACTCCGAGAAGAACAGCGTATGCGAGGCCAGCAGCGAAATACCCGTCGTCAGCGTCCAGTAAATGAACCACGGCAACGACAGCAAATGATCGTGATGAATCGCATAGAGCAGCACGAGACCGCAGAGCTGCACGGCAAGCCACGCGAGCGCCGTGCGGCCCGCAACGCTGAACAGCGAGCGGCTCCGGCGCGGGCTATAGGTTCCGCACGCAGGGAACACCGATAAGGCCAGCGCCGCGCAAAACGCGACCAGCGTCGGATCAGGATGGTGAACCTGACCAAACTGCGGAAAATTCGAATTCAGGTGCACGGCGCAGACAGCGCCCAGCACAATCAGCGCGATGTCGGTCGCACGCTGCATCAGCGCGATGTCGGTCGCGCGCTGCGTTAGCTCAGACATATCCCTACCCCAATGCGTGTCGCCTTCGGCAGTCGTTCATAGTCGGCACGGTTGTTGACTCTGTGCGAATGCGTCCGCACTACGCGCCTCGATCTCCACGCCAACACATTAAGGAACGTGCAACAGGGGGTCCGTGCGCAATCCCACAAACTTCACGCGATCCCTTCCCGCACCCGACGCAGGCGAGCCGTTGCCGCTCCACGCGCGTGCCTGTGGATGTCACAAGAAGGGAGATAAGTGCGCTGGCGCACCGACGCGCCTTGACGGATCCGGTTTAATGAACTGAACAATCGCATGACCTGTCTGCTGACTAAACCAGCGGAGCACGTTCGGTATGAGCAAATACCAACCGATGCCGCCGCTACTCACGTGGCGAAAAACTTCTGAATAAGGATTCCGAAATTTTTCGCTTGAGTTTCGCTTCAGATCACGCACGCCACTACCCGGATTCACACCGGGGATGCCGCGACACGTCCATATAGATCCGCTGCCGGGCTAATGTCCCGCGACGCCGGCATGGGGCAACGCGCGCGCAGCCGCGGGTCGCCCCACGCGAGGAATACGCCGTGAAGCATCCTGTAGCCGTTAGCGCCGCCCTGCTCGCTCGCAAGGCCGTTTCGCGCACCCCGCCGCATGCGCGGCTCGTCAGGTGGTTTGCCACGCGCGCCGCAGAAGGCTTCGTTGCGAGCGTCCTTGCGCTCGCCTGCGCATCGGCGGCGCAGGCGGCCGACGCGGTGCGCGCGATGCCCGCCGACGCCTTCATCGACACGCTCGCCGTCAATACTCACATCAATTACCTCGATGGCGCCTACGCCAACGTGCGCAATGTCGCCGACGATCTGGCGTGGCTCGGCATCCACCACGTTCGCGACGCCACGCCGGGCGGCGCCGCGCCGCTTTCGACCTATGTCTATCTCGCGCAGCGCGGCATCAAGTTCAACCTTTTCGCGCACTCGGAAGTCACGGACGCAGTCGGACAGGCGGCGCATCTGAACGCCGCCGTGCCGGGAAGCGTCGCGGCGCTCGAGGGCTATAACGAGGTCGACCACTGGCCGGTCACTTACGACGGGCTCACAGGCACCGCCGGCGGACTCGCCGCGCAGCGCGCGATCTACACGCGGGTGCGCGGCACGCCAGCGCTCGCGGGCGTGGCCGTCTACGACCTCACGGGCTACGATCCCAAGCCAGTCGAAACGCGCATGGACGCCGCCGACTACGTGAATCTGCATGTCTATCCGCAGAACGGCGAGCAACCGGCCTGGAACACGAACGGCGACCAGTGGATGCCCCCCGCGATCCGCCTCTTCAAGAAGTACAACCTGCCGTTCGTCATCACCGAATTCGGCTACTTCTCGTTGCCTCAGGCGGGCTGGTACATGCTGGGCGTCGATGAACCGACGCAGGCCAAGGGCGTGCTCAACGGCTACATGGACGCGGCGGCGGCGGGCGTGAAGCGGACCTACGTCTATGAGCTGCTCGACGAAAAGCCCGATCCGCAGCACAAGAATAACGAGTTGCACTACGGGCTCTTCCGCTACGACAACAGCGCGAAACCTGTAGCTCACGCGATACGCAATCTCACGTCGATTCTGCGCGCCGACGCCGTGCGGCCGGCCAACGGCGCGGCACGCGGCGCGCTGGCTTATGCGCTGGCGGGCATGCCGGCGTCGGCGAACAGTTTGCTGCTGCAGAAGAAGGACGGCCGCTTCGTGCTGGTGCTGTGGAACGAAACGCCGATCTGGGACCGGGGGGCGGGCACGCCGCTCAGCAGTCCGCCCGCCAACGTGGAAGTCGACTTCGGAGCGACGGCCAGCCGCGTCGATCTCTACGATCCGACCGTGTCGGCAGACCCGCTCGCGAGCCATCGCGACGTGCGCAAGCTCGGCGTGGCCATACCCGATCACCCGATCCTGCTGGAAGTGACACTCGCGGGTGCGCCCCGCTCGTGAGCGTTGGCGGGGTTCAGCGCTTCAGGAGCGAGCGCAGCGCGAAGAACGGCCTGTACACGCATGGGCACGCCGCATAAAGAAACATGCGGATCTTGAAGCCCATTTTCACGTCCGGCGTGCGCAGCAGCAGCGCGAGCTTCGCGCCGAACCCCGCCGCCGCGAACACATCGCGCGCATAGCGCTCGCGCGCGAGCTTGGGCACGAGCAGCGCGCGCATCGGCTCGGCGACGCCCGCCACCTGCGCATCGCGCTGAAACTGCTCCGACTCGGCAAGCCCGAAGGCCGTTGTGAGCTTCACGCGCGCGACGAACTGCTCGACGGTGCGAAAGCGCTTCTTGCCCGAAAGGCCGCCGCGCCGGTAGCGCACGAGCGGCTCGCGCAGGCTGTACGCGCCGCCCGACATGACCGCGCGAAACGTCATGATCTGGTCTTCGGCCATGGCGCCCGGCAGCATCGGCCCGAAGCGCTCGAACAGGCGTCGCGACCACGCGTGCGAGGCGCCCACGACCCACGGGCGCTCGCGCGCCCAGTCGTCGAAATGGCGGTACTGGCCGAGGTCGGTCGGGGCTATGCGTCCTACATCATGTCCAACATCATGTCCCGCATCCGTCGACACTGCCGCGCTCTCGAACTCGACGAGATCGGAGGCGATGAGGTCCACTCGCTGCCCCAGTGCATTCCAGCAGTCGACGAGCCGCGCGCAGCGCTCGGGCACCGGGACGTCGTCGCCGGCGGCCACGACGAGCAAGGCGCCCTGGCTCATGGCGGCCAGCTTCGAGAGATGCGCGCTGATGCCCGCGTTCTGTTCGTTGCGGTTGAGCACGAGGCGGTGCGGGCCGCGATAGTCGCGCACGGCCGCTTCGATGGCCGCCCAGCTGCCGTCGGTCGAGCAATCGTCGGAGATCAGGATTTCGAGCGGCGAGTAGGTCTGCGCCAAGGCGCCTGCAACGGCGTCGGCGACCACGTTCGCCTGGTTGTAGGCAATGAGCAGCATCGACACGAGCGGGCGCGAAGCGTCGTTCGCGGAAGGCTCGGCATGGTCGTGATCGTTGGCGTGATCCTGAGCGGAATCCTGAGGCATCGGCAATGACGAGCCCGCGGGCGCGGGCGAATGGGTTAGCGCAGGTTAATGCAGGGGTTGAGCGCCGGAATTGGCCCTCGAATGGGCTCTCGACCCGACACGGGCGCGCCATACTATCACGCGCGCGCATCGCCGCCGAAGCGCCGCAAACCCGCATGGCGCGCGGCCTGCACGCCTCCGCGTGTCCCGCCGTTGTCCTATAACCCGGCGGACTCCACCCCGGCAGAACCCGCCGCGAACACAGGCTCGCCGTCCACGGCGCGCGCGATCCATGCCTCGGCGCCCGCGAGATCGATGCCTTGCGCCGCGAACCACGCATCGTCGTAATAGGTCGACCGGTAGCGCTCGCCGCTATCGCACAGCAGGCTCACGATCGCGCCCGCCTCTCCGCGCGCCTTCATGCGCTCCGCGAGCCAGAGCACGCCGACGAAGTTCGTCCCCGTCGAGCCGCCCACGCGCTTGCCCAGGCGCCCGGCGAGGTAGCGCATGGCCGCGAACGAGAGCGCGTCGGGCACCTTGACCATGGCGTCGATGCAAGTGGGAATGAACGAGCGCTCCACGCGCGGACGGCCGATGCCTTCCACGCGCGAGCCCGTCTCGAGCGTGAGCCCCGCGTCGGGCTTACCCGCCAGCACGCTGCGGAAATAGTCGAAGAACACCGAGTTCTCGGGATCGGCGCAGAGCACGCGCGTGAGGTGCCGCCGGTAGCGCACATAGCGCCCGAGCGTGGCGATCGTGCCGCCGGTGCCGCCGCTCGACACGAGCCAGGCGGGCACGGGATGCTCCTCGGCCGCGAGCTGCCTGAAAATCGACTCGGCGATGTTGTTGTTGGCGCGCCAGTCGGTCGCGCGCTCGGCGTAGGTGAACTGATCCATGAAGTGGCCGCCCAGCGCCTGCGCGATGCGGTGCGACTCCTCGTAGATCTCCGAGGACTTGCTCACGAGATGGCAGCGCCCGCCGTAGAACTCGATTTCCTCGATCTTCATGCGCGAGGTGCTGGCCGGGATCACCGCGACGAACGGCAGCCCGAGCAGGCGCGCGAAGTAGGCCTCGGAGATCGCGGTCGAGCCGCTCGACGCCTCGACCACGGTGCTTTTCTCGTTGAGCCAGCCGTTGCAGAGCGCATAGAGAAAGAGCGAGCGCGCGAGCCGGTGCTTGAGGCTGCCGGTGGGATGGCTCGACTCGTCCTTCAGATAGAAACGCAGATCGGGATAGCCGGGCAGGTCGAGCGGTACGAGATGCGTGTCGGCGGAGCGGTTGAAGTCCGCGTCGATCTTGCGGATCGCTTCGCGAACCCAGGCGGAATGGGACATGGGCGCAATCCATCGGATGAGGTGCGGCCATCATGGCACAAGGGTGCGCGCGGGGCGCCAAAGGTGCGCGCGACGTGTTCCCCGTTGCGCCCTTGCCTGCTCGGCGCCCGTCGCACGCCGAAAGCGCCACGCCGCCTTTGTATAATTGTGGATTCCCCCTTCTCGCCCTGCGTTCACCTTTCATGCTTAGTTTCGCACTCGGCTTTCTTGTCTCGCTGCTGGTCACGCTGCTGATCGTGCGTTATGCGCATCTGCATGAAAGATTCTCCGTCGACTCCGATCTCGCGGGCGTGCAGAAATTCCATGCGCGCCCCGTGCCGCGCATCGGCGGCACCGGCATCCTCGTCGGGCTCGTGGTCGGGGCGGCGCAGCTTCATTTCACGTATCCGGCCGTCTCGGGCGGGATTCTCGGCATCGTCGCGTGCGGGCTGCCCGCGTTCGCCTCGGGGCTCGTCGAGGATCTGACCAAGAAAGTCTCGCCGCTCGCGCGCCTGATCTGCACCATGGCCGCCGCCGCGCTCGCTTACTTCGCGCTCGACATCGCCGTCACGCGCATCAGCGTGCCGCCGCTCGACTTCCTGCTTTCCTACGCCGCGATCTCGTGCGCGATCACCGTGCTGGCCGTGGCGGCGCTCGCCAACGCAATCAACATCATCGACGGCTTCAACGGCCTCGCCTCGATGGTCGCCTTCATGATGTTCGCCTCGCTCGCCTACGTGGCGTTCCAGGTGCACGACGCGGTCGTGCTCTCCGCGTCGTTCATCATGATGGGCGCGGTGCTGGGCTTCTTCATCTGGAACTTTCCGGCGGGCCTGATCTTTCTCGGCGACGGCGGCGCGTACTTCATCGGCTTCATGCTGGCCGAGCTGGCGATCCTGCTCGTGATGCGCAACCGCGACGTCTCGGCCTGGTATCCGGTGCTGCTTTTCATGTACCCGATCTTCGAGACTTGCTTCTCGATCTACCGGAAGAAGTTCGTGCGCGGCATGTCGCCGGGTATCCCCGACGGCGTGCACCTGCACATGCTCGTCTACAAGCGCCTGATGCGCTGGGCCGTCGGTGCGCGCACCGCGCGCGAACTCACGCGCCGCAATTCGCTGACCTCGCCCTACCTCTGGTTGCTGTGCCTCGTAGCCGTGATCCCGGCCACGCTGTTCTGGCGCCACACGCTGCATCTGTTCTGCTTCGTGGTGGTGTTTGCGCTCACTTACGTCTGGCTCTACGTGAGCATCGTGCGGTTTCGCTCGCCTAAATGGCTCGTGGTGCGCAAGCATCAGCGGCGCACTTGAGCCGCCTCTGACGCAGCTCTGTCCCCACCTGACCGAAAAGGACGACTATCGGAAAGCGCCGGCCGCCGCAGGCCCGGCGCGGCCCAAGCATGTGTCCCCGGTTCGCGCGTACAATTCCTGCAGGCGGCGCGAGTGGTCCTGCAATGTCGACCGAGCATCCGCCTGAACGCCCATTAGAAAGCATAAGGAGATGGTATGGACGCCTCCGTCTTCCGTCGGATTGGAGGGGCAGTAGAAACGGCGGAGCCCTCGCTGTACCCGACGGCATCAGAGTGCCAAAGTGGTGGTGTTGAAACGACCACACAGGGGTAAGGAGGGCTCGAAATGAAGACTACGACATTCGGCGTGGACTTGGCAAAGCGAGTGTTCCAGATTCACTGGGTCGACATGGAAACAGGCGAAGTCGGAAGGCTGAAACTGAAGCGAGTTCAAGTGCGCCCGTTCTTCGCAAATCGGGCACCGGCGATAGTGGCCTTGGAGGCATGCGGCAGCGCGCATTACTGGGCCCGGCAGTTGGTGGCGCTGGGGCACGAGGTGAGGTTAATTGCCCCGCACTTTGTCAGACCATTCGTGAAGCGCAACAAGACGGATGCCGCCGATGCCCAGGCGATCTGGGAAGCAGCGCAACGTCCGGAGATGCGCTTTGTCGCTGTCAAGAGCGAAGCTCAGCAAAGCGTGCTGACGTTGCACCGCGTGCGTGAACAGTTGATGAAGATGCGCCAGATGCAGATCAACCAGATGCACGGCCTGCTCTACGAGTTCGGCGCAGGCGTGCCAGCCGGCCGGCGCAGCATGGCCGACGCAGCGCGGGCGTTGACGGAATTGGCCGACACATTGCCGGCGATGGTGATCGAGACGCTGCGAGAACAACTGCAGCGCATCGAGGCGCTCACGCACGACATGGCTGCCATCGAGCGCCGGCTGGCGCTCTGGCGACGCGAAAACGAAGCGGCCAGGCGGCTCATGGCGATTCCGGGCGTAGGCTTGCTTAGCGCCACCGCCGCCATTGCGACGATCGGCGAGGCAAGCACGTTTCATTCGGGACGCGAATTCGCTGCGTTCCTGGGCTTGGTGCCGCGTCAGAGCGGCACTGGCGGGCGTGTGAAGCTGTTGGGCATCAGCAAACGAGGCGACGTGTATTTGCGCACCTTGCTGATTCATGGCGCGCGCTCCGTGCTCACACATGACAAACACCTGAGCAAAGCCCTGCAATGTCTGCTGGCGCGACGACCGTTCAACGTGGCGGTGGTGGCGCTGGCCAACAAGATGGCGCGCACGATCTGGGCGCTGCTTGCGCACGGTCGCACATACCAATCAGGCTACGTCGCTCACGCCGCGTAGAAGATCAACCCACTATAGGAGTTGGACCGTCAATAGGTTGCGCAGATAGATGTAAGCGTGATGGCAAAACAGGTCGGACCGCGGGGAAGCAAGCCTGAATGTCGGCCGGTCCTTCGAGGACTCCCAGGAGATGAGGCCTTCCCCGGCAAATTCCATCAGGGCCAGCGGACCCGCGTCCGCATCAAAGGCCGGATATAAGTCTGCAACCTGATCCTGTGCGCCGCACATTGAACATCACCTGGCAAACCGGGAGGCGTCCATATAAGCCGACATGAGCCGTTATCTTGCGATTGCCCTTGCCCTCTTCGCCGTCACGCTTGCCGCATGCAACACCATCGCTGGCGCCGGCCAGGATATTTCGAAGGGCGGTAACGCCATCACGAACGAAGCCGACAAGGTCAAATAAGACCGCTGGAATCAATGGGGCCGGCCACGCGGCGTTGGTGTGCTGCGTGGCCGGCGCACCGTTCGTTTGGGTCACCTTCGTTTGGGTCGAGTCCGGCCAGCTTTAATCGCGCGCGCATTCCCGCAGGCGCGCCACCTCGGTTTCCAGTTCCCGCACACGCGCGTCTCGCTGCACCGCCGCCTCCTCCATCTCCCGGATGCGCTCATCGCGCGCCTCTAGCGCTGCCTTCACATCCCCAGCCTCGAAACGCTGCGGAATATGCTGCGGACAGTTGCTGTCCCACGCTGTGACCGTAAACCGAATCGCGCGCTCGGCACGCGCCTTGTAGCCGGGCGGCATCAGCCGCTCCACTAACACCGCATCCTCCACGACGCGCGCGTCGCCCCAGATCTTGATGCGCCTGCGCCGCGCGTAATCGATGAGGAACAGATACGCCTTCGGGTTGTCCGTCAAATTACCGAGCGTGATGTATTGCTGATTGCCGATGAAGTCCGCAAACGCGATGGTGCGCGCGTCCACTACGTGCAGGAACCCCGGCGGGCCGCCGCGATGCTGGATGTACGGCTGGCCGTCGGCGTTCGCGGTGGCGAGGAATACGCTGCGCTGCGCCTCGATGAACGCGCTGACATCGGCCGTGAGGTCGGTGCCGAAGCCGCGCTGCGCTTCCATGCGGGCATAGATTTCGCGCGAGCCGAGGCGCGTCTGCATGGCCTTCACCGTCGGCGTGAACGCGACATCGCTCGAATGACGAATGGCGGACGTATCCATTTTGCGGCTCCTCGCTGCGTGCCCGTGGAGTCTGCAAGATAGACCCTTCCGCCGGAAAACAGAATCCGGCATCCATGGGAAACATCCTCCCGAAACATGGGAGGACGAAGAGCATGCCGCAGATCGCCATGAAAATCGCCATGAAGCATGGCATGGCGCAAACCCGGGCGCGTCCGGAGCATCGGCCGCGCATGCCGCGCCGCCGCAAACCGCGAACGCGTTACCCTTGACGTTCGCGCCGCGCCGCGCGAATCCACTCACCGCTTCGGCTGTGCGTTGCGCCGAAGCACCGGCAGGGAGGCTAGCATGTCGAACATGATCTGGGTCGTCGTCGCCAACCGCGTGACCGCACGCATCTTCGCGACGGAAAGTCCGCTGGGCGCCATCGAGGAAATCGAGACGCTGCTCCATCCGGAAAGCCGCGTGCCCGAACAGAGCCTCGTGAGCGACCGCTCGGGGCGCACCGAGCGCTCCGCGGGCGGCCGCCAGCCGAGTGATCCCGATACTGCGCACCACGAACACGAGACCACCCTGTTCGCATCGCAGGTCGCGACAACGCTCGCCAAGGCGCGCAATGACGGGCGCTACGGCACGCTCGTGCTGGCCGCGCCGCCCGCGTTCCTCGGCGCGCTGCGCAAGGCGCTCGACGCGCAGACGCGCAGCCTCGTCACGCTCGAACTCGACAAGGACCTCGCGCTGCTCGACCCGCGCACGCTGCGCACGCATTTTCCGGAGCGGCTGGTGCGGGCGCAGACCTGAGGCGCTTTCGGGCCCGCGATCAACCCGCGAAATGGGCGATGCACGTGCGCACGAAACCGATGCCGTGCTCGCCCGCCAGCATGCCGAGCAGGCCGATGAGCGCGATGGTGGGCGGCGCGGGCGACTTCACGTCGAGCAGGCTGTAAATGAGACCTGCGAGCGCGCCCACGGCGAACGAAACCAGATAAGCCTTCATCGTGGGACTCCCGTGTTTTTCCGTTTGGCGTGATGGGTCGTCATCATCGATCCCTGGCATCTCTGGCGAGACGCGTCAGGCGATCTCGATCACGACGCGCCCCCGCGTACCCGCCGCCACGGCCGCATACGCTTCGCGCGCGCGCTCGAGCGGATAGCGCTCGGCCACCACCGGCGCGGCGAAGCGCCCCGCGTCGAAGGCTTCGGCGAGCGCGCGCATGATCGGCGCGGCCTCGACGACGCCGAGCTTGGCGCTGTCGGCGCCGAAAAGCTGCGTCTCGTTGTGATAGAAGTCGATCAGATCGAACTCCACGCGCCGCTTGCCCGTGGCGCTGATCTCGACCACCCGTCCGCGCCGCTTCGCGAGCCCGAGCGCCAGCTCGAACGCGACGCCGCCCACGGCGTCGTAGACCACGTCCGCACCCGCACCGCCGGTCAACTCCTGCACGCGCCGGACCGTGTCGCCGTCCATCGGCACGAAGGCGTCGATCAAGCGCGCGGCCGGCGAGTCCGCAGGCGGTTCCTCGCGCGCGATGCCGATCACGCGTGCGCCGCGCGCCTTCGCGATCTGCGTGACCGCGCCGCCCACGCCGCCCGATACGCCGATCACGGCGATCGTCTCGCCCGCGGCGAGCTGCGCGTAATCGACGGTGCCCAGCCAGCCCACCACAAAATTCACGCCGATTGAAGCGGCCTGCTCATGCGTGAGCGACGCGGGCTTGCGCGCGAGCGCCGCCGCCGGAATCTCGATGAACTCGGCATGCGTGCCGTTGCGCGTGAAGCCGATGTCGCCGCCCGTGCCCCAGACTTCGGCGCCGATCCATTCGCTGGGGCCGGCCATCACGACGCCACTGAAATCGCGCCCCGGCACGCGCGGCGGCACGGTGTGATCGAAGTGACCGGAGACGTTCTTCACGTCGCTCGGATTAACCGACGCGCTTTTCACCTGCACGAGCGCGCTGCCGTCCGCGGGCGCGGGCGTGGGCAGATCGACGAACTCGAGCACGTCGGGGGTACCGAAGGTCTTGAACTGGATGGCTTTCATGGCGTGACTCCGCTTGGGTCGTAGGGTGGCTGGCTTCGCACTCGCAGAGCGAAGCGGCAATGGCATGAAGCGGAGTCTAGATTGCCGGCGCGCAGTCGAGTGGACAGATGCTTTCGAATTTCGGACAAAGCGCGCGCGGAGCGCTGTCACAGTGCCGTCCAACACATATTATGAATCGATATAATATTTGCTCACCAACTGTCGGGTGCTCCATGCCAACCTGCACGTTCATCGCTTCCTTACGCGCTCGGCGCCACGACACATGAATTCACCGCTGACTCCTGGAGCGCGCGAGGCGCTGCGCGAATCCGCGGAAAAGTGCTGCGCCCTGCTCAAGGCGCTCGCGCATGAAGACCGGCTGCTCCTTTTGTGCCAGCTCACGGAAGGCGAGCGCAACGTGGGCGAGCTCGAAGCGCTCGTCGGCGTGCATCAGCCCAGTCTTTCGCAGCATCTGGGCGTGCTGCGCGAGGAAGGACTCGTCGAGACGCGTCGCGAAGGCAAGTACATCTATTACCGCCTCGCGAGCCACGAGGTCATCGCGGTGATGCAGACGCTATCCAGCCTCTACTGCGGCCAGATCAAGGCGCAGCCGGAGCATCCGGAATGAACGTCGATCTCGCGCACTTCACGCCGCTCGCTTCCTTCGCGGGCGGCCTCATGATCGGTGCCGCCGCCGCGCTCTTCGTGCTCGGCAATGGGCGCGTCGCGGGCATCAGCGGCATCGTAGGCGGGCTGTTGCAAGGTGGGCACGGGGAGCGCGCCTGGCGTATCGCATTCGTCGCGGGCCTTGTCGCCGCGCCGTGGCTCTGGCGGCTCGTCGCTGCGAACGCCACCGGGATTGCCAATGCAGGCGCCGGGGCCATGTCGCCGACCATCGATGCTTCGCCCGTCACGCTCGCCGTCGCCGGGCTCCTCGTCGGCGTGGGCACGCGCTACGCCTCGGGCTGCACGAGCGGCCACGGCGTATGCGGCATCGCGCGCGGCTCGCTGCGCTCGTTCGTCGCCACCGGCCTCTTCATGGCCGCCGGCTTCGTCACCGTGTTCGCGGTGCGCCACCTCGCGGGAGCGTGAGATGAACCAGTCCAGCGGCAATCCTCAGCGCAACGGCGGCGGACGCAACGCGACGCGCAACGTCAGCGCCTTCGCCTGCGGGCTGCTTTTCGGCCTCGGCTTGATCGTCTCGGGGATGGCGAATCCGGCCAAGGTGCTGGGTTTCCTCGACTTGCCCGGGCAGTGGGACCCCTCGCTCGCCTTCGTGATGGCGGGCGCCGTCGCTATCGCGAGCATCGGCTTTCGGCTCGCACGCACGCGCACCGCGAGCGTGCTCGGTGCGCCCATGCAGTTGCCCACGGCACGCCGCGTCGACACGCGCCTGATCGCCAGCGCCCTCATCTTCGGTGCGGGCTGGGGCCTCGCGGGCTTCTGCCCCGGCCCCGCGCTCGTGAGCGCCGCGAGCGGCCAGCCGCGCGCATGGCTCTTCGTAGTCGCCATGCTTGCGGGCATGGCGATCTTTGCCGTGCTCGAGCGCGTTGCTGCGGTGCACGCGCAGCGCCGCTACTCTTCGAGCTAGTCAGGAGTACATGCAAATTCGTGCAATACCACGGGCTTCGCGAGCGCCGGCCAGATCACGTGCTTCGAGGTAGCCGAAGTTGCCGCAGTCGGCTATCGCTCGGTCATCTGCTACCGGCCCAACAGCGAAAGCGCCCCGTGGTGGCCCGTTTGGGTGCAAGTCCGCAAAGCAGCTCAGCCTGCAGGTACGACAGCGCGGCTTCGATAGTCACGTCAAGTTACGTAAGATCTAACGAATGGGCTGATACGCTCCCCGGCACTCGCATCCTGCGGCGCCGCGACGCTGGACCGGCCACACCACACAATGCCTATCGCCTCGTAATCGAAGGTGAGAGCTTCCGCAAGTCCAAACCGAGGTCAGAAAGCAGTGAAGACACAGTTGCCGAAGCGAACAAAAAAGCCGCATTCTTGAGCCCATTCGAATCTGCCTGTTTACTCCGGTTTCCGCTGGCTCCATTGCGCCGCGCCGTGACTGTCCGGCGACACCTTTCAAAGATTAACGCTCCGACTAACTCTGGCTGACGCTCCAGTTGCCATTGCAGCTTCCCCCAGACATTGGCCCCGACCAGCTACCGGATCCGGTCACCGTTCCATTCGTGTCTTGGAACTGTCCGCTCCACGTGTCCGATCCAGCGTTGCCTTGAGACGTTGCTGTAAGCGACCCATTGGCGTTGATGGTTCCCGATATGCTGCCCGACTCGTCACCACTGAAGGAACCGCTTACTGCGCCGGTCGAGGAAATGGTCGCGGAGACGGATCCGGACACAGCGACTGTATTCGCGGCTCCGGAACCATTGGAAATGCTGCAATTGCCCTCCCATGAGCCAGCGTCGGAGCCCGCGAATGAGCTCGGTGAGGAGCCCGATAGGTCAGGTACGTCGCTGCACAGTCCAGTTGCAGTCTGGGTGGTGAAATTGGCGGTAACTGCTAGTTGGATCGTGCCGTTGTAGGCCGAAGGTAGTGTATTGGCTGTAAGCGAGGCTGAGCAATTGCTGGCCCCTTGGCAAATGCCCGACCAACCCGAGAACAAATAGGCTGTCGTCGTGCAGCTTCCATCACCGGGTGGAGCGGGCGGCTCAGGCGCGGCCAACGACGCGTCTGAGTACCATCCCAGGCTGGAAATCGCCGTTGAAGGCTGCATTCCAGGTAGTGTTCCGCAGTTGTCCAGGAACAGCTCGCTCTCACCCCCGTAGTAGTCTGCGGAAACCACATAGACATCGCACGGCCGAGCCGAAGAGAAAGTGGCGCCGGCGAACATCGGGCCATATGAGATACCCGTATTGCCCCCCGTCGGGAAAAAACTCGTAGCTTTGCCATTAATCATAGCGCTTTCCGTAACGAAGATTTCCGGTCCGGTGGGCGTGACGGCGCTAGGCACATAGTGATCGATCAATGTTGAGGCAAGGACGGTACTCGCGGTGCTTGACGTGGCAGCCACGGGGTTGGCCGTCGCCATCAGGGCGGCCAAGGTGGCCACCCCCGATTTGTTGTTCGCATTCCTTTCGAGAAACTTGCTTTGCGACACCAGGATGTTGGTGTTGTAAATCAACCCTCCGCTCTTGATGGCGGCAGCGTAATTCTGCAAGGCCGTCCGCATTGTTTCGCCGCTATCTGCAACGTATTGGGATAGGCCGGCAAGGTAGCTACCGTAGTCCACTTGCAGCGTCGTCGCGGAAGACGGGGGAGCGGCCAACGCGCTGATTGGTAACGTCGTCTCTGGATCGAATCCAAGTTCGGTTTTGATCGCGTTGTTTTCCTTCTGAATATTGGGCGGCGTCAGTCCTCCCGGGTCAGCGAGAGCGCTCTCAACTACGACTTCGGTCAGGCCTGTGACGCTGACCGTCATTGTTCCGGCCGCATTCGCCACCGCCGCGCGAATCGGGATCGACAGTGCGACGTTGCCATTGGTTGCTTCATCCACATAAGTGCCACCGCTTAACTGTAACAGGACCGGTCCCGTATAGGAGCCGAGATTGACCGAATAGTCGCCGACGCTATCCGTCGACGCGCTACCGAGCTCCGCACCTTGTGTACCGTTCACGATTTTGTAGGCCGTGACCGTTCCGTTTGAGACCGCCCCCATGAATGCTTCGCCTTCAATGGCCGTACCGACGGACTGAGCCCCTCCTCCGCCGCCGCATGCTCCTACCAGCAATGCTGGCAACGACGATGATCAGGCATTCGAGGCTTGTTGTGGAGCAGTTAATGACCGACCGCGTCCGGAAGGAGATTTCCGTTTCCATGTCAACCTCCTTGGCAATGAGCATGGATTTGCCCAATGACGTCTGCGCTAGCAGAAGCCGCGTTCTCGCGAATCAACACTCCAAGGCTTTCATGCGACAGGATCAGTTACAAGCTGCCAACTGAACACTGCACCCCTGCCCGCCAGCGCTGGTACATCCGTTAAGCGCACTGGTTTGCGCGTTGGTCATAGAACTGCCGCTGGCAGCGCCCCAAGCGAGGTTGCTGCCGACGGCCAAGGCACCGCATTGGCCGGAGCCAAAGACTGTGACGGTGCCGCAGCCCGCTACGCCATTGGACGCGCAAGCTGAAACTGCAGCGTTGTCCGCATCGTCCTGTGTAGGATAGTCATGCGAAATGCCTTCGCCCAGCAGATGTGTCTGGTTGCCGGACGCCGCGATTGCACCGTAGGTGCCGCTTGTCCCCGTCGAGCCACCGTTTGAACCCGAACTGCTGCTACCCGTTCCGCTGCTGCCTCCGCCGGACGTCGTGCCGCCCCCGCAGACGATGGAAATCGTCGTACCGGTCGGAACGATCTGGGCCAGTGTGGTAGTACCCGCGCAATAAAGGACTGCAATCGTTGAGCCGTTCGAACCGGTCGTGTTTGTGACGGTCGCAAACGGCGTCCCATTCAAGTCGACGGTGGCACTGCTTGTTGACGCCAACTTGACGTTCGTATATTCGACGTTGCTATAGTACAAATCACCGTTGGTAAGAAACTGAATCTGGACATTGTTGGCCGCAAGCACGACAGAACCGTTGCTACTGCCCGACCAGCTAATGAAGCTCGGTCCGCCCGGCCCGCTGGAGGCGTTGTCACTACCACCGCCGCCACAGGCTGAAATCAGAACTGCAGTCGAGATGAATAGAACAATATGCATAAGAAATCGGCAGAATTCCATTTCCGTCACCTTATTTCATTATGTTGAACGGTCTGATTTGTGGGCGCACAGCCTTAAAAATTTCTGCCGAGACTAATCTGGATTCGATAAGTCGAGGCGGATGGATCGTTAGTTGTCAGCGAAATAGACCGATCCGAATTCCCGCCAATGGCAAGCACATTCCATGGCATCCGGCTACCGACCGCGTTGCCGGCCTGATCAAGCCAGACGATTCGGTAATAAATATTCTGGTTCTGGCTTGACGAATTGGCGAACGCGACGGAAACAGTGATTCCTCTGATGCTCGTGACACTCGACAGCGACGTTACGGTTACGCTGGACATAGCTTCGTAGTATTCGATTTTTGAGGTGTCCACGCTTGGCGCCCCCTGGGCGTAACAAGCCGGAACCGCGAGCAGAAACAGCAAAGTCACGTAGCCTGCGGTTCGCAGTTGTTGTCTTGCCCGTTTTAATCCTAGGGTGAATGACGACAATTGTTCGGATACATTGGTCACTGGAATCACTCTATTGTTTTTCATGTTGACCTCAGGGTTCCGTGGGTCATGGAAATAAACTCTGGCGCGGCCGCTCGAACGAGCCTTGCTGTACGCACAGTGCGGAAAAGCGTCGATGTTGGGCAACCAGATGATGCATGGTCGTCTGCCCACACGGTATCAAGCTAGCAGTTCCGGCAATCTCGACTCAATAGTGCATTTGCATCATTGCCCTCACCTTTCCAAGCACGTAACCTGACACTTGGGACGCCGGTGTCGTGCCGCGCTCAGGAACTTGGGCGCGCGAACGTGGACTGCGCTTGTAGCACCGCCGACGCAAGCGGCAGGAAGACGCTTCGAACGGTCGGCCAGCGCATTCGCGCAATGGTTCAGCCACGAGCATAGTGCACAATTTTCACTGCAACTTACCTTCGTAAGCATTCGACAAAGCCGACAAGCCAACCGGAGCGAGCATGAACACTCCCCTGTCTGCGCTGTTCCTGCATGGCGGTCCGGGGCTTTCCTCGATCGCTGAGCGCAACCTCTACGGGAAGACGCTGTCGATTCACTGGTGGGACCAGCCACGATCGGTCGTGCTATTCGCGCGCCCGTTCGAGGCACTAGTGGATGCGGCAGAAGACGAGATCCGGATGCTCGCCGAGTCGCGCGGACGTCCGGTCGATATCATCGCGCATTCGTTCGGCGCGCATCTCGCGTTGCGACTTGCGAAGCGCGTTCCTCAATATATCGATAGGCTCTGGCTGCTCGCGCCTGTCTATGACATGGGCGACGCGTTTGTGCGCTTGGCGACGCGCCTACTCACGATTTCGCCCACGTCGGAACCGTTGCTCGCCGCACTCGAAGAGTTCAAGGCGGCGAGCGACCACTCACGCTTCGCGCGCCTCGCAGCTCATGTCACGAGTTGCGCCAACTTCTTCGATCTCTACTGGAGTGCCGAGGCCGATACCCGCCGTCGTTGGTATATGAATTTGCTGACGCATGAGAGCGTCGTGGACTCAAGCGCATTCGAAGTGATCGTGCAGGACTTCTGGGCCGAGCCGCAACCTTTGCCACAGGCCGCCACTGGCATTCGGACCGTGCAACTGGTATTTGGCCGCGAGGACCAGCTTGTCAACATCGACGCCGAGCGCTTTACATGGACGCAACTCTTTCCTCACGCACGGTCCACCGAAGTAAACACAGGGCATTTCATCCATCTGGAAGCCCCGGTTGAACGCTGGTGGCGTGAGCGCTAGAAACCGGCACGTTTGAGCTGCTCGATAAGTTCGGTATTGTTGCGCACGCCGGCGCGATCGTGAATCGCCTGTAGATGATTTCGAACAGTTGCGGGCGAAAGCATCAGGGATTTCGCGATTTCCTTGTGAGTGAGTCCGGCGGCCGCCAGCCCAGCGATCTCAAGCTCGCGCCGCGAGAGCGCATCAACAGGCATACGCGCGCGCGCTCGTATGAAAACCACGTCCTTTACAACGTCAAGGAAAAATATGACGGCGCGGCCCTGCAGGTGCGAGGGCGCGCGGGAATCGCTCACTGCAGCGAGCGGCGCTGGCAAAGTGCAATGCGTGAGGTCCGGCCACTCTTGGCGCAGCATCTCTCGAAAGCTAGGCTCTACGAAACAATAGTCCCCCGACGCGTCGCATATCGCAAGGGACCAAATGGCGTCGCACCGACATGGCCGGAGACGCTCCATTTTGAGTATGAGACTCGTATGCAAAGCCTCCGTAAGATGGGGAAAGACGGTCTGGAGAAACTGTCGGTGCGATTCGTCGAATGGCTTGTCCTCGTACGCGCCGTAGAGTGAGATCGCCTGATGCAAGCCATCGTCCCCAGACCTACATCCAATAATGAGCGCATGCATGTGGCGGTATCGGCGGATGTAGTTGAGCAATCCCGGATAGGGATAGCCTGCGTAGAGAGCGTGCAGCTCGAAGTTTCCCACGGTGTCGAGATGAGCGAGGCACCACCTGCCAGCACCGTCATGTTCACGAAACGTCTCGTAATCCGATAGTGTCTCCGGGGAGTCGTTATACAAATACGGCGCGTGAAATTCAGCGCCCCGCGCGTCATGACGTGCGGTTCCCCATCGGGCGGCATCGAACGGCACTATGCGCTTGAGTAAAGTCAGCGCATGCTCCTGGAAATCCTCGAAGGGAACCTCGCGGGCGGCACGATGTAGCAGGAGGAGAAATCGGCTGAGGTCGTGCACGGAGGCCTCCGTTCGCAATTCCGGCTTCTTCTTATGCCTGGGCTGAAATCGGCTCACAGCGACTTCAAAATATCATACCTCGTATTCATGTTAATAGCATAAAAATGAGCACAATCCAAACAGCGGGACTACCGACGCCTGCTTCGCAAGCATACGGAAATCAAAAGCAAGATGCGAAGCCGTCGACCGTCCAGATAGCGCCGGCGCATGGCCTAGTCCATTGCGTCATTGAAAAAGCACCTGATTTGGTATTCAATGAAACACATGGAAAAGATGAACTTGACCACGCTTGAGCGCAAACAATTACTGTCGGCGGCTCGT